>USCH01000016.1 GCA_900553175.1 uncultured Alistipes sp. | reverse complement strand
GTTGCGCTCTACCAACTGAGCTATTTCCGCAAATTGCGCGTTTGCGAGTGCAAAGATAGATGAAAAAATCGAAACTCCAAATTTTTCACGACACTTTAACCGTTCCGGAGAGCGATTTTCGCATCGACGCCCCGGACGCCCGGACCGGCGAAGCCCGCCCCGAATGATCGGGGCGGGCCGAGCGGCCGAGAAGGCAGATTCTTCCGCAATGCGATTCCGGAAAGCTCCGGCGCCCTCGCAGCTTCCCGACAAGGTGCGGGCACCGCCGCAAGCGCAGGCATCCGGACGGCCTCGTTCGGCTCCGTCACTCGTTTTCGGAATCCGATGCCGCGTATTCGGGAATCCGGCTGCCGGAGAACTCCGTATCGCGGAGCTTGGCATAGGCGCGCAGGTATTTGCGCAGATTGGCCACCATCTCCCGGGTCTCCTGAAGCAGGTTGAGATAGACGTACAGCACGGTCATGGCCGACGGATCGCCCTCGTGCAGCCGGTCGTGCAGCTTGTGGTACATGCCGGAAATCAGCCATTTGATGTCGTCGCAACGCTGCCGCAGCGCCGGGATGTTTCCGATTCCGGAGGTCCCGAGCTCGGCCAGCGTGTCGTCGAACAGCGCGGCGACCTGCGTGCGCACGGTCCGGAACTCGGCGACATGATGAGGGGCGAGCGGCAGGAAGTTGTTGTCGACATGCTCCTTGCACACCTCGTTGATGCGCCGCAGGTTGTAGAGCATCGAGATGCAGCAGTCGTTGGCCAGATGGAACCAGGCGCTCTTTTCGATCGCCACCTCCCGGTTCACCTTGCGCAGACACAGCGTCTCCTTGCGCCGGGCGCTCTTCAGCAGCTCCTTCTGCCGCGCCAGATCGCCCTCGGCCTTATCGAGCGTGCGGACCGCCTCGCGGATGAACGCATCGGTGATGGTGCGGTAGCCCGCAGCGGCGAAGAGGATGAATTTCCGCTGCTGTTCGGTCATGTAGAGCAGCAGCAGGTCCCAGGTGCGGGTGTCGTCCTCGGTCGAAAGGATGGTCTGGAAAAGGGCGTCGCCCTCCTCCTCGCTCTTCCTGGCCCGGAAACGGCGGTTGCTCCGCACGAGCAGGAAGACGGTGAGCGCAGCGCACGCGGACATGACCCATACTCCGCCCCAGTGCATGAAAAACACGATGATTCCCGCACCGATGAAGGCCGCTCCGGCCGTGAGGAACCATCCGCCGATGACCGAAATCACCCCCGTGATGCGGAACACCGCGCTCTCGCGTCCCCACGCACGGTCGGCCAACGACGACCCCATGGCGACCATGAAGGTGACGAAGGTGGTCGACAGCGGCAGTTTGAGCGAGGTGCCCAGCGCGATCAACGCTCCCGCAAGCACGAGGTTCACCGATCCGCGAATCAGGTCGAACGACGCGCCCGGCTCCAGGATGCTCTGCTCCGCATCGAAACGCCGGCGGAACCAGAGCCGGATGCGGCGAGGGGTTGCGCGGCGGATCCATGCGAAGGCCGAAAGCGTCCACCGCACCAGACGCCGGGCCAGCCGCGAGGAGCCGAACATCTCCTCGCCCGCATGCTGGCTGCCCAGTCCGATTTCGGTTTTCGTGACGTTGCGGGCCTTTTTCGAGGTGGCGAGCGACAGCACCATGATCAGGCCCGCGCCGACCAGGAACACGAGCGGCGTGTCGGCCGGACCGTTGAGCGAATCCATCAGAAAGCCGTGGGCGTCGTGGGCGCCGTTCGCGGCATAGTCCCGATAGGCAGCCAGCCCCGAGAGCGGCACGCCGATGAAGTTCACCAGGTCGTTGCCCGCGAACGCCATGGCCAGCGCGAAGGTGCCCGTCATCACGATGACCTTCAGCACGTTCACATGCAGCGCGTGCAGCAGCTGCATGACGAGGGCGGAGCCGGCGAAGCAGACGCCGAGGATCGGAAGCGTGTGTTCGCGGATCAGGGCCTTGACCTCCGGGGTCATGAAGGTGAGGTCCTTGGCCCCCTTGATGAGCAGGAAATAGACGATCGCCGTGATGCACAGACCTCCGAAGATGCCGATCTTTCCTTTCAGCCGGCTTCGGTAGTTGAACGAGAAGATCATTCGGGCGAGGAACTGCACGAGCGTGCCGAAGAAGAAGGCGACGGCCACCGAGAGGAAGATCCCGAGAATCACGGAGAGCGCCTTTTCGGTGTTCAGCAGATCGCTGAATCCCAAGCCCGTGCTGTCGGAAGCCATCTTGAGCAGCGAGACGACGAACGTCGCGCCGAGCAGTTCGAAGACCATCGAGACCGTCGTGGAGGTCGGCATGCCCAGCGTGTTGAACACGTCGAGCAGGATGACGTCGGTCACCATCACCGCCATGAAGATGCAGATCAGGTCGTAGAACGAAAAATGTTCGGGACGGAAGATGCCGTGGCGGGCGATGTCCATCATGCCGTTGCTCATGGCCGCCCCGATGAAGACGCCGACGGAGGCGACGATCAGAATGCGCCGGAACGACGCTGCCCGCGAGCCGATGGCGGAGTTGAGAAAATTCACGGCGTCGTTGCTCACGCCGACCGAAAGATCGAAGATCGCCAGCAGGAACAGGAAGGCGACCACGCACAGAAACAAAGGATCCATAAAGCGCTTATTTGGGTTTCACGGCCCAAAATAAGCGCACGGACATTTCATAAATATTTCACGGCGTTTAATCTTTTGTTACAGCGGCCCGAAAGCACCCTCCGCCTCATCTTATCAGCATGATGACGCTTCCGGCCGCGATCAGCGCTCCGCCGAGCAAGGTTCGGGGCGTTACGGGCTCCTTCAGCAGAAGGGCTGCGAGCAGTATGGTGAACACCACGCTCAGCTTGTCGATCGGAGCCACGCGCGAAACGTCGCCGAGGGAGAGGGCCTTGAAATAGCAGAGCCACGACAATCCCGTCGCCAGCCCCGACAGGATGAGAAACGTCCACGAGGTCCGGCCGATGGTGCGGATCGAGGAAGCCTCGCCGGCCGCGATGACGATGCCCCACGTCAGGAACAGGACCACGGTCGTGCGGATGGCCGTGGCCAGATCGGAGTCCAGCCCCCTGACGCCGATCTTGGCGAAGATGGCCGTCAGGGCGGCGAACAGGGCGGAAAGAAGCGCATACGATCTCCACATGGCTTGCTATCTTTTCAACGTAATGCGGAACAGCAGCCCGCCGCCGCGCCGGTTCTCCACCGAAATGTCGCCGCCGTGCCACAGAACGGCATTTCTGACGATGGAGAGCCCCAGCCCCGTGCCTCCGGCCTGGCGCGACCGCCCCTTGTCCACGCGGTAGAAGCGTTCGAACAGGTGCGGCAGATGCTCCTCGGCCACGCCGCAGCCGTCGTCGGCGACCGACAGCGCAACCGTCTCTCCGTCCGACGCGAGCTGCCGGATTTCGATCCGGCGGCATCCCGAATGCGCCAGGGCATTCCCGATCAGATTGCGGAAAACGGATGCCAGCAGGGCGGCATTGCCCCGGAGGAGGATTCCGGCGGAGACCCCGTTCAGAATTCCGACCCCTTTTTCCGCCGCCTCCGGGCGGAACTCGTCGCACACCTCGGCGATGATCTCCCGCAGGTCGACCTCGGTTTTCGCAATCGCCCCGCCGCCGTCGTCCATCCGGGTGATGAGCGACACATCGTCCAGCAGATTCTTCAGCCGCTCGCAGCCGGCATAGCACCGGGCGATGAACTCGTCGCGTTTCTCCGGCGCGAGGTCCTTGTGGGTCATGAGCGTTTCGAGACAGGCGCGCATCGACGCGACCGGAGTTTTCAGTTCGTGATTGATGTTGTTGGTGAGCTGTTTCTTGATCCTTATCTTCTCCTGCTCCTCGTGCAGGGCGATCCGGTGCTCGCGGTCGCGGTCGGCGACGGCCTGCTGCAGGCGGGCGTAGAGGCGCACGATGTGGTTCGACAGGTCGCCCAGTTCGTCGTGCGGGAAAGGCTCCGTGTCGAAGATGCGCTCGCCGCGTTCGGCCCTTTCGGCGAAACGGTTGAGTCGCGAGACGTGGAGCCCCACGCGGCGCGTGGCGAAATAGCCGAGCAGGCTCATCGCCGACGTGATGCCGATCATGAACCAGAGGAATCCGTAGTCCGCCCGGAGCAGCTCCCGCAGCGGCACGGAGTAGGGCAGGGCCGTGCGGACGATCCGTGTCTTTCCCCGGCGGGCGGAGTAGAAATAGGTCCGGCCCGTGCTTGCGCTGTGCCGCCGGATCGTGTATCCCGAACCGTGTTCGAGGGCGGCTGCGATCTCCTCCCTTTCGAGGTGGTTTTTCGCCGGCAGGGAATCGAGCGAGTTGTCGAAGAGGACCCGTCCCTGCAAATCGATCACGCTGACGCGCAGCCCCTCCGTCTGCGGCAGGTTTTCGGGCCGGACGACGCTCTCCGCGCCGTCGACCGCCGCGAGCAGCGCCTCATTGACGGCCTGCAGCCGGCCGTTCAGCTCCTCGGCCTTGAACCTCCGTTCGCGGTGGTACTGGAACGCGGCGAAACAGAGCACCATGAGCCACGAGTAGGAGAGCAGCCAGAGGAAGAGCCTGCGGTGGAAGGTCGGTTTACTCCATGAAGCCATAGCCATAGCCCGAACGGGTCACGATGTGTTTGCCGTAAGCGCCCAGTTTGGCGCGCAGGCGCGTGATGTTCACATCCACCGCACGGTCGAGCACCACGCTCTGACCGGGCCAGACCCGGGCGATGATCTCTTCGCGGGAGAAGACGTGCCCGCGGTGTCCGAGCAGCAGGGTCAGAATCTCGAGCTCCTTGCGGGGCATCGGCACCTCGCGGCCGTCGATCGTGCACTGCTTCCGGTGCAGGTCGACGGCAAGAGCGCCGTAAGCCGGACCGGCAGCGCCGTCCCTCTTCGGTGCGGACGCGCCCTCCGTTCGCCGCAGCACGCTCCGCACCCGGGCCAGCAGGTTTTTGATCGAATAGGGTTTGGCGATGTAATCGTCGGCCCCCAGGTCCAGACCGGCCACCATGTCGTCCTCCGAGTCTTTGGCCGTGCAGAAGATGATGGGGATGGAGGCGGTCGCCCGGTTGCCCTTCAGAATCCGCGCCATCTGAATCCCGCTGATCTCCTCCATCATGATGTCGAGCAGGATGAGCGAATATTTCGTCAGATCGAACGTCAGGGCCTCCTCGGCGCTGTACGCCGCATCGACCGCATAACCGGCCGCCTCCAGATTGAAGCGCAGCACCTCGCAGAGCGTCTCCTCGTCATCGACGACCAGTATTCTGGTTTCCGCATCCATCGTTCTCCGTGAAATCGGTTTCGGCGCAAAAATAGTCGAAATAACGCAGGTCCGGATTCCCGGCGGCGAAGTTTAATGAAAACTTAACCGGAATCCGCGCCGCAGCACAGCGCAGAGCGGCCCCGTCCGATGCTTCGGGTGCGCAGGCGGCATCTCCGCCGGACAGGACGCTGCGGGAATGCGCTCCGCCGAAAAGCGGTCTCCGGAGCCCGGGCGCCTACCTCCGCAGCCGTTTTAGGCCGAAATACCGGACATGAATCACCGCGCAGGTGGCCAGCTCCGCGGCGGGAATGGCGAGCCACAGTCCGGGAACGCCGATCAGACGGGGCAGCAGCAGGAAGCTCGGCACGAGAAACACGACGCCGCGCAGGAGGGTGTACAGGGTGGAAAGCGCCGCTCTCTCGACACTCTGGTAATAGCCGATGAATGCGATGTTCACCGCGAAGAAAACGGCGCACAGAGCGAAGAGCGGCAGCCCCTCCACCGCCAGGCCGTAGGCTTTTTCCCGGGGGTCGAGAAACAGGCCGACGATCTCCCCGGCGCCCAGCCACAGGCATGCGGTCACCGCCGCGCCGCACGCCACGGCCGTCAGCAGCGACACGCGCAGGGTCCCCTGCACCCGGTCGTGCAGGTGCGCCCCGTAGTTGAAGCTGATGATCGGCTGCGCCGACTGGGCGACGGCGTTGCTGATCGAGAAAACGATCGGAAAGAGATAGCAGGCGATGGCGAATGCGGCGACTCCGTCTTCGCCCAGCAGGGATATGAACATGTAGTTGCCCGTGAGCATCATCACGCTCATGGCCAGTTCGGTCATGAAGGTGGCGAATCCGAGCCGGATCATATAGCCCGTGTTGCGCAGGGTCAGCAGCAGCGAGGTCAGCGAGCATTTCAACGGATAAAACCGCAGTTTGTCGGGAAACCGGAAGAAATAGAGCAGGACCATCGCCCCGCCGACGGCGCAGGCTATCGACGTGGCCAGCGCCGCGCCCTTCACGCCCCAGCCCAGCGGGAAGACCATGTACCAGTCGAGCGCGATATTGACGACCGCCGCCGCGATCTGCACCGCCATGGCGTAGCGGGGCGATCCGTCCAGGCGGATGAGCATCATGCCCACGCACTCCACGAACAGGAACGCGAACCCGGGAAGCAGCCAGAGCAGGTAGCTCACGGCATTCTCCTCCAGCGAAGCGCTGCACCCCAGCGCACGGACGATCGGCTCCGTGCGCAGCAGACACCCGACGCATACGAGGCCGACCGAAAGGAGCCCGGCCGCGAACGCCTGCGTCATGATGATGCGTGCGGCCTTCACCCGGTTTTCGGCGAGCCGGATGCTGGCCACCACCGAAGAGCCGATGCCGAGCATCAGTCCGATGCCGGTCACGACCATGAAAACCGGAGCCACGATGTTCACCGCGGCGATGCCCTCGGCTCCCACGCCGCGCCCGACGAAAATCCCGTCGATGAGCGTGAGCGCCGAGTTGAAAATCATGCCGACGAGCGTCGGGAAAAACAGGGCCCGGAACAGGGGTCCTATCTTGCCGTCGGCGAAATCGAGTCTGTCTCTGTCGAGATTTCTGCTTTTCATCTTCCTTGTGAATCGACGCCGCAAATTTAGGGCTTCGACCGCGCACATCCGGGTACTTTTCCGGCCGATACGGGTGCTTTTCGATACTCGCGCCGACGCCGGAGCCGATTTTTGCCTATCTTTGCGGCATGACCGAATCGACCTATCCGAACGAGACGAGCGGCACGACCCATTGGGAAACGAGCGTCGGCCGGAGCATAAAAACCGGCGGATGCCTCTTTCTGCTCTGTCTGCGGGGCCGGGCGCAGGTGTCGGTCGGCATGCGGAAAACGATCTTCCGCGGGGGCGACCTGCTCATCCTCACCTCGGACGTCTACTGTTCGGTGACCGGGGTGTCGCCCGGTTTCGCCGCCTCCTACGTCTCCCTTTCGGAGGCCATGATCGAAACGGCCTATTACAAGATCAATAGCATGGCTCTCTGGGAGCACCTCCACCACGAGCCGATTCTGAGGCTGTCGCCCCGGCAGCGGCAGCTCGCGGAGGAGTGGATGGGGCAGATGGAGTGGATCCTGACGCACATCGGCGGCGCCGACCGCACCGCGCTGCTCAACAACAACGCCTACAACCTGTTCGTCGCCGTCGGCACCGAGCTCGCCCGCACCGCCGGTCTGAACACCCCGGGCCGCAAAGACCGGGCCTGGGCCATCACCTGCCGCTTCTGGTCGCTGCTGACGCTCCACGTGTCGACCCGGCGCTCCGTGAAATTCTATGCGGAGGCCCTGAACATCACGCCCGACTACCTGAACAAGGTATGCCGCCGCGCCTACGGCTCGTCGCCCAAATCCCTGATCGACCAGCAGCTCATCGTCGAGATGAAGGAGCTGCTCACCGACACGCAGCTCTCCGTCGCCGAAATCGCCGTCAGGTTCCGCTTCGAAGACGCCTCCTACCTCTGCCGCTTCTTCCGGCGCATGACCGGATGTTCGCCGCAGGAGTTCCGGCACCGCCTCGGCGGACCGGACCGGCAGGAGACCGCCGCGGCTTCGGAGCCGGGTCCGGCGCTGCGCTGACCGCAAAAAAGACGGACGGCGCCCGAAAGCGCCGTCCGCAGCCGTTCCGGCCCGGGAGCCGGTCAGAAATTGTACTGCACCATCACGTTCACGCGGTTGGCGTGGTTCTGGTCGTGGTTCATGTTCTTGCGCGTACCGTAGAGATACTCGGCCGCGATCTTGCAGCGCGAAGTGAGCGCATAGAAGATATTGCCGAAGATATACTGGCCCTGCTTGTACTCCTGGGGCGAATAGTATCCGTGGTTCTCCTGAACGCGGACGGTCGAGTATCCGCCCGAGATGAAGAGCCGGCGCGAAAGGTTGATCTGCGCGGCAGCCTGCCAGGCCCACATCGGCGTGGTCTGGATCTTTTCGGCATTCTCGGGATTGGGCGCGAAGTCGAGACCCGAACCCGTCAGGTCCTGAATGTAGGGGGTGATGCCCTTGCCGTAGATGCCGTTGGCGTAGAGCACCAGCGGACGGGCCACCTTGATGCGGCCGCTCAGCTGTACGCCCCAACCCAGCAGCGAGGTGTTGTTGCCCGTGGCGGTGTGGTGGAGGTACATGTTGCGGACGACGCCCGATGCACGCACGTGGCTGTCGCGCTCCGGCCCCCACGACACCTGGAGGTAGGCCGGCACGTCGGGCACGCGCTGCTTGAGCGGCGCATAGTAGTCGTTGTACATGGCGCTCACGCGGGGCATTTCGGCTGCGACGCCGAAGGTCATGTGGTCGCGGGCGAAGTCGACCTCGTAGCGGATCATCGTGGCGAAATTGAGGTTGTAGGCGTTGGGGCCGCGGAAGTCGACGGTCGTGGGCGCAGCCTGAAGGTCGCAGAAGGTGGTGACGTCGCGGCCGAAGGTGAAGCCCAGGAACGAAACGTAGGCCGAACGCACGCGGGGCGTGTAGCTGCCCTCGGCGCCGCCGCGGAAGTCGGCGTCCATGAACGCCACGACCCGGCCCAGACCGCGCGTGTTGGTGATGGCCTTCACGAAGATGCGCGAAGTCGAAGCATCCATCATGAGTTTCTGCTTGGTGTCGTAATTGCCGGGGATGGGAATGTCGTAGGGCACGAAATCGATGTTGTCCGATATGCCCTCGAAGCCGTAACCCGCACGCAGATTGACGTATCCGCCCATGGCGAACGAAAAGCGGTTGTTCTTCGAGGCGAAGACGAACTGAGGCTTCTCCACCTGCTGGAATCCGGGCCGGTGGGTATCCGTGTAGTCCTGTGTCGCGTTGGAGACCGCCATGCGGTTGAGCGCGGCGGCTTCGCGTGCCGAACATCCGCAGTTGTAGATCGTATCCACCTCGTAGGTCGAGATGAGATAGACCGTCGGCGAATACTCGCCGTTCCGGGCATTGCCCGAGTGACGCTGGGCCGATGCGGAGAGTGCAAGCAACAGAGCCACAATCGAAAGTCTGAATGTTTTCATAAGCCGAATAAATTTGGTTTTAGAAATTGATCTCTATTACGGTCGTGTTTTGTTTTTGGGACACAACGAGTTAATATTCAACCGCCATTTAGCAAGTAATATGCCAAAGAAATGCGCACGGAATTTGATTTTGCAGCTGCGAAGCGCGAAAATCGCTATCTTTGCGGAGGGCATCGGCCTGCGCCCGGACACGGACCCCGATCGCGGCGTTCCGAGGCGCAGGGCCGGCGCATAATAATTATTAAGGTGTAGAAGATGATCATGCTTCCGATTCTGGCAGGACTGGTACTCGTTTTCATGGCCGCCGACGCGGCGTATCTGCGGTGCATGAAGCGCCGCGGCATGCCGGCCGGCCGTTTCCGGGCGCTGGCCGCCTGGATCGTCGCGACCGACCTGCCGCCTCTGATCTCCGCAGTGTCGGGATGGGTCATGCGCGACAACTCCACCGGCTGGATGATCGCCCTGATGTGGATCGTCTGGGTGTGGATCGCCGCCGTGCTGCCCCGGATGGCGTACTACCTCTTCGCGCTGCTGCGGCTGCGCATCCCGGGCCTTCTGCTCTCGGCAGCCCTCGCCGCCGTGCTGATCGCCGGAGCCACCGCGGGCCGCACGCGGCTGAGCGTCGACCGCGAGAGCCTCTGCTCGGACCGCTTGCCGGAGGGTTTCGACGGAGTGAGGATCGTGCAGCTCTCCGACATCCACCTCGGAACGTTCGTGCACACCGAAAGGCAGCTCGGCCGGCTGGTCGACACGGTCGCGGCGCTGCACCCCGACCTGGTGGTCTTCACGGGCGATCTGGTGAACATCCGCTGCACGGAGCTGGATTCGGCGGCCATGCGGCAGCTCGCACGCCTGCCCGCGCCGGTCTTCTCCGTGACGGGCAACCATGACTCGGGCGCCTACATCCGCGACACGGCGGCGCTGCCCCGCCCGCAAAGTCTCGAATGCCTGCTGGAGCGGCAGCGGGCGATGGGGTGGCGCGTCCTGAACGACGAGACCGTCTACCTGCACCGCGGCGGCGACAGCATTTCGCTCTCGGGCATCGCCTACGACCCCGGAATCGGGCGCCGGCGCCACGACGCCGAGCTGCCGCCCGCCGACCTGGAGCGGGTCTACCGCGCGGTTCCCGACTCGCTCTACAACCTCACGCTGGTCCATCTGCCCCAGCTGTGGGAGCAGATCGCGGCAGCGGGCTACGGCGATCTGACCCTCGCCGGACACGTCCACAGCATGCAGATGAAAATCCGCATCGGCCGCTGGGTCTGGTCGCCCGCGAGCTGGCTCTACGAGCGGTGGAGCGGACGCTACGAGCGCGGCGGACGCACGCTCTACATCAACGACGGCACGGGCTGCGTGGGCTATCCCATGCGTCTGGGCGCCCGGCCCCAAATCACGCTTCTGACGCTGAAACGATGCGAATAACCCTCTCCGCCGCGGTCACGGCCGACGGCTACCTCGACGACAACACCTCCCGCAGGCTCCTGATCTCCACGCCCGAAGACTGGGCCGAAGTGCAGCGTCTGCGCGCCGCCCACGACGCCATTCTGGTGGGCGCCGAAACCCTGCGCCGCGACGATCCGGCCCTCACGGTGCGCGACGAGGCACTGCGCGCCCGCCGCCGGGCCGCGGGACTGCGGCCCGACATCGCCAAAGTCGTCGTCTCGGCCTCGGGACGCCTCGACGCCCGCATGCGTTTCTTCACGGAGGGCGATGCCGAGCGCTATGTCTTCACCCGAACGCAGGAACGGTCCGAATGGAACGACCTTGCGACCGTAATCCGCACCGAACGGCCCGTTTCGGCACGGCTCGTGGTTACCGAACTGGAAAAACGCGGCGTGGAGCGTCTTTTCGTCGAAGGGGGTGCACAGACGCTGCACCTGTTTCTCCGGGAGGGGATGGCCGACACGCTGCGGCTGGCCGTCAACCCCGCGCTGCGGCTCGGAGCGGAGCGTGGCGGGGCGCGGTTCGCCTTCGCCCCCCCGGCCGGCACGCCCTGCCGGCGCGAGCGGTTCGGCGCGATGGAGGCAGCGACCTGGACCCTGCGGCCCGACACCGAAGCCGAAGACCTCCGCTACCTGCGGATGGCCGTCGACGAAGGGCTGCGTGCGGCACCGAGTGCGACCTCCTACTGCGTCGGAGCCGTAGTCGTCACCCGCGGTGGCGCCGTTTTCAGGGGACACACCCGCGAAACCTCGCCCACGCACCACGCCGAGCAGGAGGCCGTGGCCAAGGCCCTGGCGGCCGGGGCCGAGCTGCGCGGCGCGACGATCTACTCCTCGATGGAGCCCTGCTCGCAGCGGGCGAGCGAACCGGAAAGCTGCACGCAGATGATTCTGCGCCACGGATTCGCCCGGGTCGTCTTCGCGCTCTACGAACCCGACCGCTTCGTGCGGTGCCGCGGGGCGCTCACGCTGCGCGAGGCGGGGGTGGAGGTGCGGGTCTTTCCGCAGCTGGCCGACGGCGTAAGGGCGGCGAACGACCATCTGCGATGAATGAAAAGGGCACTATTTGTGTCCCGAATGGCTAAAATTGGCCGAAACGGCCGGTAAAGGGATTCCATGTTCCGCAATACTTTTATATATTTGCACGGTAAACTTATGAGTGATATGAAAATAGCAGTCAGGATCGCCTTGACGGCGGCTCTGTTCGCCGGCGGGAGTGCGGCGGCCCAAGGCCCCGAAGCGCTTTCGCTCGAAGATGCGATCGCCGTCACGCTCACCGACAATCCCGCGATGAAAGCCGCCGCCTACGAGGAGAAGGCGGCCGTTCAGGAGCGCCGGGCCGCCATCGGTCTGCGCATGCCCAAGATCGGCGTCACGGGCGCCTACACCTACATGGGCAAGGACATCGGATTCGATCTCAACGACATGAAGGCCCCCGTCCGCGACTTCTCGGGCAAACTGCTCGGCAGCGGCATGATTACCGATCCCGCCCTGCTGCAGGGCATCCAGCAGCTCATCGCCCCGGTGATGGACGCCGACTGGTTCCTCAAGGTCCAGGACCGCAGCTTCGGCTTCGTGGGCGGCGAGGTGACCATGCCCATCTGGCTGGGCGGCAAGATCAACGCCGCCAACCGGGCCGCCCGGATCCAGCAGCAGTCGGCCGTCGAGCAGGGCAACCAGACGCGCTACGGCCTGATCTCCGAACTGGTCGAACGCTACTTCGGCCTGGCACTCGCCATGCAGGTCGTCGAAGTGCGCCGGCAGGTCGTCGACGGCGTGCGCCAGCACCTCGAAGACGCCGTTGCGCTCGAAAAGAACGGCATGATCTCCCGCAGCGAACGGCTCTACGTCGAATTCAAGATGGCCGAAGCCCAGCGCGAGCTGGCCAACGCCGAACTTCAGGTGCAGACCGTCTCGAGCGCCCTGCAAAATACGCTGGGACGCGACATATCGTGTCTGCCCGTGACGGCGATGTTCGTCGTCGAGCGGATCGAGGACCTCGCATACTACCGCGATCTGGCCGCCGACCGCAACCCGCTGCTCAACCAGGTGTCGCTCAAGCGCCGGCTGGCCGAGGAGGGCGTGCGCGCGCAGCGCAGCGACTTCCTGCCGCAGGTGGTGGCCATGGGCGGCGGTTCGTTCTACAACTACCAGGTCGCCGGGCTGGTGCCCCGCTGGGCCGTGGGCGTAGGCGTCAATTTCAAGATTTTCGACGGCCTGAACCGCGAATACAAATACTCGGCCGCCCGGCAGACGGCGCGCCGCGTGGGCGAGTTGCAGAACCAGGCCGCACAAGGCGTCTCGGTGCTCATCGAACAGCTCTACAACCAGCTGGCCAACTACCGCAACCAGATCGCCTCGATCGACGTGTCGCTCGAATTCGCCGAGGAGTACCTGCGCATGAAGAACGCCGCCTTCCGCGAGGGCATGTCCTCGTCGTCGGATCTGATCGACGCCGAGCTGAACCTGGCCGCCGTGCGCACCCAGCGCCTCGAAGCCGCCTACAACTACGACAAACAGCTGGCCCGGCTGCTCGAAGCGGCAGGCATCAGCGACGAATTTCCGGCCTATGCGCGCCGCACCGACGCCCGCCGCATTCTCTTCGATAAAAAATAAATATGAAGCATATGAAACGCAACAACATCATCGCAATCATCGTTGCCGTCGCGGTCATCGTTCTCTCGGTCGCGCTGATCAGTTGGTTCCTCACCAAACGCACCCCCATGCTCATTCAGGGCACGGTGGAGTGCACGACCTACAAGGCCTCGTCGAAAGTGCCGGGCCGCATCGACTGCATGAAGGTCGCCGAGGGCCAGCGCGTGGAGAAAGGGGAGCTGCTCTACACGCTCTCCACGCCCGAACTCGACGCCAAGCTCCGGCAGGCCGAAGCCGTGAAGAGCGCCGCATCGGCCCTCGACGCCGCAGCCGTGGCCGGAGCGCGCATCCAGCAGATCGAAGCGGCGCTGAACATGTGGGAGAAGGCGCAGGCCGGACTGGAACTGGCCCGCAAGACCTACGAACGGGTCAAGAACCTCTACGACCAGGGTGTCGTTCCGGCCCAGAAACTCGACGAGGCGGCAGCCAACTACGAAGCCATGCGCGCCACGGCACGTGCCGCCAAGGCGCAGTACGACATGGCGGCCGACGGCGCCCGCAAGGAGGACAAGGAGGCCGCAGCCGCCAAGGTGCGTCAGGCCGAGGGCGCCGTGAGCGAGGTCGAATCCTACATCGAGGACGCCATGGTCTACTCGCCCGTCACGGGCGAAGTGTCGACCGTCATCGCCGAAGCGGGCGAACTGGTCGGCAGCGGCTATCCGGTGGTCGCCATTCTCGATCTGAGCGACCAGTGGGTGACCTTCAACGTCAAGGAGACGCTGCTTCCGGCCATCAAGGTAGGCACGCACATGACCGGCTACGTTCCGGCACTCGATCTCGACATCGAATTCGAGGTGACCTACATCGCCGTTCAGGCCGATTTCGCCACCTGGTCGGCCACCCGCACGCAGGGAGGTTTCGACATCCGCACTTTCGCCGTGAAGGCCAAACCCGTCGGCGGCGTCCAGACGCTGCGCCCGGGCATGAGCGTACTGGTCGACTGGGATCAATTCGCACGGTAGGGGATGGGCTTCCTGCGCAATACTTCGGCCGTCGTGCGGCGCGAGGCGGGACGTCTGAAGCGGCAGCCGATCTACCTGTCGCTCATGCTGATCCTGCCGCTGGCGTCGTTCGCCTTCTTCGCCCTGCTCTTCGAGAAGGGCGTGGCGCGCGACATCCCCATCGCCGTACTGGACCAGGACCACTCCTCGCTCTCGCGCAAGGTGACCGAAATGATCGAAGAGACCCCCACGGCACGGATCGCCTACGGCATCCAGTCGATGGACGAGGGCGAACGCCTCATGCGCGAGGGACGCATCCAGGCCATCGTGCAGATTCCCGCCTTTTTCGAGAAAGACATCCTGAGCAACCGCCAGACGCATTTCGAAGCCTACATCTCGGGGGCGAACATCACCGTCAACGGGCTTCTGTCGAAAGACATACAGACCGCCGTGACGACCTTCTCGGCGGGCATCCAGATCCAGCTGCTCACCAAACAGGGGCTGACCGAGCGGCAGGCCATGGCCCAGCTGCAACCCGTGCGCTTCGACCGCCACGTGCTCTTCAACCCCTACATCAACTACGGCTACTACCTCTCGCCGAGCTTCATGCCCATGATGCTGCTCATCTTCGTCGTGCTGACCACGGTTTTCTCGATCGGCACCGAGCTCAAGCACGCCACGGCGCGCGAATGGCTCCGCACGGCCGACGACTCGGTGGCGGCCGCACTCACCGGCAAGATGCTGCCCATCACGGCGGCCATGTTCCTGCTCGCGCTGGTGATGTTCCTCATCATCTTCAAGGTGGTGGGCGTGCCGCTCAACGGCAGCCTGACCCTGATTCTCATCGGCACGCTGCTCTTCATCCTGAGCTATCAGTCCATCTCGGTGCTGATCGTCTCGGTGGTGGCCAACCTGCGGCTCTCGCTCTCGCTCGGCGGCGGCTACTCGGTGCTGGCCTTCACTTTCTCGGGTCTGACGTTCCCGGTGATGGCCATGTATCCGGCCATGCGCGCGGTCAGCAAGTTCTTCCCGTTCACCTACTACACCGACCTGTTCGTCGACCAGATGCTGCGGGGCGCTCCGGCCGTGTGCTCGCTTCCCGATCTGGGATGCATGGCGTTGTTCGTTGTTTTACCGCTTCTGTGCCTGCCGCGTCTGAAACGCGTCTGCACCGAAGAAAAATTCTGGGGGAGGTTGTGACATGAGCCGTTTTTCGAAACAGATACGATCCTACTGGCAGCAGCTGCGCACGGTGATGGGCAACGAATACCGCACGATCTTCACCGACGACGGCGTGCTGCTGATCCTGGTTTTCGCGCTGCTGATCTATGCCACGGCCTATTCGCTGGCCTACGGAGCGCAGGTGTTGCGCAACGTACCCATCGGGGTCATCGACCAGAGCCGCACCTCGGCCAGCCGGGCGCTCGTCGAGACGTTCGATTCGGGTCCGAACACCTTCGTGGCCTACGAACCGGCCGACATGGAGGAGGCCAAAAAGCTCTTCTTCGACCGCAAGATCTACGGCGTGGTCTACATCCCCGAAAACTACGAGAAAAAGCTGCTGGGCGGCGAGCAGGCCGTCGTGTCGATCTACTGCGACGCCAGCTACTTCCTCATGTACCGGCAGGTATTCCAGGAGCTGGTGACCTCGATCGGCACCACGGGCGCCATGGTCGAATTCCAGCGGCTGATCGCCAAAGGGGCGAACATCCCGCAGGCGCAGGCCACCACCCAACCCGTGATCTACCAGTCGCACAACCTCTTCAACCCCTATCTGGGCTACGGAACGTTCGTCATGCCGGCCATCATCATGGTCATCATCCAGCAGACGATGCTCATCGGCATCGGCATGATCGGCGGCACGTGGCGCGAACACGGCCTCTACCACAAGCTCTGCCCGCCGGGGCGGCGCCGCATGTCGACGCTGCCGATCGTCCTCGGCCGCGCGCTGGTCTATGCCTCGATCTATGCCGTAACCTGCTTCTACGTCCTCTCGCTCCACTACCGGCTGTTCCACTATCCGATGAACGGCTCCGCGGGCACCGTCATTCTCTTTCTTGCGGTCTACATGGCCGCCTGCATCGCGATGAGCATCGCCGTGTCGACGCTCTTCCGCTACCGCGAGAACTCGCTTCTGCTGCTGCTCTGGACTTCGATTCCGCTGCTGATGCTCAGCGGCGTGTCGTTCCCCCGCGAAGGCATGCCCGAATGGATGTACCGATTCGGCCAGATCTTCCCCAGCAGCCACGGCGTCGACGGCTTCATCCGCATCCGCACGATGGGCGCCTCGACGGCCGAGGTTTTCTCCGAGATCAAGGCGCTGGCGATCCTCACGGTCATCTACGGCGGGCTGGCTTGCATCGGCACCCATCTGGCCATCGGCCGCGAAGGGCGGTGCGGCTGCGCACAGCCGGACCGCAGCGAGTAGCCGCACATGCCGCCGATCCGGCGGCGGGCGCAGCGGAACCGGCCCCATAGCATGGGCTGCGGCCCGCAGGGCCGCTCCGCCCGACGAGCGTTCGGCGCAGCGCACGTGAAACGCCCCCGCAACGATGGTTGCGGGGGCGTTTTTCCACATCCGGTCCGGCCGATCAGAACCGCGGGCCGAACGCACCCGGAGGAGGACCGCCGGGGCCCGGCCCCATCATGCCGCGCGGCGCCTTCTGGGTCTCCGCCCCCTCGTAGTCGCGGATGTTCTTCGATCCCTTCTTGCCGAAGCGGCGCAGGTTGTAGGTGAACTGCACCATGTAGTAGCGTCCGACGACGCTGTTGGTGGCATTCTGCGTCCAGCCCGAGCCGACCGTCCGGACAAACGCCTTGTTCTGGTTGAAAATGTCGTTCACACCCACCATCACTTCGCCCCGCCGGTTGCGGAAGACCTTCTTGCCGAGCCAGGCGTTGCAGAGCAGGTAATCGTCGTTGTAGCGGTTGGTGAAACCCACATACTGCGTGTAGGCGGCGCTGGCCGTGACGGTGAATCCCAGCGGCAGCACGAACTTCAGATTGCCCTGCGCCGTATGGCTGAAGTAGCGGTTCTTGTCGCCCGCGGCCGCCAGCGAGTTCTTGGCCTCGTTGTAGGTTCCGTTCCACGAAAGGGTGAAGTCGACGTTCTCCGAGATGTTGCTGCCCAGCACGGCCCGGAAGTCGTAGCCCATGTTGTCGGTCATGTTGCGCGCTCCGTCGATCCGGCTCGGCATGCGGGAGTAGATCACGCCCGCCATGACGTTGAAGTTCGACTTGAGGAAGCCCACCGGCAGGCCGTAGCTCAGGTGCGTCATCAGGTTCCAGTAGCCGTCCATGTTCACCGGACGCGAATACTGGACGAAGGCGTAGTCGTCCGCCACGCCCGGCACGTCGACCGTGCCGTTGTAGCGCACGTCGGAGGTGATGTAGTCCTGGGCGGCCTGCATCGAGAACATCCACATGAACGTGCGCCCCTTCTCCACGTTGGAATTGGTGTAGTGGAAGTTGATCCGGTGGTTGTACGAAGGGTTCAGATCGGGATTGCCGCTCGATATGTAGCGTGCGTCCGAGACATCGAAGACGCTTTGCAGCTGCGTCACCTCGGGGTTGTTCGTATAAGAGGAGACGAAGAGCCGCAGCATGTTCTCCCGGTTGATGTTCAGCTGGCCCATCATGAAGTAGAGCACGTTGTCGTAGGTGTGCCGGATCTTCTCCGAACCGCTCTGCAACACCTGTCCGTCGAGCGACGAACGCTGGTAGTAGACGTTGGCCACGAACGTATTGCGCTCCTTCGAGTAGCGGAAGCCGGGACCCGCGCGCTGGGTCAGGTAGTTGCTCTGGTAGGAGTTCGAGAGCCCGGCGTTGAGCGTGCCGCCCGTGAAGTCGGCCCCCGTTTCGAAGCTCTGCTTGTCGCGCTCCTGATGTTCGTAGGTCGCCCGGTACTGGACCGAGATCTGCGCGTACTTGCTCACCGGCTCGGTGTAGGTGAATTCGCCGCGCAGCGAATGGCTCGACGACGGAGCCAGACTGCGCAGGTAGCGCAGATCGGTGTAACGCTTCACCTCGCCCGTTTCGGGATCGGTGTACTCACCGTCGGGGTTCCACGCCCAGATGTCGCTGCCCGCCGGACGGACGGGTGCGAGCGCGGCGATGTTGGACCAGGTGTCCGACTCGTTGGCGAAATCCGAATAACGGAACATGCCGTCGAGGGTGATCGTCCGGCCGTCCTTGCCCAGCTTGGCCCGGTAAATGGCGTTGGTGCGCAGGTTGTAGCCGTGGCGGGTCGCATCGCTGAAGTTGTCGGTGCGGTTGTATCCGCTGCCTCCGGCTGCCGGGTCGCCGTACTGCCACCCCTGGGTCCGGCTCCACGGATCGTTGGACTGCCAGCTGAAACCCGGACGGATCATCAGATTCTGGTTCTCCGAAATCTTCCACTCCAGACGGGCGTTCAGCCGGTGGTTGAAGGCCCTCGTGTCGGAGTATCCGCGCGTCGAGAGGGTGTCTGCCCGGGGCATCTCGTACCATTTTTCGAGCGTCGACCGGTTCTCGGTCGAGGTGTTGTTGAAGAAGTAGCTGCCCTGGAACGACACCCGGTCGCGTTTGCCCCACGTGTCGGAGTAGTTGAGCCCGAGTGCATTGACCGTCGCCACGCCGCTCTGGGGCCGCACCATGTACTGCCCCACGCCGCCGCGGCGCCCCCCTCCGCGGCCGCCCGTGCTGCCCGACACGCCCAGAATGTCCTCGAACGAGAAATTCTGCTGGTTGACGTTGTTGAACAGCCCGATGAGCGACAGGCGGCTGTCGCCGTGGAAGAGGTTGACGTTTCCGCCCGCCAGATACTTGAATTTGTCCTCGGTCTGGGTGTCGGCATCGTATCCGCCGCCGGCATAGACCTTTCCGAACTGCCCCTGACGCATGTTCTCGTGCGTCACGATGTTGATCGCCTTGAAACCCTCGCCGTCATCCATGCCCGAGAACTCGGCGGCGTCGCTCAGCTTGTTGTAGACCTCGATGCGGTCGACGGCCTCGGCCGGAAGCGACTTGATGGCCGTGGTGACATCCTCGCCGAAGAACTCCTTGCCATCGACGAAGACCTTCTTGACCTCCTCGCCCTGCGCCTCGACCGCTCCGTCGGTGATCGTGATGCCGGGCATCTTCTTCAGGAGCCCTTCGACGTCGGCGTCGGCGGCCACCTTGAACGAACCGGCGTTGTAGCTCACCGTGTCGCCTTTCTGCGACGTCCGCAGCGCCTTGACCTCCTTGACCACGGTTTCGATCGCAACGCCCGGCACCAGCCGCAGCTCGCCGAGCGGCAGGCGCGCCGATTTCAGGTCGAAAGTCGTCTCCAGGGTGTTGTATCCCAGAAACGCCACCGAAAGCGTATATTCGCCGTAGGGGAGCGAGGGGATCGAAACGGCCCCCCGGTAGGCCGAGGTGAAATACTGTTTTTTGTCGGGATCGCCGGCCGGAGCCACGGTCAGCACGGCGCCGGCAATGGTCTCCGAGGTGTCGCTGTCGACGACCGTGGCCGTCACGGTGCCTTTCTGCGCATAGAGCGCCGCGACCGTGAAGAGAAGCAGGGAGGTCAGAAGTGTCTTTTTCATTTTCTATAAGGCGTGGGCGTTGTTTTTCGCAGGCGCGAAGATAGCTTTTTTCGGGCGAACTTCCTCGGCCCGAAGGGTGAAACGGCAAAAAAGAGGTGTCAGCCGACCCGACCGACACCTCACCGGCGGCCAAAGGCCGCTTAATCGGTCAAAACGGAGGCTTTACGGACGTTTCCCGTCGCATTTGCGCTCCTTCGCCCCCTCCTTGCAGCAGGGTTTGTCCTTGCAGCCGCCGCGGTGCATGTCGTGACGGTGTTCGCCGGGGCGGGGGCCCTGCATCTGCGACCACTTTGCGAACTGCTCGGCCGAAAGGATCGCCTTCATCTTCTCGGCTTCGGCCTGACGCGTCGTGCGCATCCGTTCGCGCAGCGCCTGCATCTGCCGGATCTGGTCCAGATTGAGCTCATAGACCTGATCGGCCTGGCTCTTGTCGAGCCCCAGTTCGTCGGTCATGCGCTGGGTCATGCGCTGGGCCATCTGTTCGGGCGTGCGCTGCTCTCCGGGGTTCATCCGGGCGCTTCGGTCCTGCGCGAAAGCGCCCGTTCCTGCCAGCAGACCGAGGGCTGCGGCAAATGCGAAAATTCTCTTTTTCATGATTTTGGTTTTAATGGTGTTTTCCGATCGGGTCGAATCCCTTTCGGTCGGGGATTCGATGCAAAGGTAGGGCCACACCGGAAAAAAAGAGCCGCCGACGGGGCCAAACGCCCATCCGGCAGGGCGAAGCGGCTATTCGGCCGGGCGAACCGACCGCAGCCACGCCTTGAATTCGGGCACGCGGGCCTTGGAAATGACGATCCGTTCGGGGGTCGGCACCCGGAGCGCGAGCGCGAGGCGGCTGCCGAACCACACGACGATCTCGCCCACGGCCCGCCGCGCGACGATGAACTGCCGGTTGGCGCGGAAGAAATCCGCCTCGGGCAGCAGCGCCTGCAAGGCTTCGAGCGTGCGGTCCATCGGATAGACGGTCCCGTCGAAGTCGCAGGCCGTGACCCGCTCGTCGGTCGTGTGGAAGTAGGCGATCCGGTCGCGGTGCAGCGGAATGATCCGGTCGCGCACATGGATCAGGAAGGTCTCCTCGCGCCCCGCAGCCATCCTCTTTACCCGCTGGCCGTAATCGCTGCGGTCGCCCCCTTTCAGGCGGCGGAACTTCGTCACGGCACGCTCCACGTCGGCTTCGTTGAGCGGTTTGAGCAGGTAGTCGATGCCGTTGGCGCGGAACGCCTCCAGCGCATAGCGGTCGTAGGCCGTGGTGAAGATCACCGGCGCGGTCACCTCCGCGGCCGCGAAGATGCGGAACGAATCGCCGTCGGCCAGATGGATGTCCATGAAGAACAGGTCGGGCTGTTCGTTGGCCGCGAGCCACCCGATGCTTTCGGCCACGCTCTCCAGCGTGGCGACGATCTCCACGTCGGGCGCCGTCCGCCGCAGGATGGCCCGCAGGTTGAGCGCCGCAGCCGTTTCGTCCTCGATGATCACTGCGCGGAGCATAGGTCGGGATTTTGAAGAGGCAGCCGCACGGTGAACGCCGCGGCGGTGTCGATGATTTCGATGTCGCGGCCCGTGATGAGGCGCACGCGGTTGCGCAGATTTTCCAGACCGATGCCGGTCGAAGGTTCGGCCTCCAGCTTCGGCGCCCGGGGATTCGACACCTCCAGCCACCCGTCCGCCGCCCGTACGGAGATGTGCAGCGGCCGGGCCGTCGTGATGGCGTTGTGCTTGACGGCATTGCCTACGAGCGGCTGGAGCGAGAGGGCCGGCAGCAGCCACGCACGATAGCGCTCCTCGACGTCGACGTCGATGAAGAGCTTGTCGGCATAGCGGATGCGGAACAGAAAGCCGTAGGCATCGAGGAAGCGGAGCTCCTCGGCGAGCGGGATGAGCGTCGACTGGCCGTTGTGGAGGATGTAGCGGAACGTGTAGGAGAGCTGGTCGATGTAGGTGAGGGCCTTTTCGCCGTGGCCTTCGCGCACGAGCATCGAGAGCGAGTTGAGCGAATTGAAGAAGAAATGGGGGTTGATCTGCCCCACGAGCATGTTGTAGCGCGTGGTGAGGTTTTCGTTCTTCAGCCGTTCGTTCTCCATCGCCATCGCCTGCTGGCGGAAAACCAGCACGTAGATCCAGCTGAAGAGCACCGACACCACCGTGGCGAACGAGCACTTGAGCAGCAGCATGTAGTCGAGCATGCGGGGCGTCATGAAGTGGAACAGCAGCCGGCCCGTGCGCCATTCGGTGACGGGCGCCACGAAGTAGAGGCCCGCCGCCGCGGCCACGCCCCACAGGCAGCGGACGATGAACCGCCGGCGCGAATAGTCGTAGCGCACGGGGGTGAGGATCGACAGCAGGGTGAAGGAGAGCAGGAGGTAGTAGAGCAGCTGAAGCCCCAGCAGCAGCCCTTCGGAGGAGCGTTTGTAGAGGGCTCCGTAGTCGAACGGCGCCCCGTTGCGCCGCAGCAGACGCCCCATCATCGGATGGGCCCCCTCCGAGAAGGGCGGTGCGGCATAGGCTGCGAGCGTGTCGCCCTGGGCGAGCTCCATGCGGCGGATGCGCTGCACCGGCACGTAGAGGCTGTCGCCGTTTTCGCACACCACGTAGCCGAATCCGTCGGGCGAGATGCGGAGCACTCCCTCCGCGATCCGGCCCGCGCGGGTCTCCTCCTCGGGCGGACGCGGAGGCGCATCGCCCCGCTGGTCGACGAGCAGCAGCAGCAGGTAGCTGAAATTCACCACCAGACTGACGGCCAGCGCCACCGACAGGTTGAGCAGGATGTTGCGTGCGTGCGGTTTCATCATCGGATCGGGTTTTGTCGGGATCGGGCGGCCTTCACCGCTCCTCCGGCTCCGTGTACCACGAAGCGTAGCGCATATAGTCGCGGGCCGTGCGGCGGATGATCTCGTCGCGCTGCTCGGGGCTCACGTCGCGAACCTTGCGGGCCGGCACGCCCGCATAGAGCGAATCGGGCTCCAGCTGCGCATTGGAGAGCACCAACGCCCCGGCCGCGATGATGCAGCCCGAGGGGATCACGGCGTTGTCGAGCAGCACAGCCCCCATGCCGATGAGGCAGTTGTCGCCGATGCGGGCGCCGTGCACCACGGCGTTGTGGCCCACCGAGACGTCGTTGCCGATGATCGTCTGCGACGGGTGTTTCGCCCCGTCGTAGATCGCATGCAGCACCGCCCCGTCCTGGATGTTGGTCCTCTCGCCGATGACGATCCGGTTCACGTCGCCGCGCAGGACGGCATTGTACCAGATCGAACAGTCGCGCCCGACGGTCACGTCGCCCAGCAGCACGGCCGTTTCGGCCAGAAAGGTGTTTTCACCCACTGCGGGCTCGTGCCCGCGGATTTTCCGTATGATCGCCATCGATTACTCCTCCTTTTTGGCGGCCTGCCACAGTCCGTCCATCTGCGCGAGCGTCAGCTCGTGCAGCGTATGACCCTGCGAAGCAGCCTGTTCCTCCATGTAATTGAAGCGGCGGATGAACTTCTTGTTCGTCCGCTCCAGCGCCATTTCGGGATCGATGCCGTAGAGGCGCGCAGCGTTGACCAGCGAAAAGAGCAGATCGCCGAATTCGGCTTCGAGGTCCTTTTGCGAACCCGACTTCATTTCGGACTCGACCTCGCCCAGCTCCTCGCGGACCTTCTCCCAGACATCCTCTTTTTTCTCCCAGTCGAAACCCGTCGCGGCAGCCTTCTCGCCCACGCGGTAGGCCTTGACCATGGCCGGCAGCGAACGCGGCACGCCGCCCAGCGTCCCGCTCTTGCGCTTCTTCTTGCGCAGCTTGAGCGCCTCCCAGTTCTCCTTGACCTGATCGGGCGTATTGGCATGGATGTCGCCGTAGACGTGGGGATGACGATAGATCAACTTGTCGCACAGCTGGTTGGCCACATCGGCATAGTCGAATGCGCCCTCCTCCTCGCCCAGCTTCGAATAGAAGACCACGTGCAGCAGCAGGTCGCCCAGCTCCTCCCGAATGCCCTCCATGTTGCGGTCGGCGATGGCGTCGGCCAGCTCGTAGGTCTCCTCGATGGTGTTGCTGCGCAGCGATTCGAACGTCTGCTCGCGGTCCCACGGGCATTCGCGGCGCAGGGTGTTCATCACCTCCAGCAGGCGGGCCGTGGCCGCCAGTCTCTTGTCCTGTTCCATGATCCGTCGTTTTTTCAGCTGCGAACCGTGGCGCCGCACGTCTGCTCGAAGCGGGCCGCGAGGTTGGCCATGACGCGTTCGATCGTCTTTTCGTCGAGCGTGCGGTTGCGATCCTCCAGAATGAAGCTCAGCGCATAGGATTTCTTGCCCTCGGGGAGTTTGTCGCCCTCGTAGACGTCGAACAGCGCCACGCTCTTGAGCAGCTTGCGTTCGGTGGCGAATGCCGTCTCGCGCAGCGCCGCGAAGGTCACCTTGCGGTCGACCAGCAGCGCCAGGTCGCGCCGCACCTCGGGGAATTTCGACAGCTCCTCGGCGACGATTTTCTGTTTCCTGGTCGCCCGGACGAGTGCGTCGAAGTTGAGCTCCATATAGTAAACCTCCTGCTTGACATCGGTCATGCGGCGGATGCGCGGAGCCACCGTGCCGATTTGCAGCAGCTCCCTGCCGCCGAGCGACATCGCGAGGCCCTCGCCGAACAGGTCGCTTCCGACGGGTTCCGCAGCCAGGGCGTAGATGTCGATGCCGAAGCGGCGCAGCAGCTTCTCGGCCACGGCCCGCAGGGTGAAGAACGACGCCTTGGCGGGTTTCGCATTCCACGACTGCGGCTCGGCAAGCCCCGTCACGGCCACCGCCAGCCGGTACTGCTCCGAGTAGGCCGCCAGCGGATTTTCGTCGGTGCGCCTGGCGGCGTCGTAGAAGTAGCAGTTGCCCAGCTCGTAGAGCTTCAGGTCGCCGTTGCGGCGGTTGGCATTGAGGGCCACGGCCTCCAGCATGTTGAACAGCAGCGTCTGGCGCATGACGTTGAGGTCGGCGCTCAAGGGGTTGAGAATGCGCACGCACCGCTCGGCGGGGCAGGCGGCAAGACCCTCGTAATAAGCCCCCCGGGTCAGCGAGTTGGACATGATTTCGGTGAAGCCGTTGGCGGTCAGGAAGTCGGCCGCGAGGTTCACCAGCTTGCTGCGGTCGGGACGCGGCGCATACGAAAGGGTAGAGCGCACGCGCGAGGGGATTTCGACGTTGTTGTAGCCGTAGATGCGCAGGATGTCCTCGATGAGGTCGGCCTCGCGCTGCACGTCGACACGGTAGGGCGGCACGGCGACGGTCAGCACGCCCTCCCGCTCGGCGAGCGTCTTCACCTCCAGCGCCGCAAGGATCGTGCGGACGGTATCTTCGGGAATATGCTTGCCGACGAGCGCGTCGATGCGCGCGAACGAAATATCGAACGTGAAGTCGGCCGCGGGGGCGGGGCAGAGGTCCTCAATGTCGCTGGCGATGCGGCCTCCGGCCAGCTCCTTGAAGAGCAGCGCGGCGCGCTTGGCGGCATAGACCTGCATGTTGGGGTCGATGCCGCGCTCGAAGCGGAACGAGGCGTCGGTGTTCAGCCCGAAGCGCTTGGCCGTCTTGCGCACCCACACAGGATTGAAATAGGCGCTCTCGATGAAGACGTCGGTCGTCTCCTCGCCGATGCCCGAATCCAGTCCGCCGAAGACGCCGGCGATGCACATGGGCCGCTCGGAGGAGCAGATCATCAGGTCCTTGTCCGAGAGTCTGCGCTCCACGCCGTCGAGCGTCACGAAAGGCGTTCCCTCGGCGCAGGTGCGCACCACGACCTCGCCGCCCTCGATCTTGCGGGCGTCGAACGCATGGAGCGGCTGGCCCAGCTCGAAGAGGACGAAGTTGGTGATGTCGACCAGATTGTTCTTGGGGTTGATGCCCGCGGCGCGCAGGCAGTTCTGCATCCATTCGGGCGAGGGGCCGATCTTGCAGCCCGTGACCGTGACGCCCGCATAGCGGGGGCAGGCTTCGGTATTTTCGACGCGGATGCGGATCGGCAGGTCGCGGCAGTCGGGCGCGAACGCCGAGACGTCGGGCATCTTCACCGCGGTTTTCTTTCCGCGGCTGGTCAGGTAGGCGGCCAGGTCGCGCGCCACGCCGATGTGCGACGCGGCATCGACGCGGTTGGGCGTCAGGCCGATTTCGATCAGAAAGTCGTCTTCGATCTTCAGGTATTCGGCGGCAGCCATGCCCACGGGCGCATCGGCGGGCAGCTCCATGATGCCGTCGTGCGACGAGCCGATGCCCAGCTCGTCCTCGGCGCAGAGCATGCCCAGCGACTCGACGCCGCGGATCTTGCTGCGCTTGATCTTGAACTCCTCATCGCCGCCGTCGGGGTAGAGGACGGCTCCGACCGTAGCGCACAGCACCTTGAGCCCCGCACGGCAGTTGGCCGCGCCGCAGACGATCTGCAAGGGCTCCCCGGCACCCACGTCGACCGCGGTGATGTGCAGATGGTCCGAATCGGGATGGTCGACGCAGGTGAGCACCTCGCCCACGACCACGCCCCGCAGGCCGCCCCGGACGGTCTCGACCTTCTCGAAACCCTCGACCTCGAGTCCGATGTCCGTGAGAATCGCGGCGATCTCCTCGGCACGCAGGTCGGTGTCGATATAACGTTTGAGCCAGTTATAGGAAATATTCATATCGCAGAATGGATTTGTTTGTCTTAAGCCGGACAAAGGTAATCAATTTTTCAGGAATTGCCTCTATATAAGGTATCGAAAATTCAGGTCGGAAAATTTGTTTTTTTCCGCGGGACGTGCTATATTTGCCGTCGATATGAACAGCAAACGGAATATGCAGGCTTGGTGGTGGCGCTCGTTGACTCTCGTGAACAATGAGTGCGGCTCCGTGCGTGCATAAGCGATACGACAAGACCTGAAGCCCGTTGTTTACGACAGTAAGCGACGGGCTTCCTTTTTTTTGCGACCCATAAAATCCAATAAATCATGAAAACCAAAAAATTCTGCCTCTCCGAGGCGCAGATGCCCACCCAATGGTACAACATCGTGGCCGACATGCCCAACCGGCCGCTGCCCCCGCTGCATCCGGCGACCAAACAGCCCGTCACCAAGGAGCAGATGTCGGCCATCTTCGCCGAGGAGCTCATCGACCAGGAGATGTCCGTCGAGCGTTACATCGACATTCCCGAAGAGGTGCAGGAGATCTACCGCATCTGGCGTCCGACGCCTCTCGTGCGCGCCTACGGGCTGGAACAGGCGCTCGACACGCCGGCGAAGATCTACTTCAAGAACGAGAGCGTCTCGCCCGCCGGGTCGCACAAGCCCAACACGGCCGTGCCGCAGGCCTACTACAACTACAAGCAGGGCATCCGCCGCCTGACGACCGAGACCGGCGCCGGACAATGGGGCTCGGCCATCGCGTTCGCCGCCCGGCACTTCGGCATCGACGTCGAAGTCTACATGGTGAAGGTCAGCTACGAGCAGAAGCCCTACCGCCGTCTGATGATGAACACGTGGGGCGCCGAATGCTTCGCCTCGCCCAGCACGCGCACCGCTTCGGGCCGCGCCGCGCTGGAGCGCGATCCGCAATGTTCGGGCAGCCTCGGGCTGGCTATCTCCGAAGCGGTGGAGATGGCGCTGCAACACCCCGAAAACACGCGTTACTGCCTGGGATCGGTCCTGAACCACGTATTGCTCCACCAGACCGTCATCGGACAGGAGGCCGTCGCGCAGATGGAGATGGCCGACGCCGAGCCCGACGTGGTGATCGGCTGCTTCGGCGGCGGCAGCAACTTCGCGGGAATCGGCTTCCCGTTCCTGCGCAAGAACCTCTGCGAGGGCGGCAAGATCCGCGTGGTGGCCGTCGAACCGTCGAGCTGTCCGAAGCTCACGCGCGGAAAGTTCCAGTACGACTACGGCGACGTGGCGGGCTTCACGCCCCTCATCCCGATGTACACGCTGGGCCACGACTTCCAGCCCTCGGACATCCATGCGGGCGGACTGCGCTACCACGGTGCGGGGTCGATCGTCAGCCAGCTGCTCAAAGACGGTCTGATCGAGGCGCAGTCGGTGCCGCAGACCGAAACGCTGGCCGCAGGCGTGCTCTTCGCCAAGACCGAGGGCATCATTCCGGCGCCCGAGTCGACCCACGCCATCGCCGCGACGATCCGCGAGGCGCTGCGCGCCAAGGAGGAGGGCACCGAAAAGACCATCCTCTTCAACCTCTCGGGCAACGGCGTGATCGACCTCTACGCCTACGAACAGTATCTGGCCGGAGCGCTCAAGGACTATTCGCCCAGCGACGGCGAAATCGCCCGCACGGTGAACATGCTGGAGAAGATTCTCTGATCCTCCGCGCTGCGGGGCGACCGCCCCTTGCAAGCGAACGGAATCCCCGCCGGGCTGCGACGATCGGCAGCCCCGGCGGGGATCGTTCGCATACGGGGTGAGGGTTCGGCACGGGCCGCACCTTCGGAGGGTGCCGCTCCCGCCGGATACGCTCCGGGCCGGCCTACAAAGGATAGGCGAGCAGCTCGTAGCCGCCGTCGCCGCGGAGCGCCAGGGCGACAAGACGCCGCCCCTCCCGGTCGCAGGCGATCGTCTGCACCGGGCGGTCGAGGCGCAGCAGACGGCAGGGATTGCCCTCCCAGTCGAATTCGCAGACCGTCGCCGCCCGCCACTCCTCGTCGGCCAGCCGCTTGCCCTCCTCGCAGAGCGCATAACAACGGTTTTCGTCGCCGGTCAGGGCGAGCGTGCCGCTCGGGCAGTCGTCGTGCCACCGCACCGAGAAGATGCCGCTCTGCGGATCGGAGGCCGGCGAACAGAGCGGCTCACCGAAGTCGTAGGCCCGAAGCAGGCGCACCTGCGCGAAATCCTCCGTGGCGTAGAACCGGAAAAGACATCCGAACGAAGAGGCGTAGACGATCCTCCGGCCGAAGCCGTCGGCGAGCGCCTCCCCCTGGAAGACAAAGGGCAGTTCGCACGGGGCGACCGCCCGGCCGCGCAGGCCGAACGCACCGAAACGGGCCGTCTCGCAGCCCGAGCCGTCGAGCAGCCGCAGCAGATCGCCGTCCGTCTCCTCCTCCGAAGCGGCCAAAACCAGCCGGCGGCCCGTGCGGGTGCCGCAGGAGGTCATCCGGTGGCAGCGGACCGGAGCCGGAGCCGCGGCCGCATGGGGATCATCGTCGAAAAGCCGGGCGAGGGGAGCGCTCCACACCCTTCGGGAATCGATGTCGTAGACGCGGAGCGAATCCTCCGACGCCCACATCGAAGTGGCCGTCAGCAGTTCTGCGGCACCCCGGCCCCGGGGAATCAAATCGCGGAAACGTCCGTCGCCGAGGTCGTAGATGCGCAGCAGATGCGGCGTGCGGAAATTGGTCGTCACGAGCAGGCCGCCCGTGCAAAGCATCGCCAGCGGCTCCTGCAAATCATCCGGCGCAACGGGCAGCGGCCGGGCCGCGAGCCACACTTCGGCCGGAAAAAGCGACGAGAGCTCCGACTTCGAAGCGCATCCGGCCGCAAACACCAGAAAAAGAACGAGAAAAACGCGGCGCATAAGTTCCGTCCATTACCGCGACCCGAGCCACAGGAAGACCATGCCCGCGAGGATGAAGGCCAGGTCGACGGCCTTGGAGCGCAGGTTGCGTTCGTGGAAAAGCACCGCGCCGCACAGGAAGGAGACGACCACCGAGCTGCGGCGGATCATCGAGACCACCGAGATCATGGCGTCGGCGTCGCGCAGCGCCAGCAGATAGGCGAAGTCGGCCAGCGAGAGGAAAATCGAAATGAGCGGTATGGCCCAGCTCCAGCGGAAGCGGGCGCCCGCATGCCGCCGGGGCCGCCGGACGAGGGCCGCCGCCACCGCCGCCGCCGTCATCATCGCCAGCTGGTAGAGGTTGTACCACCCCTGCACGAAGACCGGATCGAGCCGTGTCATGATGTATTTGTCGTAAAGACCGCTCACAGCGCCCGTCACGGCCCCCAGCGCCACGAAAACGACCCACAGATTATGGGTGAAATCGACCCCTTCGCGACGGCCCGAACGACTCAGCAGAAAGAGCGACACGAGCGCCAGAGCCACGCCCGCCCATTGATAAAGATTGAGCCGCTCGCCGAAAACGATCATCGCCCCCAGGAGCACCAGCACGGGTCGCGTGGCGTTGATCGGTCCGACGATCGTCAGGGGGAGATGTTTGATTCCGAAATATCCGAATGTCCAAGAGGTCAAAACAATAACCGATTTCACCAAAACAAGCGCATGAGATCCGGCATCGCCCGGTGCCGAGGCCAGCGGCGTGCCGTCGAACCATCCCAGCCCCCACTCGGCCGCAAGGATCGTCGGCAGAAAAATCAGGGTCGAGAACAACGTGTTGAGCAGCAGCACGGGCAGCACGGCGTTGCCGGTGAGCGCCCGTTTCTTGGCCGCATCGTAAAAGCCCAGCAAAGCAGCTGAAGTGAAAGACAAGGTAAGCCACATATCATTCTGTATGACAGATCATATTCATTCGCAATGCACGACAGGCGCCGATCGCGGGTCCGCACCTCTCCGCCGAACGGAACGGACGCCGCAAAGATAGGCCATTCGCCGCAAAACGGCAAATCCGATTTTTCCGTGCTTTCGGTTGGGTCGAAGATACTCCGTCTCGGCATAATCAAGCTGTCGCTTGCTTCTGCGCTCGACTTATCCGTACTTTGGCTGCGCCGAAGATACTGCGCCTCGGAAAAATGCAAGCAAGCTTGCTTTTTTCTCTCGGCTTATTCGTATCTTTGTACGCATTTTATCGCCCACGTATGAAAAACATCCGCAATTTCTGCATCATAGCCCACATCGACCACGGGAAATCGACGCTCGCCGACCGGCTGCTGGAGAAGACCAACACCCTGAACCAGCGCGAAATGCAGGCCCAGGTGCTCGACGACATGGAGCTCGAGCGCGAGAAGGGCATCACCATCAAGAGCCACGCCATCCAGATGGAGTACACGGCCCGCGACGGCCAAAGCTACGTGCTGAACCTCATCGACACGCCGGGACACGTCGACTTCTCCTACGAGGTGTCGCGCGCCATCGCCTCGTGCGAGGGAGCCTTGCTGGTGGTCGACGCCACGCAGGGCATTCAGGCACAGACGATTTCGAACCTCTATCTGGCCGTGGGCCACGACCTCGAAATCATCCCCGTGCTGAACAAGATCGACATGGATTCGGCCATGATCGACGAGGTGAAGGATCAGGTGATCGACCTCATCGGCTGCAAGGAGGAGGATATACTCCTCGCTTCGGGCAAGACGGGCCTGGGCGTCGAGGAGGTGCTCGAAGCCATCGTGCAGCGCATACCGGCCCCCGAGGGCGACGAAAACGGGCCCTTGCAGGCGTTGATCTTCGACTCGGTGTTCAACCCTTTCCGCGGCATCATCGCCTATTACCGCGTCTTCAACGGCACGCTCCGCAAGGGCGACCACGTGAAGTTCTTCAACACGGGCAGCGAGTACGACGCCGACGAGGTGGGCGTGCTGAAGCTCAAGATGCAGCCCCGGCAGGAGATCAAGGCGGGCGACGTGGGCTACATCTGCTCGGGGATCAAAACCTCGTCGGACGTGAAGGTGGGCGACACGATCACCTCGGTTTCCCGGCCCGCCGAGGAGGCGATCGCGGGCTTCGAGGATGTGAAGCCGATGGTCTTCGCGGGCGTCTATCCGGTGGAGGCCGACCAGTACGAGGACCTGCGCGCCTCGCTCGAAAAGCTGCAGCTCAACGACGCGTCGCTGACTTTCGAGCCCGAAAGTTCGCTGGCCCTGGGCTTCGGATTCCGCTGCGGATTCCTCGGGCTGTTGCACATGGAGATCATCCAGGAGCGCCTCTACCGCGAGTTCGACATGGACGTCATCACGACCGTGCCCAACGTCTCGTACCGCATCACGACCACGCAGGGCGAGACGCTCGAGGTGCACAACCCCTCGGGACTGCCCGAAATCACGAAGATCGCCAAGATCGAGGAGCCCTACATTCTGGCGCAGATCATCACCAAAGCCGAGTTTCTGGGCAACGTCATCAAGCTCTGCATCGACAAGCGCGGAGTGATGAAGAACCAGACGTTCATCACGCAGGACCGCGTGGAGGTGAACTTCGACATGCCGCTGTCGGAGATCGTCTTCGACTTCTACGACAAGCTCAAGAGCATCTCGAAGGGCTACGCCTCGTTCGACTACCACCGCACGGGCTACCAGCTCTCGAAACTGGTCAAGCTCGACATCCTGCTGAACGGCGAACCGGTCGACGCCCTCTCGTCGCTCATCTACGCCGACCACGCCTACGACTTCGGCCGCAAGATGTGCGAGAAGCTCAAGGAGCTCATTCCGCGCCAGCAGTTCGACATCGCCATCCAGGCGGCCATCGGGGCCAAGATCATCGCCCGCGAGACGGTGAAGGCCGTGCGCAAGGACGTGACGGCCAAATGCTACGGCGGCGACATCTCGCGCAAACGCAAACTGCTCGAAAAGCAGAAGAAGGGCAAGAAGCGCATGCGCCAGATAGGCAACGTCGAGGTGCCCCAGTCGGCGTTCCTGGCCGTGCTGAAGATGGACTGATCCGCAGCGTACGGGGCAGGCTGCCGGCCGCACGGCGGGGCGGACGCAGATTTTCGTGCGATTTTAAGCCCCGGCTCTTTGTTTTTTCGATTCTTCGGAGTATCTTTGTCCTCCGAATCGCGGAAATAGCTCAGTCGGTAGAGCATCAGCTTCCCAAGCTGAGGGTCGCGGGTTCGAATCCCGTTTTCCGCTCCCAGGGGCCTTTGAGAAGAAAGGCGATGAGAAGCAAAAAACCTTATGTATGCATGATATG
>USCH01000015.1 GCA_900553175.1 uncultured Alistipes sp. | reverse complement strand
GGCGCCCTTGCGCGGGGTCTTGTCGATCAGGCGGATGCCCTTGGCTTCGGCGTCGGCCAGCTGCTCCTCGATGTTCTCGCAGGCGAGGGCCATGTGGTGGATGCCGACGCCGCGGTTTTCGATGAACTTGGCGATGGTCGAATCCTCCGAAGTGGGCTCCAGCAGTTCGATCTTGGTCTGGCCCAGCATGAAGAAGGCCGTGCGCACCTTCTGGTCGGCGACCTCCTCGACGGCATAACACTTCAGGCCCAACACGCCCTCCCAGTAGGGGATCGCCTCGTCGAGACTCTTCACGGCGATGCCGAGGTGCTCGATATGAGATACTTTCATGATTTTGTGGAATTTTAGATTAGTGGAATATTTCGTTTCTCTCTGTTTCGTCGTTTTGCGCAGACAAAGATAGGCGAATCTTCGGGAAAAGCCAATTTAAAAGCACAATTTTTGGCATTAATTTCGATCCGTTTTTCGCACGGAGTGTTCGGAACGGCACATTTCGTGCGACGGCCGGAGCGCCGCGCACCGGGTCCGGGCCGGCCGGAGGAGGGCGGAGCGGGCCGGGCGGGCCAGAGCGGACCGGACCGGACAAGTCGGGCAGGCCGGAGACGCCGGAGACGCCGGAGACACTGGAGACACCGGAGACACTGGAGACACTGGAGACACCGGACACACCGGAGGCGCCGCATCCGGCGGGAACGAAACGGCGCGGGAGAGCATGTTTTCGAAAAAAATTCGTATCTTCGCTGAAAATAACCGTCCCATGAGACAAGCGATCGCATTTTTGCTTCTGGCGCTGGCAGGCGCCCCGGGCTTCGCTTCGGCGCAGAACGTCGTGCCGGGCGGGCGGGCTCCCGAACTGAAAATACAGAGCTGGATCGACGACCGGGCACCCGCGCCGGCCGCGCTGACCTACGTCGAATTCTTCCACTCGGCGAGCAAGGCGTCGCAGGAATCGGTGCAGCGGCTGAAAAAGCTGGCCGAGAGTCCGGAGCGGAGTTTGCGCGTGGTGGTCATCGTCCGCGACGACGACGAACGCGCAGCCGCCCTGCTGCGCCCTTCGCTCTCGAAGCGGCTGGGCGCCGGCGTGGACCCGGCGGGCAGAATCTTCGCGGCCTACGGCGTGAGCTACATTCCGTTCGGCGTGCTGCTCGACAGCCGGAACCGGGTGCTGTGGATGGGCAATTCGCGCCAGCTGACCCCCGAAATCATCGAGAAATCCGAATAGACAGATGTCCTTCACCAAAATCGACCATTACGAAAAGGAGTACGCCGACACGCACCGGGACACCGCGCTGAATGTCGCGCAAGGCGTTGAAGCGCAACCGATCGTCAACCCTTACTTCACGCGGCGCAAGAAGCGGTCGCTCACCGTTCGGGAGTATGTCGACGGCATCCTCGCGGGCGACATCACCGTCCTCTCGCAAGCCATCACGCTCATCGAATCGAGCAACCCCGACCATTACGCCCGGGCCCAGGAGATCATCGAACGATGCCTGCCCCATGCGGGCAAGTCGGTGCGCATCGGCATCACGGGCGTTCCGGGCGCCGGAAAATCGACCTTCATCGAGGCGATCGGCGGGCGCGTCGCAGCGCTCGGGCACAAACTGGCCGTGCTGGCCATCGACCCCTCGTCGGAGCGGAGCGGCGGTTCGATTCTGGGCGACAAGACCCGCATGGAGAGCATCTGCCACAACCCCGACATCTTCATCCGCCCCTCGCCCTCGGCGGGTTCGCTGGGCGGCGTGGCGCGCAAGACCCGCGAGACGATCGTGCTGTGCGAGGCGGCGGGATTCGACGTGATCTTCATCGAAACGGTGGGCGTCGGCCAGTCGGAGACGGCCGTGCACTCGATGGTCGACCTCTTCATGCTGCTGCAGATCTCGGGGGCCGGCGACGAATTGCAGGGCATCAAGCGCGGCATCATGGAGATGGCCGACCTGATGGTCATCACCAAGGCCGACGGCGAAAACATCCACAAGGCCGAACTGGCCCGCACGCAGTTCCAGGGAGCGCTACGCCTCTTCCCGGTTCCCGATTCGGGCTGGCGGCCCCGGGTGCTCGCCTGCTCGTCGGTGGACGGAAGCGGTCTCGACGAAGTGTGGCAGGGAGTGGAAGATTTTCTGAATCACACGAATAAGAACGGTTATTTCAAGCAAAACCGCAACCGACAGAACAAATACTGGATGTACGAATCGATCGGCGAGGCGCTGCGCAACTCGTTCTACCACGATCCGCAGATCGAAGCACGCATCGGCGAGTACGAAAAACGGGTGCTCGACGACCGGATTTCGTCGTTCGTCGCCGCCAAGGAGCTCCTGGACCTTTACTTCAGGAAACACGCGTAAACCGGTGAAAACAAGAGGCGGCGGAATCCCGATGGATTCCGCCGCCTTCCTGTCGGCAACCTGCCGGAATCACTCGCCGGCGAACTCCCGGCGCAGCAGATCGGCCACGCGGGGCATCCCTTCGGCGGCCCGCTCCCGGACGACGGTCAGCGGATTGCGGATGCCTCCGATGTCGGGATGGCCGGGGTCGACCACATAGACCGGCACTCCGGGCCGGACGTAGCGGACGAGCGAGGCGGCCGGATAGACCGCGAGCGACGTGCCGACGACCACCAGGATGTCGGCTTCGGCGGCGATGCGCGCCGCACGCTCGAACATCGGCACCGCCTCGCCGAAAAAGACGATGTGCGGACGGAGCAGCGCCCCGTCGGGCGCCCGGTCGTCGAGCCGCTGCTCCCATCCTCGGATGGGGACGACGAGACCGGGATCGCGTTCGGAGCGCAGCTTGGTCAGCTCGCCGTGCAGATGCGTGACGTCGGTCGATCCGGCCCGCTCGTGCAGATCGTCGACATTCTGCGTGACGACCCCGACCCGGAAGTCGCGTTCCAGCTCCGCAACGGCCCGATGGGCCGCATTGGGTTCGGCCTCCAGCATCTCGCGCCGCCGCCGGTTGTAGAACTCCACCACCACGGCCCGGTTCCGGGCCAGAGCTTCGGGCGTGCAGACCTCCTCGATGCGGTGTTCGGCCCAGAGGCCGTCGGCATCGCGGAAGGTGGCCAGACCGCTGTCGGCGCTGATCCCCGCCCCGGAAAAAACCACCACTCTTTTCATAGCCATTCGTTTCGGATCGCTCCGGGGCGGCCCTCCGCTCCGGAAACGACACTCAAAGATACCGCACCCGGACGACAAATCCAAATCCCGCCCGGAGCGACGGCTCTGGCACGGTTCGTGCACCCAGGCATGCAGGCAGCCCCCGAGGGCAGCCGCGACGAGGCGGACGGACCCCTGCGGGGGCCGCGGCCGCCGGTCCGCGAACCGCTCCGACATATGTTTTCTCGCGGCCGGCAACGGCTGACCGAACATTCAGGGACCTTCCCCGCGACACGCATCCTGTCCGAGCGGAAATCCGGACACGAAGAGGGACCGACGCAGCGATGCGGCCGGTCCTTCGTTTTTCGAGGCCCCGAACGGTTCGCCGCCGCGCACCCGTTCCCGCCGCCGGCAGAGTCCGGACCCGTTCGATTCCGCCCCCGGCCCGGCGAAAACGCCCTCCCGGCGACGGATCGTTGAACTTTCGGGCTTTTCAGGACAATCGCAAGCAGCCGGAGCCTTGATCTTCCGGCAAAAAAAGCCTATCTTTACGTCGTTTTAGCTCTTTCAAAGCGAATTCCACCCATCGATGGCCCAAACATTCGACCTTTTTCTTATCGTCATGGCCCTGCTGGCCGCAGGCGTCTATGCGGCGCTTCACTTCTTCGAAGCCGGATACGGTTATCTGTTCAACCCCAAATACGGCCCTCCGGTGCCCAACCGGATCGGCTGGGTGCTGATGGAGTCGCCCGTCTTCATCCTCATGTGCGTGCTGTGGGCCGCGAGCGACCGCATGTGGGAGGCGGGGCCGCTGACCCTGTTTCTGCTCTTCCAGACGCACTACTTCCAGCGGTCGTTCGTCTTTCCGCTCCTCATGCGCGGCAAGTCGAAGATGCCGCTCGGCATCGTCCTCATGGGCATGACTTTCAACACACTCAACGCCCTGATGCAGGGAGGCTGGATCTTCTACGTCTCGCCCGAGGGTTACTACGCCGACTGGCTGTCGAAGCCCTACATCTGGATCGGCGGGGCGATCTTCGCGGCGGGAATGGCCGTAAACCTCCATTCGGACTACATCATCCGCCACCTCCGCAAGCCGGGCGACACGCGCCACTACATCCCTCGCGGCGGCATGTTCCGCTACGTCTCGTCGGCCAACTACTTCGGCGAGGTGCTGGAGTGGACGGGCTTCGCCATCGCTTCGTGGTCGTGGGCCGGAGCGGTGTTCGCCTGGTGGACGCTGGCCAACCTCGCCCCCCGGGCCGCATCGCTCTACCGCCGATACGAACAGGAGTTCGGCGAGGAGTTCACCTCCCTCAAACGCAAGAAGATCATACCGTTCATCTACTGAGCCGCGGGAGGTCCGGGGCCGACCGAGGTCCGCGACATGACGCGGCACCCCGCCCGCAGGCGGCAGCAGGCCGGGCAGACAGCAGGCAGGCAGGCAGGCAGACAGGCAGACAGACAGACAGCGGACGAGCAGCGAACAGACAGCAGGACGGCAAACGGACGAACAGACCGTAGATAACAGACCGTAAAGCCGCAGCCGGACGGCAGACAGCAGACCGCAGGCCGCAAGCGCTTCCGCCCGGAATGGCCGGAATGGCAAAAAGGGCGGCGGCCCCGAAAACGCAAAACGCCCCACGAACCGGGCACGACGACCACAACGAAAAACTTTTCACTTTTCTTCACCTTTCACTCTGAAACATGTCGGAACTCTTCACACCTTACAAGCTGGGCCCCGTGACGCTGCGCAACCGCACGATCCGCTCGGCCGCCTTCGAGTCGATGGGCAAGGATTTCGGCCCGACCGAACAACTCAAAGCCTACCACGTGGCGGTGGCCCGTGGCGGCGTGGGCATGACCACCGTGGCCTACGCATCGGTCAACCGCAGCGGCGTGTCGTTCAACAAACAGCTGTGGCTGCGGCCCGAAATCGTGCCGGGGCTGCGCGACATGACCGACGCGATCCATGCCGAAGGAGCCGCAGCGGGCATTCAGATCGGCCATTGCGGCAACATGACCCACTGGTCGACGGCCGGATGCTTCCCGGTGGGCGCCTCGACGGGATTCAACCTCTACTCCCCCACTTTCGTGCGCGGCATGCGGCGCAGCGAGTGCGTGGAGTTCGCCAAAGACTTCGGGCAGGCCGTGCACACGGCCCACGACGCGGGCTTCGACTCGGTGGAGGTGCACGCCGGACACGGCTACCTCATCTCGCAGTTCCTCTCGCCCTACACCAACCACCGCCGCGACGAATACGGCGGCTCGCTGGAGAACCGCATGCGTTTCATGCGGATGTGTCTGGAAGAGGTCGTGGAGGCCGCGGCGCAGTGCGGCATGGCCGTCGTGGTGAAGCACAACATGGAGGACGGCTTCAAGAGCGGCATCCAGATTCCGGAGAGCATCGAGATCGCCCGCGAAATCGAACGCATGGGCGTCGACGCGATCGTGCTGACCTCGGGATTCGTGTCGAAGGCGCCGATGGCCGTCATGCGCGGCCGCATACCCACCAAGACGATGAGCTACTACATGCCCTGGAAGTCGTGGCCGCAGAAGATCGTGGTCAACCTGTTCGGCAACTGGATGATCCGCCAGTACGACTTCGAGGAGTGCTACTTCCTGGAGAATGCGAAAAAGTTCCGCGCCGAGCTGAAATGCCCGCTCATCTACGTGGGCGGACTGGTGAGCCGCGAGGGCATCGAACGGGTGCTGGACGCCGGGTTCGAGCTGGTGCAGATGGCCCGCGCGCTGGTCAACGACCCGGGGTTCGTCAACAAGCTGCGCGAAGGCGACCTATCGACCCGCTCGGGCTGCGACCACCGCGACTACTGCATGGCCCGCATGTACTCGGTCGACATGCAGTGCTGCCACAACTGCAAGGAACCCATTCCGGAGAAAATCTGGCGCGAGCTGGCCAAAATCAAGTAGGACGATGCGACGCGGAGAGGTGAAAAAAGGCTCGGCATGGGCTCTGGTGACGGGCGCCGGGTCGGGCATCGGCCGCTGCTACGCCCTGCGGCTGGCGGCACTGGGCTACCGGGTGGCGCTGGCGGGCAATCGGCGCGAACCGCTCGACGCGGTGGCCGGGGAGCTGCAGGAGGCCGGATGCGCCGAGGTGTCCGTCGCCGTCTGCGACCTGGCCCGCACAGAGGCCGCCGAGGAGCTGCACGCAACGCTGACGGCGGCGGGAATCGAGCCCGACGTAGTGATCAACAACGCGGGCATGTTCTCTTTCTGCGACATGCTGGCGACCCCCGTGGAGCGGATCGAACGGATGATTCTGCTGCACGCGATGACCAACACGAAGCTGTGCCGCCTCTTTGCGGCCGACATGGTGCGCCGCGGCGTACGGGGTCATATTCTGAACATGTCCTCCTACTCGCAGTGGATGCCCTTTCCGGGACTGGCGCTCTACAGCGCCTCGAAAGCCTACCTGCGTCAGTTCTCGGTCTGCATGGCCAAAGAGGTCGGCGAACACGGCATCCGCATCACGGCGGTCTGCCCGGCGGGCGTGGCCACGGACCTCTACGGACTGCCGCCCCGCTGGCAGCGGATCGGCATGCGTCTCGGAGCGCTCATATCGCCCGACCGCTGCGCCCGCAACGGACTCCGGGCCTTGTGGCGCGGACGCCGCACGTGCGTGCCCGACTGGTGGAACCGGATCGGGATTCCGATCTGCAAGATGCTGCCCATGTGGGTGCTGCGTCCCGTGCGGCGGTTCACGATGAGATTTCAGAAGTAAAAGATGCAGAAAAAATGAAAAAATCACTGCTTTTGATCGCAACGGCCGTTTTTTCCACGGCGTGTTCGTTTCCGGCATACGAAAAACTGTATTACACGGATTTCACCCGCTATGCCCATGAAGACTTCTTCGTCTCGTCCCTGACCGAATACACGGGAAATCCCTATACGGCGCTCGGGAACATAGTCGTCGAATATTATCGGGGAAGCGGATCTGGGCAACAAAAACCGGCCGACAGTCAAGACATGCTCGACAGACTTGTCCAAGCCGCGAAAAAAGTCGGAGCCAACGGAATCATCGGTTACTCATGTTCTTCGATAGGGATCGAATACGATCCCGCCAAATGGATCGCTTCGGGAATAGCCGTGCACTTCGACAACCCGCCGCACATACCGAACAATCTGCCGCTCGTCGCGCCAATCGACACCCCAAATGCGATGGATTTCCTCCAGGAAACCGTCGATTATCTGATCGCGAACGACATCAGATTCTTAATTTGGCCATCAGCCAACGAAGAGTTCTATTTCGATCTTGAGCAAAAGACCCATATTCCTCGACAAGAATTCGATACGAAATACGGAGAAGATATCAGAAATACGATCGTATCGATGTATCAAAAGGCTCGGAAAGCACATCGAAAATCGATCCGACAGACAAGACGACAGAATTTTACAAAATGGCGCAATGCCACCGGCAACGAATCGGAATACGATTAGGACTCCGATCGTGCGGCATTCGCGTGCGTGGACGATGAAATTTCAGAAGTAACCTTTCCATGAAGAAAATCCATAAAATCCTGCTCGGAATAGCGGGCGCTGCGGCTGTGCTGGCGATGATCGCAGCGGCGGCGGTGTCGCCCGCGGCCAAACACTACATCGAAAAACACGACCGGGAGCTGATCGGCCGCACGATCCGCATGGAGCGACTGCGGGCCAATGTCTTCACGGGGCGGCTGCGCATCGACGGGCTCGTCGTGGGCGGAGCGGAGGATTCGGCCGCCTTCTTCCGGCTCGACAGTTTCGACATGAGGCTCAGGCTGCTGCCGCTGCTCGGACGGCGGGTGCACATCACCCGGCTGCACCTGACGGGCCCCGACGTGAAGGTCTACCAGATAGGCGAACGGTTCGACTTCGACGACCTGACGGCCCGCTTCGCCGGCGACACGGTCCAAACAGACGAGACGCCGTCGGCGCCGTGGGAAGTGGGCATCTACGACATCGCCATACGGCGGGGGCACATCTTCTACAAGGACCTGGCGCTCGACGCCGTATGGGGGCTCAACGACGTGAATCTGCGGATTCCGGGCGTCTGCTTCTCGGGCGAACAGACCGACGTGGGCGCCGTACTCGAATTCGCCGAGGGCGGATCGCTCGCTACGCAGGTGGGTTACGACATCGCCTCGTCGGCATTCGACATCGGACTGCGGCTCCGCGACTTCTCGCTCGGCGGCACACTCCCCTACTTCCGGCAGGCACTCGACATCTCCGACGTCGAAGGCAGGCTCTCGGCCGACGTGACGCTGAAAGGCGACCTGGAACATCTGCTGGCGCTGCGGGCCGAAGGCACGGCCTCGCTGGCGGATTTCGCTCTGCTCGATGCCCGGCAGCGCCGGGTGGCGGGCGTCGACACGCTGGGCGTGCGGCTGGCCGAAGCCGATCTGGGAAGATCGGTGTTCCGCTTCGACCGCATCTACGTTGGCGGGCCGTCGGCGCTGGTGGAGTTCACGCCCGAAGGCGACAACCTCTCGGCGCTCGTGAAAGGCGGCGAACCGGCACCGGACGGGACTTCCGCCGCCGAAGCGGCCGCTGCGGCCGAACCGCAGGCTGCGGAGAGCGGCTCCGGCGCGCAGTTCACGATCGGCGATCTCGAAATCCAGCGGGGGTGCGTCGATCTGCACGACCTGACGCTGGAGCGGCCTTTCGAATACCGCATTTCGGAGATACGCATGCGCAGCCGCGATTTCGACCCGGCCAAGCACAACCGGCTGACCGTCGACGCCCGCATGCAGCAGACCGGATCGGCCCGGCTGCGGTGGGACGGCACGCTCTACGATCTGGACAACCAGAGCCTGACGCTCTCGCTGACCAACATCGACCTGAAGGACTTCACGCCCTACTGCGAACACTACACGGCCTATCCGCTCTCGCACGGCAACCTCACGTTCCGCTCGCAGAACACCATCCGGAACCGCAATCTCGACGGAACGAATCATCTGGACATGTTCGACCCCCGCGTGGAGAAGAAACTCAAAGGGATGAAGCCCGAAATGAACCTGCCGCTCAAGCTGGGGCTCTACGTGCTCAAGGACAAAAAGGGGCATGTGCGGATGGACCTGCCGGTGAAGGGCAATCTGGACGCTCCCGAGTTCAGCTACCGCAAAATCGTGCTGAAAGCCATCGGAAACGTGCTGCTGAAGGTTGCGACGGCCCCCTTCTCGTTCCTCACGGGAGGCAGCAGCGAGCTCGACTGCATCCCGCTCGAGGCCTCGCAGTTCGCCTTCACCTCGGAGCAGTATGCGCTTTTCGACCGGATTGCGGCCATATTGCGGGAGAAGCCCGACATGCATGCGACGCTCGCGCAGCGCATCGATCTGGAACGGGCCCTGCCCGAAGCGGCCGCTACGGCTCTGCAAATGGCTTACGCCGAGCATCGGCGCTCGGCCGATTCGACGGCGGGCCGGACCCCCATGTCGCTGCTCGAATACGAAAAAATCCGGCAGACGGACATCCGAAGCACCGAAATAGGCGCTTTCGCCGATTCGCTGCTGCTCGCCCGGGGCGCATCGCCGCGCGGCCTCTCCGCCGAATCGAAAGCGATCGCCCTCTACAGAGAACAGGCGACCGAACGGCTTATCGGGATGATGAGGGGCCGGAACCGGGCGCTGGCGGACTACATGCAGCGGACGCACGGTCTGAGCGAACCTGCCCTGCGGGTGGAGCCGCTCGATTCCACCGCGGCGATCCGGTACAAGGGACGCGACCGCTACCTGCTCTCGGTCGAAGTGGAGGGCGAAACGGCGACGGTCTCCGAAGATACGCCGGAGGACGATGCGTCGGCCGGCACGGCGGCGGGAACGGATGCGGCGCCCGACACCCCAGCAGGCACCCCGACGGGCCCCGCTGCGGCAGCGACAGCGGTTTCCGCGGCAGGAGCCACGGAGGCTTCGGCAGCGGAAGAGTAGAGGGTTTGCGGCCGGGGAAGATCAGAGCGTTTGCGGCCCGGGAGGATTAAGACCGTTTGCGGCCCGGGAGAATCAGACCGTTTGCAGCCGGGGAGAATCAGGACCGTTTGCGGCCCGGGAGAATCAGACCGTTTGCGGCCGGGGAGAATCAGACCGTTTGCGGCCCGGGAGGCTGCGGCGGGGTCCTTTTATGAAGTGCGCAGCGGGGCCGACCCCGGAATGCGGATGCGCAGGTCCGGAGGATGCCGTGCTATCCGAAAAGCGTGGGCACGGCGAGCTCCCCCTGCGGTCCGGCGGGGCAGAGGTTGTCGACGCGCCGTCCCATGCGCAGCGCACGCCGGACGGTGTAGCGCGTGCCGCCGGGAGATCCGTCGTACCAGGCCAGCAGCGTGGCGGCGCGGTCGACCAGATAATCGTTGCGCAGGGAGTAGACGCCCCTGTGGTAGGAGGCCGCGAGGAGAATACGATCGTCGGCAGCGGCCAGCACCCGCTCGAAACGGCTTCGTTCGGCGGCGGGGAAGCGCTGCTGCTGCCCCTCGAACGGCACCACGGCGACCAGACGCATGCCCGGGCACTCCCCGCGCAGATGCAGCACGGCATCGGCGGCCGCCAGGTCGAACCCCACGGCCATGCCGCTCAAAAAGCTGCGGACACCGCTTTCGTACAACGCCCTCACCCGCTCCCGCAGCTCCGCATCGGCACGGCCGTCGTAGGTGCGGTGGCCCGTAAATGCCGCTATGGTATGCAACTCGACGATCACGGCGCAAAGATACCTCTTTTGGCGCGGACTTTGCAATTCAGGAGCCTTGAATTCATAAAATTTCAGCTCTATGAAAAACACAGGTATCGTTATCGCATCGCTGCTGGGCGGTCTGATCGTCGGCTCGGCTCTCACGATGCTTTTCACGCCGCAGTCGGGTGCCGAACTGCGCAAGCAGATCAAGGACTTCATCAACGACGAAGTCGACAAGATGAAGGGTTCGGTGGATAAGGTCCGCAGCGAACTGGAGGAGGCTCGTTGCAGGTGCTCCGAATAACATCGGTCCGACCGCAATCCCTCATGGATACGAACAGCAAACCCGCACGCAGTCACCTGGTTCTGGCCATGCTCTTCTTCGCAGTGATGGCGCTGGTGACGATCATGCTGCTCGTCACGGCACTGGCCGTGTGGCTGGCGGAACTGACCGGATCGGTCAAATTCGCCGCTCTGATCGTCGGTGCGATCTGCGCCGCGGCGGCCGTGGCGATCTACCTTCTCTCCATCCGCAAGTCGCTGGAGAACATCCGCTCGCAGGTCGATACGATCTACGAGGTCGCGAAGACGGTCAAGCAGGGTTACGAATGGGTTCACCGGAAAGTCGAACTGATCCTCCGGCTCCGCGACGAGCTGTTCGGCAAATAGGCAAAAGAGCGGTGCCGCTGTGCGGCACCGCTCTTTTCGGATACGGACGGGGGGCTTACTTGAAGTAACGCTTGTAAAGACCTTCGAAGCCTTTGCCGTGACGGGCCTCGTCCTTGGCCATCTCGTGCACCGTGTCGTGCACGGCGTCGAGGTTCTCCTGCTTGGCCAGACGGGCCAGACGCATCTTGTCCTCGCAGGCGCCACACTCGGCGTTCATGCGCTTCTCGAGGTTGGTCTTGGTGTCCCAGACCACCTCGCCGATCAGCTCGGCGAATTTCGAGGCGTGCTCGGCCTCCTCCCAGGCATAGCGCTTGTAAGCCTCGGCGATTTCGGGATAACCCTCGCGGTCGGCCTGACGGCTCATGGCCAGATACATGCCCACCTCGGTGCACTCGCCCATGAAGTGGTTCTGGAGGCCCTCCCACAGCTCGGGGCTGGCACCCTTGCCGTCGCCGATCTTGTGGACCGTGACGAAATCCAAATCGCCCTGCTGCTCCTCCAGCTCGACGAACTTATCCTTGCCGACCTTGCACATGGGGCACTGCTCGGGTGCCTCGGGACCTTCGTGGATGTAGCCGCATACGCTACAACGCCATTTTTTCGTTGCCATAATAATCTGTGTTTTGTGTGAGTAGTTTCTGTTTTTCCGATACAAAGATAACCATTCGATCCGAAAAACGGAACGGAAACCGATCGTCTTTTTTTATGGGCCGATAAGCGCCGCTTATAACGCCTCATCCCGGAGCAGCAGCTCCTCGATCAAAGCCACGTCGGTGGCATCCTTGGCCAGCACGCGTTTGTCGCGGTCGAGCAGGTAAAGCGACGGGATGGCCGAAAGGTCGTAGCTTTCCGTCTCGCGCAGGACGCAGCCCCGGTCGTAGGCATTGATCCACCGGGCGGGTATCTCCGACCGGTAGCGGTGCCATTCACCCAGGTCCTCGTCGGGATAGAGCGCCAGCACCCGCAGCCGGCCGTCGTCGATGAAGCGGTGCAGCAGCGGCGAGGAGTCGATCGCCTCGCGGATGTCGCGGCACATCGGACAGCCCGGATTGTTGATGAACAGCAGCACGTAGTCGGACTTCAGGTCGTAGAGCCGGTGCGTCGCGCCCGAGGCGAGCGTGTAGCGCAAGTCGTTGGCCCGACGGCCCAGGCGGTTCTGACCGGCCGTGCGGAGCTCGTGCTCGGGACCCATGCGTTCGTACTCGTCGTAGAACGGGCTGGAGAGCTGCGCTTCGAGCACGGGGATGTAGAATTCGTCGTTGCGCAGCGGCGAATTGGGATCGTGGAGCACCTCGGAAGCCAGGAAGGCGAAATAGTCGAGCATCGGACGCGAAGCCGAAGCCTGCGCCATGAGCCGCCGCATCGGTCCGGCGTCGGTCGGCGCATCGGAAATGAGGGCGACGAAGCGGGCGAAGGCCTCGACCATGCGCAGGGTGTCGGCCTCGCGGACGAAGAGCGTGTCGCCGAAGTCGAACCGATCCCAGTAGCGGTCGCGCAGGTAGGCCCGCTTCTCTTCGTCGGGAAGAGCAGCCGGGGCGATGGGCGGGAGGAAAACACGCGGCCGGGCCGTTTCGGCGGGAGCCGTGCGGCGGGAGGGACCGCCGCAGGAGGCCAGGGCGAGCAGGGCGCATGCGGTAAAAATCCGGTAGTTCATGCATCGAACGGTTTTTCACTGCGAAGATACGTTTTTTCCCGGAACCTTTTCGCAAACGGATCGTGAAAATATCAGAACCGGCAGCGGCCGCCGATGAGCAGGCATCCGGCCATACCGATGCCCGCCTCGGCGAAAAGCGCCAGCCGTCCGCCGACCTCGACGCCCACGGGCGAGACCTGAAACGCGAACTGCACGCGCGACTGCGACCGCTCCCCGAAGCTCGACTTGCCGAAGACCACCCCAGCACCCAGCCGGGAGTAGAAGCCCACGCGCCGGAAGCTCAGCCAGTTCCACCGGACACCGGGCATGACCGACCAATGGCGGTTGCGGATGCGGGAATCGGTGTGATAGACCGACTGCCGGTTGGAGGAGTAGACGACCCGGGCGCCGAGGCCCACCTTTCCGAACAGGAGAAAATCGCAGCCCACGCTGAGGGCGCCCCACCCTTCGGCGCGGGCATTCGCCACGGGAACCGGTTCCGAAAAGAAATCGTCGTAGGCATCGACCCAGTTCGTCACGGGAGCGACACCGCCCGCGATCTGGAACTCGCCGCGTCCCGGCTGGGCCCGGGCCGGAGAGAGCGCCGCCGCAAAAAGCAGGGCGAGAAAGATTTTCCGAAACATTCGCTGCACATCTTTGGATGCGGGTCACCGAACAAAAAACGCGCCCCGATGAAGCGGCAGGGAGAGTCGCGCCCGGAAAATAGCGGCTCCGCAGGAAACGGAGGCCGAAAAAAGGAACGAACCGAAAAAAAAGAGCGGACCGAAATTCGGTCCGCTCCGAACCGGCGGGCAAAACCCCGCCGCAAAGCGGCTAACACTCCTCCTCGGCGGCCTTGAAGAGGTCGACGTCGTCGAGCGAAGAGTTCATGACGTAGGTGTGGGCCTCGGCGATCTTGCCCTCGGCCAGCTTGGCGAAAATGCGCGCGGAATCGACATACTCTTCGCACTCGCCGGCCTGACGGGCCAGCAGGTAGGCGATGATGATGTGTCCGGCGGTCTCGACCAGACGGCGGGCGTGGAAGTCCTTGAAGCCGGGCTTCTCCTTGTCGCCCGCCTCGACGCGTTCGATCATCCCGGCGAACTTGGCCGTGAGCTCCCGGAGCTTGGCCACGACGGGCTGCATGCACGCGCAATACGATGCGGCGGCGTAGCGCTCGATCTGCTCCATGAACGTGCCTTTGGTCACGGCGTTGATGGCCGCCACGACCTGCAGCTGCGAGGTGCCCTCGTAGATGTTCATGATGCGGGCGTCGCGGTAGATGCGCTCGCAGGGGTAATCCTTCATGAAGCCCGAGCCGCCGTGAATCTGGATGGCGTCGTAGGCCAGCTGGTTGGCGTACTCCGACGAGAAGAGCTTGACCAGCGGCGTGAAGCCGTCGGCCAGACGGGTGTAGAACTTCATCTCCTGGCGCTCCTCGGGCTCGAGCGGCCGTTCGTGCGAAATGTGGGTGTACTGCTTGTAGATTTCGACGAAGCGCGTGGTCTCGTAGAGCAGCGCGCGGGCGCCCTGCAGCTTGGCCTTCATGTTGGAGAGCATCTCCGAAACGGCGGCGAAGCGGATGATGGGCTTGCCGAACTGGGCGCGCTCGCGGGCATACTTCAGAGCCTCGCGGTAGGCGGCCTCGCACGTGCCGACCGACTGGGCGCCGATGCCCAGACGCGCGGCGTTCATCAAGGACATGACGTACTTGATAAGGCCCATCTTGCGGTCGCCGACGAGCTGTGCGGGGGCGTTGGTGAAGACCAGTTCGCACGTGGGCGATCCCTTGATGCCCAGCTTGTTCTCGATGCGGCGCACCTTGACGCCGCCGTCGCGCTTGTCGTAGACGAGCATCGACAGACCGCGGGCGTCGGTGGTGCCCTCCTCGGTGCGGGCCAGGACGAGCGAAATGTCGCCGTCGCCGTTGGTGATGAAGCGCTTCACGCCGTTGAGCAGCCACGTCTGCCGCTCTTCGGACCAGGTGGCCTTGAGCATCACGGCGCCCAAATCGGACCCGGCGTCGGGCTCGGTGAGGTCCATGGCGCAGGTGGCGCCGGCCGAAACCCACGGCAGGAACTTCTGCTTGATCTCCTCCGAGGCGAACTCGTTCAAGGTCTCGGCGCAGTCCTGCAAACCCCAGATGTTCTCGAAGCCGGCATCGGCGCGGGCGACCATCTCGTTGGCCATGACGAAGCAGACGAGCGGGAAGTTCAGACCGTCGTACTTGCGCGGCAGCGTGAGGCCGCTCAGGCCGGCGTCGACGATGGCCTTCATGTTCTGGACCGTTCCGGAGGCATACTCCACGTGGTCGTTGACGACGCGCGGCCCTTCGTGGTCGACGCCCTCGGCATTGGGCGCGATGACGTCGCCGCACACCTCGCCGGCGATCTCCAGCACGCGGCGGTAGGAGTCCATCGCGTCGTCGAAATTCTGCGGGGCGTAGTCGTAGAGGTCCTTCTCGGCGAAGCCGCGCTCCTTCAGCTCCACGATCTTGCGCATCGCGGGATGCTGCAAGTGGAACTGCAAATCCTTGTTATCTGAAAAGAAATTGGCCATTACTTCGAATTTTGCTTGTAATACTTGATCATTTTGGGGATGATGTCGTTGACATCGCCCGTGATGGCATAGTCGGCGATCTTGCAGATCGGAGCCTCGGGATCGGAGTTGATCGAAATGACCATCGACGACTGGTCCATGCCGGCCGTGTGCTGGATCTGGCCCGAAATGCCGCAGGCGATGTAGAGCTTGGGACGCACCGTGACGCCCGTCTGGCCCACCTGACGCTCGTGCTCGGTGAACCCGGCGTCGACGGCGGCGCGGCTGGCGCCGACCTCGCCGCCCAGGACGTCGGCCAGCTCGTGCACGAGGCGGAAATTCTCCTTCGAGCCCATGCCGTAGCCGCCGGCGACGATGATGCCGGCCCCCTTGATGTCGATCTTGCGCTCCTCGATCTCGCGGTCGACGATCCGCACCGCAAGGTCGGAATCCTTGACGAACTTCCGCCAGTCGATGGCCTTGACCTCACCCCGTCCGGGCTCGGCGGCGTACTCCTTGCGCATGACGCCCTCGCGGACGGTGGCCATCTGGGGCCGGTGGTCGGGATTGACGATCGTGGCGATGATGTTGCCGCCGAAAGCGGGGCGGATCTGGTAAAGAAGGTCGGTATACTCCCTGCCGGTCTTGGCGTCCTTATGGTCGCCGATGACCAGCTGGGTGCAGTCGGCCGTAAGTCCGCTGTGCAGGGCCGACGAGACGCGCGGCGCGAAGTCGCGGCCGATGCAGGTGGCGCCGAACAGAACGATCTGCGGCTGCTCCTGCTCGATCAGACCGCACAGGACGGCCGTATGGGGCAGCGTGCGGAACGGTGCGAAGGTCCGGTCGTCGGCCACCCAAACGGTGTCGGCGCCGTACCTGGCCAACTCCTTTTCGATGCCGGCGAGGCCCTCGCCCAGCACGACGGCGTCGAGCTCCACGCCCAGCGTCGAGGCCAGCTCGCGGCCCTTGGTCAGCAGTTCGAGGCTCACGTCGGCAACCTTGCCCTCCTCGATCTCGATATAGACGAATATGTTGTTCATAAGTAAAAGCGCATTAACCGAGCGTGTGGCTCGCGATGAGTTCGACCATCAGTGAATTCATGTCCTCGTCGGAGGCCGAGAGGCGCTTGGCCTCCTTGGCCTGGAAGACGACGTTTTCGATCTTCTTGACCTTGGTGGGCGAACCCGCGAGGCCCAGCTGCTGCGGATCGGGATCGACGGCGGCGGCGGCGAATTCGACGATGCGCAGATAAGGTTTCGCACCGACACGCAGTGCGGCCTCGGACTGGGGCGCTGCGGCGACCTCCGAGTCGGCCAAAGCGCCCTTGAACTTCATGACCCGCTTGGCATTGCGCGGCCGGCACTCGGGAGCCGAGGCGTTGACCGTGACGACGGCCGGAACAGGGCACTCGACCGTCTCGACGCCGCAGTTGAGACGGCGTTTGATGAGGAGCGTGCGCTCGCCGATCTCGACGATCTGCTCGGCATAGGTCACCTGGGGGAGACCCAGCTTTTCGGCGACCTGGGGGCCGACCTGCGCCGTGTCGCCGTCGATGGCCTGACGGCCGGCGAAGATCACGTCGGGGGCGATCTTTTTCAGCGCGCACGAAAGAGCGTAGGAGGTGGCCAGCGTATCGGAACCGGCGAATTCGCGGCCCGAGAGCAGATAGCCGCCGTCGGCACCGCGGAACATGGCGTCGCGGATGATGTCGGCGGCACGCTGGGGTCCCATGGTGAGCACATGCACCGTAGCGCCCTCGACGCGGTCCTTGAGATCGAGCGCCATTTCGAGGGCATTGAGGTCTTCGGGGTTGAAAATGGCGGGCAGCGCCGCGCGGTTGACCGTTCCTTCGGGGGTCATCGCATCCTTACCCACATTGCGGGTATCGGGCACCTGCTTGGCCAGAACAACGATTTTCAGTTGTTTTTTCATGGTAGGTATTTAGAAGTTGGAATTTTCCGGACAGAGGCGTCTCAACGTTCGATCGTCTCGCCGCGATCGGGACCCACGGAGATGATCCGGACGGGAACGCCCGTCTCGCGTTCGATGAAATCGACATAACGGCGGAACGCCTCGGGGAACTCGTCGTAGCTGCGGCAGCCGCGGAGATCGCACCGCCACCCCTCGAAATCGGTGTAGACGGGCCGGAGCCCCTCGGTGACCGCATAGGGGAATTCGGTCGTGCGGCGGCCGTCGATCTCGTAGGCCGTGGCGACGCGGATCGTGTCGAAGTCGTTCATCACGTCGGACTTCATCATGATGAGCTGCGTGACGCCGTTGATCATGATCGAGTATTTCAGCGCCACCAGATCGAGCCATCCGCAGCGGCGCTTGCGCCCCGTGACGGCTCCGAACTCATGGCCGATGCGGCACAGATCATCCCCCGTCCGGTCGAAAAGCTCGGTGGGGAACGGACCCGCCCCCACGCGCGTGCAGTAGGCCTTGAAGATGCCGTAGACCTCGCCGATGCGGCCCGGCGCCACGCCCAGGCCCGTGCAGGCCCCGGCGCAGACGGTGTTGGACGAAGTGACGAACGGATAGGAGCCGAAATCGACGTCGAGCAGCGTGCCCTGCGCGCCCTCGGCCAGGACGCTGCGGCCCTCGCGAAGGGCCTCGTTGATGAAATATTCGCTGTCGACCAGCCGGAAGCGGCGGAGGTAGTCGACGGCCTCGAACCACTCGGCTTCCAGCCCGGCGATGTCGTAGGCGTAGTTCAGATCGCGGAGTATCTTTTCATGGCGCGCCTTGGCCGCGGCATAGACCTCCCGGAAATCGGGACGCAGCAGATCGCCCACACGCATGCCGCTGCGGCTCACCTTGTCGGTGTAGGTCGGGCCGATGCCCTTGCCCGTGGTGCCGATCCGGGCGCTGCCCTTGGCCGCTTCGTAGGCCGCATCGAGGATGCGGTGGGTGGGCAGAATCAGATGGGCTTTCTTCGAAATGCAGAGCTGACGGGTCAGATCGTGACCGCTCTTGGCAAGCTCCTCGGCCTCGGCCCGGAACAGGATGGCGTCGATCACCACGCCGTTGCCGATGATGTTGGTCTTGCCGCCCTGGAAGATGCCCGAGGGAATCGAGCGCAATACGTATTTCTGGCCGTCGAACTCCAACGTGTGGCCGGCATTGGGGCCGCCCTGGAAGCGCGCCACGACTTCATAGCGCGGCGTCAGCACGTCCACGACCTTCCCTTTGCCCTCATCGCCCCACTGCAAGCCGAGGATCACGTCAACTTTCTTCATGTTGTCTTAACCTGAATTTTAACGCAAAAGACATTTTTTGCATTCAAAGGTACGAAAAAATCTCCTGAATATCCAATCCGGGCCGGGGAGTTTTCAACAAGATATGAAACAGAGGCTGTTGCGGGGAGAGGCAGCGGACGGTTCGGCGTCGGGCGGAGGGTGCGGCGATCGGTTGCGGAGGGGAGGGCTGCGGACGGGAGCGGGTTTGGTGCAAGGCGGAGGGTGCGGGAGAAGAATGCAGGCGGAGGATGCGGCGATCGGTTGCGGAGGGGGGGGGCTGCGGACGGAAGCGGGTTTGGTGCAAGGCGGAGGATGCTGGGCGGAGGATGCGGACAGAGGGTGCGAGAGGAGAATGCAGGAAATATAGGAAGAAGACAGAACGGCAAAAGGGAACAAGGAGAAGAGGGGTAAGGCGGGGAAGTGCAAGAGGCTCCGGAAGATGCGGGCGGAAGCGGAAGAAGATGCGGACGGCAAGGGAGGATCGCACGAAAGGTTTTATTATCCCGTTCCGCAGTCCGATATTCGCGCAAAAGGACGAATTGGGGCACGCAATGTGCTGCAATCCGGAAAATTGAATTACCTTTGTCCCGATTTAACTTCAGAACAAATGAAAGACACCAAAAACGACTCGACCCGGGTACTCGAACGCTTCGGACGCGACAAGCGCAAACGTACCGCCACCGCCACGGCGGAACGCGTCGAGCGTCGTCCGCGCGTGCAGCACGAAGCTGCCGACGGACAGCAGACCGCATACGGGCAGAAGCGCACCTCGTACAACCCCAATTTCACGCGCGACAACCGTCCCGCATTCGGCGACCGGCCGAAGCGCACCTACGGGGAGAGGGAGCGCTACGGCAACGACCGGCCCGCCTACGGAAAACCGCGGTTCGAGGCCGGCAACGGCCGCTATGCCGATCGGGAGAGGGATTCGGAGCACACCGTCTATGCCGATCGGGAGAGGAGTTCGGAGCGCACCGCTTACGCGCCGCGCGGGGAGCGGGGCGCCGGATTCCGCAGCGAGGGTCCGCAACGGTCGGAGCATCGCGACCGCTCCGAATCCGGCGAGAAGCGATACGGAGCGGGGAAATCCGGCGGCCGGACGTTCGGCGCCGGAGCGTCGGGCGACCGCAGATTCGGCGGCAAGCCCCAGTCCGGGAACCGGAAATCCGGCGGCAAATCCCAAACCGGCGACCGTAAATTCGGCGGCAAACCCCAAACCGGCGACCGTAAATTCGGCGGCAGGCCGGCAGCCGCTCCGGGCGGCAAATCCACAGCCCGCCAGCGCGACGAGAAACCGCGCACCTATCCCCGTTTCGACCCCGCACGGCAGACAGGCGAAATGCGGCTGAATCGCTTCATCGCCCAGTCGGGAATCTGCTCGCGCCGCGAGGCGGACGACTTCATCACCGCAGGTCTGGTGTCGGTCAACGGAACGATCGTCACCGAGCTGGGCACCAAAGTGCTGCCGACCGACGAGGTGAAGTTCAACGACAGCCGCGTGCAGGGCGAAAAGAAGGTCTATCTGGTGCTCAACAAGCCCAAAGGCTACGTCACCACGCTCGACGACCCCCATGCCGGAAAGACCGTCATGGAGCTGGTCAAGGATGCCTGCACGGAGCGCATCTATCCCGTGGGGCGGCTGGACAAGAACAGTCTGGGGCTGCTGCTCTTCACCAACGACGGCGACCTGACCACGCAGCTCACCCACCCCTCCTACCGCAAGAAGAAAATCTATCAGGTGACGCTCGACAAGCCCCTGACCCGCGCCGACATGGACCGCATTGCCGAGGGCGTGACCCTCGAGGACGGCGAAATCTTCGCGGACGAAATCTCCTACGTCAAGGAGAACAAGCAGGAGGTGGGCATCGAAATCCACTCGGGCCGCAACCGCATCGTGCGCCGCATCTTCGAATTCCTGGGCTACACGGTCACCAAACTCGACCGCGTATATTACGCCGGAATCACCAAAAAGAACCTCAAACGGGGCGCCTGGCGCTTCCTCTCGCGCGAGGAGGTGGAGCGGCTCAAGTCGGGACAGTACGAGTAGAGGGCGCAGCTCATGCGATTTTCGCCCCGGCCGGAACGACACCGGCCGGGGCGAATCGTTTTCGGGAACGAACCCGGGCAGAGGCTGCTGCTGCGAGGAATGGAGCGGGACGAGGAAGGGCTGCGGAATCCGGCGATCAAGGCTCCACGACGATCTGCTCGACGGGCTGCTCCTGCACGCGGTCGAGCGGCCGGGAGTGATAGGACACTCGGTCGAAGTCGATCGCGGCGAGGTCGATGCAGCGGATCGTGTTGTTGTAGGCGGTCTTGTAGTAGACCTTGCGATGGGTCAGATCGATAGCCGAGGTCCATTGCGTGGCGCTCGGGATGTCGGGGCACTCGCCCTCGGGGTGTTCGATGCCGATGGGAATGTCGAAATTGTTGAGCAGGTGGAAACATTGCAGCACGGTGTCGAAAGCCGTGGGGCGCTGCGGAGCCGTGGCCCGCAGGAAAGCGGCGCGGACGAAGCGCGAAGGCGGCGTGGCGTCGCCCGGAATGCCCAGAAATCCCGAATTGCCGCCCAAAGGCCGCAGCGTAAGCCCGCCCAGCCGGCGTTCGGGCGCATTGCCGGGGAAGAGGTTGACATAGTTGTCGAGGTTGGTGAGCTGCCACTCGAATCCCGGAGCGTTGGTCAGCACGCCGACCTCGTTTTCGTAGAAACGGGGCACGCCTCCGACGATTTCGAGCACCGTCTGCCGTCCCGACGGCTCGCCCAGACGCCAATGCACCACCGATGAGGGTTCGAGCGCCACGATGCGGACCGAGCCGATGGCGGCCTTCACCTCGTCGATGGTGGCGAACTGCGCGAGCATCCAGGCCGTGACCTGCAAGTCGGCCAGCGTGCGGTCGTCGAGAGCCGGATCGTAGGGTTCGTAACCGCCGTAGCGCGGAAAGAAGAACAATCCGACGGAAAGGCCCGCTTCGTTGATCCCCTCGGCAATGAACTCGCGCCGGACGACCGAAAGGCCCACGACGCCGTAACGGGCCTCGAAACGGAGTCCGCCGGCACCGCGGGGCGTAAAGGAGCGGAGCTCCTGTCCGCGCGGAATGACCACGTATTCGCTCTGCAAGACACCTTGCGCCCACTCGATGGTGCGCGACTGCACGCAGCTGCCGTCGGCAGCCGTAAGGGCGATGCCCGTACAGGCGATCGCGCGGAATGCCCCGCAGCAGGCGGCGGCACCCGAAAACAGAAATCCCGGTTTCATGACGATCCTTCAATCGAGAAACCGGAACCTCCAACTATCGTGCAAATCTAACGCACGGAGCGCCACCACTCCGTGGCGCCGTTCTCCGCAGGGTAAAGCTCGGAAGGCGCGCTGCACGTGACGCCCGAATAGAAGTCGATGGGACGCATGTCGGGACGGCTGTAATAGGAATAGAACGACGGCGTATGGAACCGCGAATCGGGCGGGAAAGCCTCGTCGAAGCGTTCGCGGAACGAATCGAGCGCCCGGGGATCGGTGGCGACCTGCTCGGCATATTGCAGGAAGTCGTAGAACAGATGCCGCGGCAGCCCCTCGTAACTCTGCAAACGTTCGGGATCGCAGGCGGACGAAGCCGTGGCGAAGAGCGGGCGGGCCGCCGCAGCCAGCGCATCGAGCCGGTCGCAGTCGGTCAGCGCGATGCATCCCGAGGGAAAAGCGGGGTCGTACTCCGAAAGATAGTAGCGGTAGAAACTCGCGCAGACCTCGTGCAGCCGTTCGCTCAGGGAGCGCTCCCCGTCGAAAAGCGCCGGAACGACGTAGCGGTAAGGGAATCCGCTGCCCATGATTTCGCAGGGCGAAGCGACGATGTAGCGGGCATTGCGGCGCAGGGTGTAGAGCGTTTCGATGTTGGACATGAAACAGTCGTCGAAGATGAGGTAGTCGAACCGCACGCCCGTGGCCGCAAGGGCCTCCGAAATGTCGCCGATATCGAACAGCGATCCCCTCTCGCCGAAATAACGGGTGACGGGCCAGGAATCGTCGGCCCCAGCCATGCGCCGGGCGAAGGTTCCGAAGTCGATCGCCGGACCGTAAACGGAGCATCCCGCAGGAAGCCACCCCGTGCCGTGGCCGCCGAAGGCCACCCCGTAACCGGCGGCGGGAATCAGCTCCATCATCTCGGCGAGGGTCCGGGTGAGGAATTCGGGAGTGCTGCGGTCGGGATCGGCGAACTCCCGGAGAGGAATCACCGCCGCCTCGTCCGTCGCGGGATCGTAGGCCAGTTCGACGATCTGCCAGGTTCCGTTGCGGCGGCAGAAAGCGGCCACGCGTCCGTCGCCCGGCACGGCGGCGTTCATGGATTCGAGGGCGTGTCGGAGATTCGCATCGAAGAAGCTCTGCAACGAGGTGCCGAAGAAAAAGAAGAAGAAGGCGTGGGAGGCCTCGGCGGGGCGCTGCGACACCGCAAGCGCAACGCTGCGCTCCCCGGAGTTCAGACGCACGACGATCCGGCCCAGATTGCGGCGGGTGCGTCCGTCGTTGGAGGCCTCGGAGCGGACCGTAACTCGCGTGGTTCCGGCATCGCCGCCCTCGGCCGAGACTCCGAATCCGCCGCCCTCGGCCGCGAGCGACCAGGGAGCCCCGGCCGTGACGGAGAACGACATTTCGGCACCGGCCGCACCGGCCAGCGACACGGTCCGGACCGAAACGGAGAGCTCCGGAGCCTCCGGATCGCTCTGGCAGGAGGCCGCGAGCGAAACGAGCAGCGCACAGAGCGCCGTCCGAAGGAGAGAAAGAGGCCGGATCATTTGTAGGTGCGCGGTTTGAGGTTGTTGAACTGCCACGTGCGGTCGCGCTGGTAGGTGTAGCCCTCGGGCTTGTTCCAGTAGACGCGGCCGAAATCGAAATAGAGCCCCCGGCGCTTCCGCCCGTCGACGACGTAGGGCGAAAGGAGGGGTACGAATTCGACGGTCCGGCTGACGATGCGCGCCTTGGCGTAGGGAAGGCCCTCGACATCCATCGCATCGAGCGCATGGTCGAACATCAGCACGTGGCGCGGGCTCTTCTGGCTGAGGCCGTCGCCCGAGGAGAGAATCGCGCGGATGACGCCGTTCATGCGGGACGAATAGGCGCGCGCCTGCTCGCGGTCGCCCAGCGCCTCACAGGCGAAAGCCATGAGGTTGAGCACCTTGGGGCTGAACGGATCGCGGCGGAGCGCATCGCGGCCCGTCGCGAGAATCGCTTCGAGCGCAGCGGGGTCGGGATGCTCGGCATCGAGCCCCGAGGCGAGCAGCAGCAGTTTGTCCAGATCGGGATTCGAAGCCAGCGGCTTGTAGTCGTCGCGGTAGGCGAACCCGTAGTAGAGGTAGTGGTAATCGTCGTCGGTGAGCGTCTCGTCGCCCGCATCGTAGCGCATCCTGAGCGAAGTGTAGTAATAGGGCGACGCGGCATCGGTCGTCCGGGCGAGGATGTCCTCCTCGACGGGCGTGCGGGCCGCGACCGTCCCGGCAAGAAGCACCGCAAGCAGCAAAAGTCGTTTCATCGGCATCGGGTTTACGGACAAACGGGATTTTCAGCGCAAATCGTATTCGGCGATCAGGCGGCGGAACTTTTCGCGCAGCGCCTGCGAGCCCTCCACCAGCGGCAGCCGCATCGTCGGGCCTATGAGGCCCATTTCCGAGAGCGCACATTTCACCCCCACGGGATTGCCCTCCTCGAAGAGGGCATGGACGGCCTCGGACAGCACTCCGTAGGCACGTTCGGCCCCCTCGAAATCGCCCGCCTCGGCCAGCTCGACGCACCGCATGAATTTGCGGGGAAAGGCGTTGGCAGCCACCGAAATCACGCCGTCGCCGCCGCGGCGCATGAGCTCGACGGCCATCGAGTCGTCGCCCGAAAGCACGAGGAACCCCTCGGGCCGTTCGTCGAGGATGCGCTGCATCTGGCCGATGTCGCCCGAAGCCTCCTTGATGCCGATCACGTTCTTCAGGTCGCGGGCGCAGCGCAACGTCGTCTGGGCGGTCATGTTGACGCCCGAACGGCCCGGAATGTTGTAGAGGATGACGGGCAGCGGCGAATGCTCGGCCACGGTGCGGAAATGCTGGTAAAGACCCTCCTGCGAAGGCTTATTATAATAAGGAGTGACGCTCAGGATCGCATCCGCGCCCCGCAGGTCGAACTCGCGCAGCTGGTCGAGCACCTCGGAGGTGGAGTTGCCCCCGCATCCCATCACCAGCGGAACGCGCCCGGCGATGTGATCGGTGATGAACATGGCGATGGCGGCCCGTTCGGGCAGGTAAAGCGTCGGCGTCTCGGCCGTGGTGCCCAGAGCGACGATGTAGTCGACGCCGCCCTCGATCACGTAGTCGATCATGCGGGCCAGGGCATCGTAGTCGATCCGGCCTTCGTCGGTGAACGGGGTGACCATCGCAACGCCCGCACCGGCAAGTTTGTGTCGCAGCTTCATGTTCCTATTCTTTTTCAACGTTTGCAAATTCCGGCCCCGCGGATCAGAACAGCGATCCCTGGGTCGGGTCGCCGGACAAGGTATCCGGGGCGGCCGGAGAGACTGGAGTATTCGGGGAATCCGGGGTATTCGGGGTGTCCAAAGCGGCCGGAGTATCCGGAGCGGTCGGGGCAGTCGGAGTATCCGGAGCGGTCGGGGCAGTCGGAGTATCCGGAGCGGCCGGGGCAGTCGGGGCGGCCGGGGCGGCCGGGGCAGTCGGAATCGGAGATGCGGCCGCAGCCTCACCGCCGATCATCGCCTCGAACTCCTCCTCGGAAACGATCCGCACGCCCAGCTTCCCGGCCTTTTTCAGCTTGGCCGGGCCCATGTTCTCGCCGGCCAGGATGAAGTCGGCATGGGCCGACACGGCCGCCAGGTTGCGGCCGCCGTGGAGCTCGATCAGCTCCTTCAGCTCGTCGCGGCTGTGGCGCAGGAACTTGCCCGAGATCACCACGCTCCGGCCCGCCAGCGCATCGGAGGCCTGCACCCGCTCCTCGGCCTCGAAACGCAGCCCCGCCCGGCGCAGGCGGTCGATGATGCGGAGGTTCTCCGCATCGGCGAAGTAATCGAGGATGCCGTCGGCGATCTTGCCGCCCACCTCGTCGGCCTCGACCAGCTCCTCGCGCGCGGCGTGCATCACGGCATCGAGCGAACGGAAATGCCCGGCCAGATACTTGGCCGTGGTCTCGCCCACGAAGCGGATGCCCAGACCGAAAAGCACGCGGGCGAAAGGCACCGTCTTCGAGGCGGCGATCGAACGGATGATGTTCTCGGCCGACTTCTCGCCCAGCCGCGGCAGAGGCGCCAGCTGGTCGGCGCGCAGATCGTAGAGGTCCGAAATGTCGCGCACCAGACCGTTTTCGTAGAGCAGCTCCACGGTCTCCTCGCCCAGCCCCTCGATGTCCATCGCCTTGCGGCGGATGAAGTGGATGATGCGGCCGATGATCTGGGGCCGGCAGCCGCTCTGGTTGGGACAGTAGTGTTTGGCCTCGCCCTCGTAGCGCACCAGCGGCGTGCCGCACTCGGGACAGCGATCGATGTAGACGAACGGATGGCTGCCGGGAGGTCGTTCAGACAGGTCGACGCCCGTGATCTTGGGGATGATCTCGCCGCCCTTCTCCACATAGACCGTATCGCCCGGGCGGATGTCGAGCAGCGCCATCTGTTCGGCGTTGTGGAGTGTGGCCCGCCGCACGGTGGTGCCGGCCAGCAAGACGGGTTCGAGGTTGGCCACGGGAGTGACGGCTCCCGTGCGTCCGACCTGGAAATCGACGCTCAGAAGGCGCGTCGACGCCTGCTCGGCCTTGAACTTGTAGGCCACGGCCCAGCGCGGCGCCTTGGCCGTCATGCCCAGCTGGCGCCGGACGGCGAAGTCGTTGACCTTGACCACCACACCGTCGGTCGGGAAAGGCAGATGGCGCCGCGCCTCGTCCCAGTGGGCGATGAAGTCGTCGATCTGGGCCGCCGTGCGGCAGATGCGGGCATGCTCCGAGACCTTGAACCCCCACTCGCGGGCCTTCGAGAGGCTCGCCCAATGGGTCGCGAAGGGGAGGTCGTCGCCCGAGAGCTGGTAAAGCGTGCAGTCCAGCCCGCGGCGCGCGACGACGGCCGAAGACTGCTGCTTGAGCGTCCCCGCCGCAGCGTTGCGCGGATTGGCGAAGAGCGCCTCGCCGGCCGCCTCGCGCTCGGCGTTGATCTTGTCGAACGAGGCGTAGGGCATCAGCACCTCGCCCCGGATTTCGAAAAGGCCGGGCCAGTCGCCGCCCCGCAGCGTGAGCGGAACGGAACGGATCGTGCGCACGTTGGCCGTCACGTCGTCGCCCCGGACCCCGTCGCCCCGCGTGAGGGCCTGCACGAGCCGGCCCCGCTCGTAGGTGAGCGAAATGGCCGTGCCGTCGAACTTCAGCTCGCAGACGAACTCCGTGGGGCCCGCCTCGCGTTCGACGCGCCCGATGAACTCGTGCAGCTCGTCGATCGAGTAGGTGTTGCCCAGCGACAGCATGGGATAGCGGTGAGGGAGGGTGCGGAACTCGGACGTGATGTCGCTGCCCACGCGCACGGTCGGAGAGTTGGGATCGGCCCACTCGGGATGCGCCGCTTCCAGAGCCTGCAACTCGCGCATGAGCGAATCGAACTCGAAATCGGTGATCTCGGGGGCGTTTTCGACATAATATTTATGGTTGTGGTATTCGAGCCGGCGGCGAAGCTCCTCGATCCTCTCGCGTATCATAATGCAGCTATAACCTGTGTAAAGGTACACAATTTGTTCGGACGAGCCTACAAATTCAAAAAAAATGCAAAAAAAAATTCCGGATGCGGCGCGATATGCAAATTTTGCGTATACTTGCAGAAAATTTCGTGACACTACCATGACCAAACAGAATATCGCGAAGAAACATATCGTGACGAGCTTTCGCAATCTGGCTCCCGAAATGCAGGAAGCCGTCAAAGAGAAATATCCGCTGGGATTCACCGACGCGATGATGCGCGTGGACAAGCCCAACGGCGATTTTTTCTATGCGGTGCCCTTCGATACGGACGACGTCGCCTATCTGGTGAAGATCGACGTCAAGATCGACGACAACGCCTCGGAGGAGGACGACAAGGATTATTACGACGACGAAATCAAAGGCGCCGACGACATCCAGGACAACGGCGACGGCGATTCGGGGCAGGAGACCGACGACGACGTCGACATCTGACAGCCTCATGCGGCGCCTCCTCACGCTTCTGACGCTCTGCTCCGCAGCGGGATGCGGACTCTCGGACGATCCGCGCGACGAGGCGAACCGATACGAATACATCCGGCTCACCGATCCGGCGTTCGAAGCCTGGTGCCTGCGCGAGGCGGACACCGACGGCGACGGGCGCATCTCGCGCTACGAGGCGCAGCGGATCAGACGGATCGACTGCCGGGGATGCGGCATCGCATCGCTGTGGGAGATCGGCGAGTTCAGCAGGCTCGAATCGCTCGATTGCAGCGGCAACGCCATCGAAGAGCTCCGGCTCGGCGCATGTCCGCTCCTGCGACGGGTCGATTGCAGCGGCAACCGGCTCGCCGCGCTCGACACGCAGGGGCTGCGGAGCCTCACGGAGCTGGCGTGTTCGCAAAACCGGCTCACGCGTCTCGACGTGGAGACGAACGCGGCGCTGCAAACCTTGCTGTGCGCGTCGAATCCGCTCACGGCGCTCGACGTATCCGCCTGCGCGCAGACGATGGAGCGGGTCGATGCGACCGACTGTCCGCTCGGCATCTTCTACCGCGGGGCCGGACAGACGATCCGCAGGCTCGCGCTCGACGATCCGACGATCGTCGCCGAACGATGAGGGGCTCCGCTCCGACCGAAAAGAACTTGCCATGCGTCATTTTCTCGAACTGCGATACGACGGAGGCGCCTACTGCGGCTGGCAGCGGCAGCCCGAACAGCCGTCGGTCCAGCAGACCCTCGAACGGGCGCTGTCGACGCTGCTGCGCAGAGAGATCTTCGTGACGGGAGCCGGACGCACCGACACGGGCGTCAACGCATCGTACTACGTGGCCCATTTCGACACGGAGGAGGCGATTCCCGAACCCGACAGGCTGCTCATGAAGCTCAACTTCCTGCTGCCGCCCGACATCGCGGCGGGCAGCCTGACCCCCGTGGCCGAGGAGGCGCACGCCCGTTTCAGCGCCCGGGAGCGCGAATACCGCTACTTCATCGAACCGCACAAAAATCCCTTCACGCGCCACGCAGCGTGGCAATACCACGTGCCGCTGGACATCGCGCGCATGAACGAGGCCGCCCGCATGCTCACCGAAGCCTCGGACTTCACCTCGTTCGCCAAACTCAACTCGAACAACCGGACCAACATCTGCCGCGTGACGCACGCCGCCTGGACGACGGAGCCCGACGGCAGGCTCCGCTTCACGATCCGCGCCGACCGGTTTCTGCGCAACATGGTGCGGGCGGTGACGGGCACGCTGGTCGACGTGGGGCGCGGACGATATACGCCCGAAGAGTTCCGCGGCATCATCGAAGCGCGCGACCTCTCGCGGTCGAGTGCCGGAGCTCCGGCCCAGGGGCTCTTCCTGAGCGACATCCGCTATCCGGAGGAGCTCTTCGCACGCCGCGTGGCGTGGTAGAGCCGCCGCATCGGAAAGATTCGCGCCGCACCCCCCCCCGCATCCGTACAGACGAACGGCCCCGAAGCAGAAATGCCCCGGGGCCGGAAACATGCGCAGCGGCCGGACGTCAGAGGTGGACGGCCCGGCCCGAGGCGGCTTCGGCAGCTTCCGGAACGGCCTCGCTCATCGTCGGATGGGCATGGATCGTGCGGGTCAGATCGCGGGCCGAGGCGCCGAGCCGGAGAGCCAGCGTCGGTTCGGCGAGCATCTCCGTCACGCCCTCGCCCACCATGTGGGCGCCCAGCAGGCGCTCCTCCTCGTCGAAAATCAGCTTCACGAAACCGTCGCGGTCGCCGCTCGCCGTGGCCTTGCCCGAAGCCGTGAAGGGGAAGCGGCCGACCTTCGCGGCGATGCCCTTCTCGGCGGCCTGCGCCTCGGTCATGCCGACCGACGCCACCTCCGGAACGGTGAAGATGCACGACGGAACGGCGGCGTAGTCGACCGGAGCGGGATCGAGCCCGCAGATGGTCTCCACGCAGCAGACCGCCTCGGCCGAGGCCACATGCGCCAGGGCCGGCCCCGGCACGATGTCGCCGACGGCCCAGATGCCCGGGACGGAGGTACGGTAATGGTCGTCGACGACCACCTTGCCCCGCTCGGTCCTCACGCCGAGCTCTTCGAGGCCGATGCCTTCGAGGTTGGCCTCGATGCCCACGGCCGAGAGCACCACGTCGGCCGTCAGCGTCTCCGCGCCCCGCTTCCCCTCGACGGCCACCTCGCAACGATCGCCGGCGACCTTCACCGCACGGACCGTCGTCGCGGTGAGCACCGTGGCCCGCAGCTTGCGGAAGGCGCGCTCCATCGCTTTCGACACCTCCTCGTCCTCGAGCGGCATCATGCGCGGCAGGTATTCGACGACGATCACCCGGACGCCGAGCATGGCATAGAAGCAAGCCAGCTCGCTGCCGATGGCGCCCGAGCCCACGACGATCATGGATTCGGGGAGCCGGGTGAGGGCCAGCGCCTGACGCGACGTGATGACCCGCTCGCCGTCGACGGGCATGAAGGGCATCTCGCGCGGACGGGCGCCCGTGGCCAGAATGATGTGGTCGGCTTCGTAGCCGGTGCCGCCGACGTCGAGGCGGCCCGGAGCCGTCAGGCGTCCGAAGCCCGCGATGAGGTCGATGCCGTTCTTCTTGAGCAGGAACTGCACGCCCCGGTTCATCGTCGCGGCCACCTCGCGCGAACGGGCGACGATCTTTTCGAGCGACGGACGCACCTCGCCGTCCACCTCGATGCCGTATTGCGCGGCGGCGCGGCATGCGGCGTAGGCACGCGCGCTTCGGAGCAGCGCCTTGGTCGGGATGCAGCCCCAGTTGAGGCACACACCGCCCGCTTCGGCCCGCTCGACCAGGCCCACCTTTCTGCCCAATTGGGCGGCGCGGATCGCCGCCACATATCCGCCGGGGCCGCTGCCCACCACGAGAATGTCGTATTTCATATCGGTCTATTCGTTGATCACTTTCAGGGTTTCGCCGTTGTCGGCCGCCACGGCGCGTCTCCACTTCTCGTTGTAGCCCGGGAACTGGATCTTGTCCGGGATGTCGCGGCCGTTGCCGTTATCCACGAAGTGTGCCGAGGTGCCCGGACCGTCGAGATAATCCAGCACGCCGGCATGTTCGCTCTTGACGTTGCCGTCCATATACTTGACGAACAGGTATCTGTCGAGTTTCGACCAGCGGTCGAACAGCGTCTGCGCCGTCCGCACCGAATAGTCGGTCAGAAAGCGTGCGCGCCTTCTCTGCGGAAGCTGCGCCGCGGCGCGGTCCGCGAGCGGAACGGAGACGTTCAGCTCATCGTTCTCCCAGGCGTCCGCCACCCGGCGGATGTCGGCCGAGATCATGTCGTAGCGCATGTAGGCGAAATTCGTGACGCGGTTGAAGAGCCAGAAAGCCGACGCGGGCGAATAGTCGAGCATCGAGCCGTTCCGCTCGTCGAAGCACGCGGGCACCTCCGTCGCCGAACAGTAGATCGGCGTCAGGCACGAGGTGGCGGCATCGTCGACGCCGAACCACAGGATGCCCATGTCGCGCGGCACGTCGGGCCGGGCCTGCGCCACGAACCAGAAGCCGGTCTGCTGCGTGGCCGTCGCGCGTTCGTTGCAATACTCCGTGCCGTCGACCTCGAAATACATCGGCCGCCAGCGGTAGGGGCAGGCGTGACCCCCGGCGCCGAGGTCGGCCGTCATGTCCATCGGCGTACCCTCGTAGTGGTCGCGCATACAGTCGAAAACGGTCTTGGGGCTCACCTTGGCGCGCGGCTTCACCCACAGCGGCATCCTGTTCGCCGGGTTGCGGCCCATCGCATAGTCGGTGTAGGCGTCCATGCCGTCGGCGACCGTGCGGAAGAAGGACCACACGCGGGCTTCGCAGCCGCGCAGGGCGCCGAAGTCGGCCGGAGCATAGGCGTCGGAGAAGCTGAAAGCCTCGTCCGGACCCTCGTAGTAGCCCATTTCACGGGCGAAGTCGATGACATCGGGCGCATAGAGGCAGTTCTCGGGATCGTCCTTCGGGAAGGTGGTGATGCGGGCCTGGTTGGCATGGGCGCACACATAGCCGTCGGGAATGCGGCGCGCCACCCAGACGATGCCCCGGCGGGCGTTGCCGCCCCGGCCGTCGTCCTCGTAGCCCTTGCCGATCAGCTCCATGATCCACGCCTCGTCGGGGTCGGCGATCGAAAAGGATTCGCCCGACGACATATAGCCGTAGGTGTCGGCCAGAGAGACGATCGTGGAGATCGCCTCGCGGGCGGTGCGGGCGCGCTGCAACGTGACATAGATGAGCGAACCGTAGTCGATCCGGCCCGTCGGGTCCTCCAGCTCGGGCCGCCCGCCGTAGGTCGTCTCGGCGATGACGAGCGAATGGCTGTTCATGTTGCCCACCGTCGACCACGTTTCGGCCGGCTGCGGGATGTCGCCCAGATAACGGCCCGTGTCCCACTCGCAGACGGACAGCAGCGCCCCGGCCTTGTGCCGTCCGCCGGGCGTATGGTAGAGCGCGCCGTAGAGGCCGTGCGAATCGGCGGCGTAGGAGACCATCGTCGAACCGTCGGTCGAAGCGCCGCGGGTGACGATGAAATTGGTGCAGGCGTCGGCCCGTCCGGCAAGAAGCAGGAGAGCGACCGGCAGAAATGCGATTTTCTTCATGAAGTGCGGATTTTTCACAAAGATACGAAAAGTCGAGCGCAGAAGCAAGCGGCAACTTGATTATGCCGAGACGGAGTATCTTCGGCGAAGCCAAAGAGCCGAATAAGC
>USCH01000014.1 GCA_900553175.1 uncultured Alistipes sp. | reverse complement strand
TTGCCCTCGCTTATTCGTATCTTTGGCTTCGCCTTAGATACTTCGCCTCGGCAAAATGCAAATAAATTTGCTTTTGCGCTCGGCTTATTCGTATCTTTGGCTTCGCCGAAGATACACCCGTTCGGCAAAACGCCTGCTTGCTTACAGGAGGAACCATCCGTTCTTATGCCCTTTTTCGATATGAAAACAAACGATATGAAAGCAAAGGTCATCGGCAAATTCGAAGAACTGTTCGGCGCCGACGCCGTGCTGTTCGCCTCGCCGGGGCGCATCAATCTGATCGGCGAACACACCGACTACAACGGCGGGTTCGTTTTTCCGGGGGCTGTCGACCGGGAGATCGTCGCAGCTATCCGTCCCAACGGCACGGACCGGGTGCGCGTCCATGCGCTGGACCTCGGCGAGGATGCGGAGTTCGGTCTCGAAGAGGAGGACAAACCCGCTCAAAACTGGGCCCGCTACATCTTCGGCGTGTGCCGCGAGGTGCAGAAGCGGGGCGGCAAGATCGGCGGCTTCGACACCGTGTTCTCGGGCGACATCCCGCTGGGTGCCGGCATCTCTTCGTCGGCGGCTCTGGAGTCGGTCTATGCCTTCGCCCTGAACGATCTGTACGGCTGCGGGCTCGATCCGTTCGAACTGGCCCGCATCGGACAGGCCACCGAGCACAACTATTGCGGCGTGATGTGCGGCATCATGGATCAGTTCGCCTCGGTGTTCGGCCGAAAAGGCTGTCTGATGCGTCTGGACTGCCGCTCGATGGAGTACGCCTATTTCCCGTTCGATCCCCGCGGATACCGGCTGGTGCTCCTGGATTCCCGCGTGAAGCATGAGCTGGTCGGCTCGCCCTACAACGATCGCCGCGTCTCGTGCGAACGGGTGGCCGCGGCTTTGGGCCGGGAGCTGCTGCGGGGCGCCTCGATGGAGGAGCTGGAAGCGGTCAAGGATCGGATTTCGGAGGAGGACTACCGCCGGGCCCGTTACGTCATCGGCGAAGAGCGGCGGGTGCTGGATGTCTGCGATGCGCTCGAAAAGGGCGATTACGAGACCGTCGGCAAACGGATGTACGAGACGCACCGGGGGCTCTCCGAAGATTACGAGGTGTCGTGCGAGGAGCTCGACTTCCTGGTCCGGGTGGCCGGGGAGTGCGGCGTGACGGGTTCGCGCATCATGGGCGGCGGCTTCGGCGGCTGCACGATCAATCTGGTGAAGGAGGAGCTTTGCGACCGCTTCATCGCTACGGCCCGCGAACGGTTCGCTGCCCGCTACGGCCATGAGCCCGAGGTGTACGGCGTGACGATTTCGGACGGCTCGCGGAGGTTGTGATTCCCCTCCGCCCGAAGAGGCAGAACCCCCGGGAAGCAACTCCCGGGGGTTCTGTTTTCGATGCGCAGTCTCGGTGGTATTCCGTTTCGGCTGCGAAGAGGCTAATCCAGAATCTTCTGCCACATCGTCTCGTCGCGGAATCCCTCCGCGGTCAGGAGCCAGTCGCGTTTCCGGCCCGCTTCGCTGAAGCCCGCGCGGCGGAACAGATCGAGGCTCGGCAGGTTGTCCGCACCGACGTCGCACCACAGCTGGTGCAGGTGCAGGGTCTGCCGGGCATACTCGGCGAGCCGCTCCAGCGCGTCGGCCGCATAGCCCCTGCCGCGGTCATCGGCCGCATGGATGAGGATGCCGACGCCGGCCCGGCGGTTGATCGGGTCGTAGTCGAACAGGTCGATCGCACCCACCGTGCGGGGCGCTTCGGCGGCAGATGCCGGGCGTGTCTCGATCATCAGACGCAGCTGTCCGGTGTGCAGCAGATCGCCGCCGTCGAGCTGCCGCCGGACGAAGCGGGCCATCTGCTCCCGGGAGAAGGGCTCCGTCGTCCCGCTGACCGGCCACACGTCCGTGTCGTTCTCCCAGACGCAGAGTCTCTCCACGTCCTCCGGCTCGACGGCCCGCAGCCTGACGAGGCGGCCTTCGAGGATCATGACAGGCCGATGATCTTGTTGCGGATGAGCATCGCGACGCCCCAGGCGTTGGCGCTTTCGGTCATCTTCGAAACGCGGAACTTGGTGTCCTTGTAGACCAGGTTGAGCGAGTATTTGTTCGTGGCCGACTTGAGCGGCAGCATGATGTAGTCGCCCGCTGCGGCCAGATTGCCTCCGACGATGACCGTCTGGGGGTTGAAGGTGTTGATGAGGAACGCCACGGCCTTGCCGACCTTCTCTCCGGCCTCCTCGATGAGTTCGATGGAGAGGTTGTCGTCGTTTTTCGCGGCGGCGATGATGTCGTCGATGTGGATCGACTTCTGCTGGTCGTATTTCTCCTTGAGGATCGTGTTGACGCCGCTTTCGATCGAGCGGCACATCTTCTCCTCGATGGCGATGCCCGAAACCTCGGTTTCGAGGCATCCCTTTTTGCCGCACGAGCAGATGATCTCGTTGTTGAAGAAGGGGATGTGGCCGAATTCGCCCGCGAAGCCGCTCTTGCCGTAGTAGAGCCGCCCGTCGATCACGATGCCGATGGCCACGCCGCGGCCCATGTGCAGGTAGAGCACGTTGCTGTCGTCCTTCGACTTGCCGTAGGTGTACTCCGCGTAGCAGCGGGCGCGCGTGTCGTTTTCCAGAAGGACGCGGATGCCCACGCGCTCCTCGAGCATGTCGCGCAGCGACTGCTCCGACGAGGTGAAGTATTTGTAGCTGCGTCCCGTCGCGGGATTCACGCGTCCGGTCATGCAGACGCCCAGACCCAGAATCTTGGCCCGTTCGATGCCGCAGTGGGCGATGAACTCCTCGATGTTGGTGCAGATGCGCTCCATGCATTGCGGCCGGTCGAGCAGCTCGAACGTGAAGTCGTTCTCCTCCTTGATGATGTTGTTTTGCAGGTCGGTGATGATGAAACGCATGTTGTCGCGTCCGACGTTCACGCCGGCGAAGTAGATGGCCGAGCTGGCCAGTCCGAAGATATTGGGCCGGCGTCCGCCCGGCGTCTCCACCTTGCCCAGATCGGAGACGATGTTTTCGTCGACCAACTCCTGGACGAGTTTGGTGATGGTCGGCACGCTGATGTGCAGCTCCTTGGTCAGTTCGGAGAGGGTGCACTCGCCGTTGGCCGCCATGTGGGCGATGATGCTGCGTTTGATGAGGCTGTTCTTGTGGGAGATTCCTTTCAGGGAATCGTCCTGGTGCTTGTTGAAAAATTCGGTAAGCGAAGTCATCTTGCGTGTTCTTCTTTTGAATGACGGAACAAAGTTAGAAACTGTATTTAAAAATGCAATGGATTTTTAAATAAATTTCAAAACATTTCCGTCGCGATCGTATGAAAAAAAAGACTTCGGGGCGATCCGAAGTCTTTTTCCGTCGCGGGAATCCGCGGCCTGTCAGAGCGTCGACTGCGAAGCGACCGCGGCCTGGGCGTCCACCTTGCGGATCAGCCCCTGGAGCACGGTGCCGGGGCCGAGTTCGGTGAATTCGCCGAATTGGTCCGCAAGCATGTTCTTCACGATGTAGGTCCAGCGCACGGGGGCCGTCAGCTGGGCGATCAGGTTGGCCTTGATGGCGGCGGGATCGGTGTAGGGCCGGGCGTCCACGTTCTGGTAGATGGGGCACGAAGGGGTCCGGAACGGAGCTTCGGCGATCGCTTTTTCGAGCTCCTGCTTGGCGGGCTCCATGAGCGGCGAGTGGAACGCACCGCCTACGGGCAGACGCAGCGCACGGCGCGCTCCGGCGGCCTTGGCCTTCTCGCAGGCGGCCTCGACGGCCTCGACGGCACCCGAGATGACGAGCTGACCCGGGCAGTTGTAGTTGGCGGCGACGACCACGCCGTCGACCGAGGCGCAAATCTCCTCGACCGTCTTGTCGTCGAGGCCGAGGATGGCGGCCATCGTGCCGGGCTGCGCCTCGCAGGCGGCCTGCATGGCCTGGGCGCGCTTCGACACCAGCCGCAGTCCGTCCTCGAACGAGAGGGCGCCGGAAACGACCAGGGCCGAGAATTCGCCCAGCGAGTGTCCGGCCACGGCATCGGGCTTCACGCCGAGCGCCTTGGCCAGGATGACCGAGTGGAGAAATACGGCGGGCTGCGTGACGCGGGTCTGCTTCAGCTCCTCGTCCGTGCCGGCAAACATGATGTCGGTGATGCGGAATCCGAGGATTTCATTGGCTTTTTCGAACAGCTCTTTGGCTTCGGGAACGTGCTCGTAGAGGTCCTTGCCCATGCCTACGGCCTGGGCGCCCTGGCCCGGGAATACGTATGCGTGTTTCATGAGATCGTATGCTTTTTTTGGTTTGGTTGGGCAAAGATAGGAATTATTTTTTTAAATTTGCACCGCAACGGTTCGCAAGGGGATGTCGATGCCCTGCGCGATGAAAAGGGAATGCCGTGAGATTCGGCAGCAGTTCCCGCTGCTGTGAGTTCCTTTCTTAAGCCGCAATATCTTTGAGCCACTGGTTGTTGCCGGGAAGGCGTTGCGGTCGGAACGAGCCAGAAGACCTGCCTTGCATGCTCCTTCGGGAGAGCTCTTTTTTCGGACTGCCTCTGCGGAGAACGGAGTTCGTCGATTGCCCCTGTCGGCCGGGCAGATGCAGGTTGCCGCCTGTGCCGGGAGTTTGCAGGCGTGAAAAGAAGAGTTCGTATCCGGAGCCGGCGACGGACTTTTTTTATTTTACTTGTATCATATCGTATGGAAATGAAGAAAATCTTATTTTTGACGGCGGCTGCGCTGACGCTCGCCTCGTGTGCGGACAAGAACGACTATTATTTCTACGAATTGCCGGCATCGGCTTCCGACTGTCCCGCCAACCACATCGAAACCGTTTCGTTCGAATCGGATGAGATGCTGAAGGGTATCGACGGCCAGCTCGTCCTGCTGGGCGATGCCGACGTGGCCGGATCTTTTGCCGGGGGCGTCTATCCCAACGTCTACTGGTTCGAGAGCCTTGCGGACGCTGCGGACATGCTCGATGAGAACGGCGCCTACGACGGTCCGCTCTTCTCGACGGCCAACGAAAACGTCTGGTTCGGGCACGCCTACTCGACGGGCCAGTACGGCGACTCGTGGGGCGGTTTCGTCGTCTCGGCCGATTACGGCAAGACGATGCCCGAAACGGGGTATCCCCAGTTCACGGTGTGGGCGGACCGCGGGGCCTGCTCCACGTCGACCTGTCTGGTCGGCTTCCTAAGCACCTATGCCGGCGAGTACGGCACGCCGACGATCGAACTGGCCAAGCAGCCCCGCACGGTATGCCATTGCTATCTGGCCAATACGCTGCTCGCTCACGAGTATGCCCCTGCCGCCGAATCGCCGGTGGCCACGACCTATTACTATCGGGTCGTCATCAAGGGGTCGCTCAACGGCGCCGAGACCGGCAGCGTGGTGTGCACGCTCGCGCAGGGCGGTCTGCGTGCGGAGGACTGGGTGCGTGTCGATCTTTCGTCGCTGGGCAAGGTCGACAAGCTCACCTTCACGCCCGAGTCGAACGACACGGGCGAGTGGGGGATGAACGCTCCGGGGTACTTCGCCCTCGACGAACTCGCCTTCGTGGCCGACAAGTGATTCCCGGAACCGTCCGGTTCCGCCGGAAGGGAGACGCCCCGCCTGTGCATTCGGGCCGGGGCGTTTTCGCAGGATCGGGCACCGGACGGATAGCGCCGGAAAAGAAATGCCCCTGCCTGAAAAAGGCGGGGCATTTTCTTGCAGGGGGCTTCGCCCCGCATCATTCGGCGGCGAGCTGCCGCTGGGTCAGCACCACGACGCTCTGCGCGGGCAGATGGACGCGGAATGCGCCCTCCGCGGATTCGAGCGTCATGGCGGCCGGGAGCAGCGCATCGCCTTCGGGCAGGCGTCCCGCCACGTAGCGGTAAACCTCGCAGGGGGCGGTGCCGCCGCGGTGTCCGTTCTTCAGATCGAGGCTGATCGCTTCGTCCGATCCGTTGGCCAGCACGTAGCTCCATTCGCCGTCGGCCGAAAGCAGGGCCGTTCCGGCGGCGTAATCGTTCCGCAGGTCGAGCGGGAATGCCTGGGAGCCTTTGCGGACGATGCGCGTCAGCAGCGAATAGGCGTAATACTGCGGGCGCACCTCGAAATCCTCCTTGAGCGACGGATAGATCGACTTGTCGGGGTCCTGGGCATAGGCGTCGCGCAGGTAGCGCCACAGACCGAGCTGCTGCATGGCCTGATAGCTCTCCGTGCGTCCGTAATACTGGTCGATGAGGCTCCAGTAGCTGCATCCGACCGCTCCGGCGTTGAGGAAGTTCACGACGTGGCGCGTCATCAGCACGCCGCGCTCGTACTTGTCGATGTCGCGCTGGCGGGTGGCGCCGACGCACTGGTTCGAGCCGAATTCGCCGACCATGTGGCACTTCCCGGCGCGGGCGGCTACGTCGACATTGGCTTTCTCCCAGCTCTCGACGACGCGGTTGGGCGTTTCGTAGCCGAAGATGTAGGTGTGGCTGTTGAACAGATCGGCCTCGGCAGCCAGCTGGTTCGCGCACCCTTCGAGGAAGAAGCGGCGGGTGTCGGTGTTGTCCGAAAGATTGAGCTTCACCCGGTCGCGGATGCCGTCGCGGCGCAGCTTGGCGTCGAGCGTCTTGACCAGCGGAACGTAATGCTCGATTTGGCATACGTTGCCGTCGGGTTCGTTGAAGGGGGTCAGCTCCTTGATGCAGGTGTAGCCGCGCTCCTCGATGAGGTATTTGACCACCGTCGAGAAACTCTCGGCGAACTCTTCGTCGCTGGCCGGCTCCACGACCCAGTTCTGGGCGTCGGGATCACAGAGGAAGTGGCGTCCGAAGTAGCGGTTGCCGACCTGTTCGCACGAGGTGGGGCATCCCCACAGCACGAGCGTGACGTCGGCGCCCGTCTCCTGGGCGATGTCGAGCACCGCATAGAGCGACTCCATCTCCTTGGAGTCGAACGTGAAGCGGCTCATGTCGGCCACGTCGGGATCGTCGTTGTCGTTCTCGGGCTCCCACCAGTGGGGCAGGAGCATCACGCGGAACCGTTCGATCTGCATCTGGCGGATGCGGGGCGTGACGATCCGGTGCCAGATGGCGGGCTGGGGACCGTCGGGACGGGTGGTGTTCTGCGAGAGGAAGTGGGGGTCGAGCTCCACGCCCAGTCCGACGAGCCTTGCGCCGGTCGGTCGGGCGACTTCCACCGCAAGACTTTCGCCGGCGTCGTAGCCCGGAAGCCGGTTGCCGGTCGGAAGTGCGGAGCCTGTGCCGGGCTGCGGTTCGTCGGTTTCGGCGGTCGAGCAGTTGCAGCTGCCGATCAGAACCACGAGGCCGCAGAGCGTCCAGAGCGTCGTTTTCAGAATGCGGATGTTCATGAGGTCGGTTTTCAGAGGTTGAAGGCTTGTTTGAGCTGGTCCATCTGCTCCTGCGTGGTGCCGGTGGGGGTGAATCCCATGGACTTGGCCGTGAGGTAGATCTGGGCCGATTTCGAAAGCACGTCGATCTGGTCGAAGGCCTCCATGACGTCCTTGCCCACGGCGCAGACGCCGTGTTTCTCCCACATCACCACGTCGTATTCGCGCAGCTGTTCGATCGTGGCCTGAGCCAGTTCGAGCGACGAGGGCATCTTGTAGGGCACGATGCCGAGTCCCTTGGGGCAGAAGGCCCGCGTTTCGGGGATCATCGACCAGAGCAGGTTGGTGAGCACGTCCTTTTCGAGGAATTCCGGATTGTGGCTCATGGCCACCAGGTCGATCGGGTGGGTGTGGATGGCTGCCGTATAGCCGTTGCCCGAGGCGATCATCTGGTCGTGCATCGAGAGATGCGACGGCAGCTCCGAGGTGGGGCGCACGGGGTTGTCGGCGATCATCACGTAGGAGGCGCAGTCGTCCAGAATGCGGATGACCGAGCCGTTGTCCATCGGACGGCGCGCGAGGTCGCGCATGCGCCGGTTGGTTCCCTTGCAGTAGAAGTAGCAGCCCTTCAGGTGGGGCAGCGTCATGCCGATGGGCGTGACTTCGCCGATGGGCGGCAGGGCCCGGATCGCATCGTCCACGCAGTCGGTGATGTTCACCGTGATGTTGCCGCCGTTGCGTTCGGCCCAGCCTTTCTGCCAGAGGTAGCCCGCCACTTCGGCCACATCGGCGATGCGGGCGGCCAGTTCGGGGCGGTTTTCGAGTATGGATTTCATGTTTTTCGTAGAGTTAAAAGTGAAAAAGCAGTCCTCCGCGGGGGCAGGGGCTGCGGCTCGCAAATGATTATTTCAGCAGTTCGGGCACGAACGTCGAGACGATCAGCACGACGATGCCCGCCACCAGCACGGCGATGGTCTTCTTCGAGCACCCTTTCCACTCCTTGAGGATGATGCCCCAGACGTTGGAGAAGGTGACATTGAGGGCCATGAGGATGCAGAAGGCGAAGGTCGTCAGCGTGGGCGAGCCGGTGAGCATCCCTTTCCCGAGGCTCAGACCGAAGAACTGCGAGTACCACAGCACGCCGGCCAGGGCGCAGAAGAAGAGGTTGTTGGCCCAGAGCGAGCGTTTCGCGTAGTCGCCCCACGTCTTGTTGCGCGTGTTCTGGTAGAAGCAGTAGACGGCGTTGGTCAGGAAGCCTCCGAAAGTCACCAGCAGCGTGCCGGGCAGCGTCTTGAAGAGGTCGGGCGTCTGGTCGAAGTGGAGGCTGCCGCCGAACTCCAGACCCACGTTGAAGCAGGCGCTCATCACGCCGGCCAGCAGCGCGATGGCGATGCCCTTGGGGAAGTTGAAGTCCTTGACCGCGGCGCGCTTCTCCTCCTCGGAGAGCGATGCGGCTTTCATGTTGCCGGCGATGCCGATGATCGAGATGCCGACGAGCGTGACGACCACGCCGATGACCACCGAGGCGGTCAGCTTCTCGAGGTGCCCCGCTTCGGGATAGAAGAGGTGCAGCATGACCGGGCCGAGGATCGTGCCCAGACCGGCGCAGGTGCCCAGCGAGATGGACTGTCCGAGCGCCACGCCCAGGTAGCGCATCGAAAGTCCGAAGGTCAGACCCCCGACGCCCCACAGGATGCCGAAGAGGATGGTCATGCCGATCTTGAACGAGTTTTCGGACGTGAACAGCTCGAAGAGCGAATGCCCCTCGGGCACGGCCAGCAGGGCGCCCAGAAGCGGGAAGACGAGCCAGGCGAAAAGGCCCTGGGTGAGCCAGAAGCTCTCCCAGGACCACTCTTTCACCTTATTGATCGGCACATAGCACGACGACTGGCAGAACGAGCCGACGGCGATGATGAGAAGTCCGATGACGATTTCCATGATTCAGCGGTTTAGGCGCGTTTCGAGGTGACCTCCTTTTCGTACTGCTGGATTTCGGCGATGAACTCCTCGCCCACGGGCACGCCGCTCTGCATGCAGAACATGTCCCATACGGCGTTCCAGGGCAGCGATTTCGACTCCTCCAGCAGGGCCAGACGCTCGAAGCCCTTGCCGGCAGCCTCGTATTCGCGCAGCTTGGCCAGCGGCTCCAGCAGCGCCTGCATGAGGCACTTCTGCGTGGCGCGCGTGCCGACGACGTAGGCGCCGATGCGGTTGATCGAGGCGTCGAAGTAGTCCAGACCGATGTGTACGCGGTCCAGAGCGTCGCAGCGCACGATCTCCTTCATCAGGTCGAGCGTGTCGTCGTTCATGATCGTCACGTGGTCCGAGTCCCAGCGCACGGGGCGCGAGACGTGGAGCATGACCTCGGGCGTGAAGAGCAGCAGCGACGACACCTTGTCGGCCGTCGATTCGGTGGGGTGGAAGTGGCCCGTGTCGAGGGTTACGATCTTGCCGCGGCTGGTGGCGTAGCCGATGTAGAAGTCGTTCGACCCCACGGTGTAGCTCTCCAGACCGATGCCGAAGACCTTCGACTCCACGCAGTCCTTCATGTGCTCGTACTTCGTCTCGAAGATCTTGTCGAGCGAATCCTTCAGCAGCTCGCGGTACTTCATGCGGTTGACGGTGATGTCCTTCGAACCGTCGTGCACCCATACGTTCATGATGCAGGGGTCGCCCTGCGCCTTGCCCATCTCCTCGGCGATGGCGCGGCAGCGCTTGGTGTGCTCGATCCAGAAGTTGCGGATTTCGGGATCGGGGTTCGAGAGCGACAGGTCGCCCGACTTGGGATGCGAGAACGACGTCGAGTTGAAGTCGAGCTTCAGGCCGTTCGCCTTGGCCCAGGCGATCCAGCCTGCGAAGTGGCGCGGCTCGACCTGGTCGCGGTCGACCTGCTCGTCGCCGAATTCGCCGTAGATTTCGTGCAGGTTCAGACGGTGCTGCTTGCCCGGGATGTAGCTCTTGGCCTTCAGAATGTCGGCGCGCAGCTCCTCGATGTCGCGGGCCTTGCCGGGGTAGTTGCCCGTGGCCTGGATGCCGCCCGTGAGGTCGCCGCCCCGGTTCTCGAAGCCGGCTACGTCGTCGGCCTGCCAGCAGTGGAGCGAAATGGGAATGTTGCGCAGCTTTTCGATGGCTGCGTCGGTGTCGACGCCTACGGCAGCGTAGCGTTCTTTGGCAATGGCGTAGGCTTTTTCGATCAGTTCGGTTTTCATAACGAGTGATGTTTTGGAGTTTTTATGGTTGTTTCTTGAATTTCATATTCGAGCCGGAGCCGGAGTTGGAGTTGTAGCTGGAACCGGAACCGGAATTGGAACCGGAGCCGGCGGCGGCGCGATTCAGCGCCGGGGTGGTTTGAGTTCTTTTTCAGTCGCTCGTGTTCGGCAAGTCCGCCTTTGGCGGCCTCTGCCTTCGCTCGATCGCGACTTCCGCCCCGCCGACCGGCTTTCCCCGTCCGAATCCCGTCCGGTCCGATGCTTATTTCCGGCCGATGACCTTTTCGAAGCGGGCGTAGGCCGCCTCCCAGGTTTCGCGCTCGTCGGGCATGAAGGTCTCCGTGGGCACGCAGCGGACGATCAGCTGCCGCATTTCGGCCAGCGATCCGGCCAGCCCCGCCGCTTTGGCCTGAAGCATGATGTTGCCGATGGCCGTGGCCTCGGAGGGACCCGCGACGACGGGCATGCCCGTCGAGTTGGCCGTGAAGCGGTTGAGCAGCGCGTTCTTCGATCCGCCGCCGATGACGTGGAGCCGTTCGATGGGGAACGGAGCCATTTCGCGGAAGCGCTCCAGGACGCAGCGGTATTTGAGCGCCAGGCTCTCGAAGATCGTGCGGATGAACTCGGCGTGCGTGCCCGGCACGGGCTGTGCGGTGCGCGTGCAGTAGGCTTCGATGGCGGCCACCATGCTTTCGGGGTGGGCGAACGAGGCGTCGTCGGGGTCGATCATCGAGCGGAACGGCGCGGCCTCTTCGGCGAGGGCCACGATCTGCGGATAGGTGTACTCCGTGCCCTGCGCTTTCCACTCCTTGAGGCATTGCTCCAGAAGCCACATGCCCGTGATGTTCTTCAGCAGGCGGATCGTGCCTTCGACGCCTCCTTCGTTGGTGATGTTGTAGGCGGAGGTGCGCTCGTCGATCACCGGCTCGGGGGTCTCGATGCCCATGAGCGACCAGGTGCCCGACGAGAGGTAGGCGAAGCGTTCGTCCGTCGCCGGAACGGCCGCCACGGCCGATGCGGTGTCGTGGCCCGCCACGGCGATCACCGGAATTTCGGGCAGTCCGCAGGCTGCGGCCAGTTCGGGCCGGAGCGTGCCGATGCGATGGCCGGGCATGACCACCTCGGGGAACCGGTCGGGTGCGACGCCCGTCGGCTTCAGCAGGTCGGCGTCCAGCTGTTTGGTGCGGGGATTCAGCATCTGCGAGGTCGAGGCGATGGTGTATTCGGTGACCATCCGCCCCGTGAGCAGATACGACAGCGCGTCGGGCATGAAGAGCAGATGCTGCGCGGCCTCCAGCTGCGAGGAGCCCTCGCGGTGCAGCGCGAAGAGCTGGTAGAGCGTGTTGAAGTCCATGATCTGGATGCCTGTGCGGGCGTATACCTCGTCGCGGGGCATCGCCTCTGCGAAATAGGCTTCGGGCATCCCCTCGGTGTGCGGGTCGCGGTAGGCGTAGGGCATGCCCAGCAGCGAGCCGTCGCGGCCGACGAAGGCGACGTCCACGCCCCAGGTGTCGATGCCGATCGAGCGGATTTCGACCCCTTCGCGGGCTGCGGCGCGCAGCCCCTCGCAGAGGTGTTCGTAGAGGGAGAAGATATTCCAGTGGACGTGTCCCTGCATCGGGAGCACCTGGTTGGGGAAACGGGTCAGCTCCTTCATGCGGAGCGAGTCGCCGTCGAGGGTGCCGAGGATGGTCCGGCCGCTCGTGGCGCCCAGGTCGAATGCGATGAAGTGTTCGGGTTGCATGAATGTGGTTTTTTACGTATACAAAAAAACGCATTTTTTTGCGGAACGGACATCGCTATGTGATGGATGAATGTTGTTTTTTGACTTTTCTTCCGAAGAATCGTCCGGGAAAGTGAACAAGATCGGCGAATTTTACATATATTTGTAAGAGGAAATACTTATCCGGTTAAGTAATCGAACCAATGAAGCTGACGAATTATCACAAGTATCTGGTAAGCAGCGAAAAAGATGCCCAGTGGGGGATCACGGTCAACACCGTCGGCAGCGAAACCGTCGAACCGGGCTACGCCTCCTATCCGCCGCAGGTGGGGCATCCTAAGAATTTCTATTTTGATGTTGCCAAGGGACGGATGCTCGACAGCTACCAGCTGGTCTACATCACCTCGGGCCGCGGAACCTTCTTCGGCCCCGACCGGCAGCGGACCGAAGTGGGGGCGGGTGACATGATCCTGCTGCGGCCCAACCGCTGGCACAGCTACATGCCCGACCGGCAGACCGGATGGCACGAATACTGGATCGGCTTCGGCGGTCCGAACATCGACAGCCGCTTCCGCAGCGATTACTTCTTCTTCGACTCGCACCGCGAGATTTACCGGGTCGGCGTGCGCGAGGAGATCACGGCGCTCTACGACAAGGCCATCGAGGTGGCCGAAAACGAGCGCTCCTCCTACCAGCAGTATCTGGCCGGCATCGCCAATCTGCTGCTGGGCATGGCGATGTACTACCATGCCAACCACCATTTCGTCTCGCTCGACGTGGTGGGCCAGATCGACCGGGCGCGCCGCATCATGCGCGAGGAGCTTTACAGCAACATCTCGCCCGACGAGGTGGCGCGGCGCGTGAACATGAGCTACTCGTGGTTCCGCAAGATGTTCCGCGACTACACGAACATCTCGCCGGCGCGCTACATCCAGGAGCTCCGCTTGCAGGAGGCGTGCCGCCTGCTCTCGGGAACGGCCATGAGCATCAAGGAGATCGCCTTCAGACTCAACTGCGGCGACGCCTCCTACTTCTCGAACATGTTCCGGCGCCACCTGCGGATGACGCCGATCGAATACCGGCGGCGTTTCGGTGCTGCGGCGCAGCCGTGCGGGGACGACGGGAAAAAATGACGACAACGAACCAATTTAAATTACTGATCCGATGAAATTCGAAATGAAGAGATTGGCCCGGCTCGGATGGGCCTTGTGCCTCGCACTGGCGTTCGCCGCGTGCGGACGGAGCGCCTCGATCGACCGCATGCGGTGCGAATACGCCGTATCGCCGATGACGGTCGACACGCAGTCGCCGCGCTTTACGTGGACCTACGATTGCGCCGACGGTTTCGTGCAGGCCTCCTATCGTCTGGCGGTGGCCACCTCGGCCGAGGCGCTCGCTGCGCCCGACGTGTGGGATTCGGGCGAAGTCGCCTCGTCCGACAGCTTCGCGGCGATGCCCGACGAGGGGCTGCTGAAGAGCCGCACGCCCTATTGGTGGCAGGTCACCGCATCCGATGCCGAAGGACGGCGGCTCACCTCGCCCGTCGCCCGGTTCGAAACGGCGATCCTGTCGACCGACGAGTGGCAGGCGGTGTGGATCACCGACGCCCACGACCGCGATTACGTCCCTGCGCCCATGCTGCGCAAGAGCTTCGAGGTGAAGAAGGGCCTGCAGTCGGCACGGCTCTATGTGAGCGCCGCAGCCTATGCCCGCACGCGTCTGAACGGCGAGGCGGTGTCGGAAAACCGCCTCGACCCGGGCTATACCCACTACGACAAGCGCAACCTCTACGCCGTGCACGACGTGACGCGGCTGCTCCGCAAGGGCGAGAATGTCCTTTCGGCCGTGCTGGGCAACGGATTCTACAATGAAATCCAGCCCGTGGCGACGTGGAACTTCGAGAACGCCCGCTGGCGCAACCGCGCCCGCATGATCTGCGAGCTGCACCTCGACTATGCCGACGGCACGCACGAGACGGTCTGCTCCGACGGCACGTGGCGCACGACGGCCGACGGTCCCTATGTCTCGAACAACATCTACAGCGGCGACGTCTACGACGCCCGCCGCGAGATCGACGGCTGGGAGAAGCCCGGCTTCGACGATTCCTCGTGGGCTCCGGCCTCCGAGGTCGAGGCACCCTCGCCGCTCATGAAGGCCCAGACGGCGCCTGCCGTGCGTGCCACGCGCGAACTGAAGCCCGTAGCCGTGCAGTCGTTCGGCGACACGGTCTATGTCTTCGACTTCGGCACCAACATCACGGGCGTCTGCCGCCTGGAGGTCGAGGGCGAGCGCGGCACGCAGGTCGAGTTCGTCCATGGCGAGTTCCTCCAGCCCTCGGGCCGCATCGAGATGCGCAACCTCGACATCTACTACAAGCCGCTGCCCGGCTATGCCTTCCAGACCGACACCTACATCCTGCGGGGCGGCGGCCGCGAGGTATGGACGCCCGATTTCACCTACCACGGCTTCCGCTACGTGGAGCTCACGTCGTCCGAGCCGCTCAAGCTCGACAAGAACAGCCTCACGGCCCTCTTCATGCACACCGACGTGCAGTCGGTCGGCGAGTTCGCCTCGTCGAGCGAGCTGTTCGACCGCGTGTGGGAGATGACGCGCCAGACCTATCTGAACAACCTCACCTCGATTCCGACCGACTGCCCGCAGCGCGAGAAAAACGGCTGGATCGCCGATGCCTACCTGGCGCTCGAACTGGCGCTGCTCAACTACGACGGCATGTCGTTCTACGAGAAGTGGCTCGACGATTTCGTCGACAACCAGAACGCCGCAGGCCGCATTTCGGGCATCATCCCCACGTCGGACTGGGGCTACGACGACTGGATCGGCCCGGTGTGGGACGCAGCGGCGTTCATCATTCCGCAGACGCTCTACGACTACACGGGCGACCTGCGCCCCGTGGAGAAGATGTGGCCCGTGTGCGAGCGCTACCTCGACTATCTGGCCACGCGCGAGGAGGCCGACGGCTGCGTGACCTACGGCATCGGCGACTGGGTGTTCATCCACACGCAGACCCCGACCGACTACACGTCGACCTGCTACTACTATTATGACAACAAGCTGATGGCCCGTTTCGCCCATTTGCTGGGCCGCGACGCGAGCCGCTACGAGCAGAAGGCCGCACAGCTGCGCGAGCTCATCAACACGAAGTATTACGATGCCGAAAAAGGCCTCTACGCCAACGGTTCGCAGGCGGCGCAGGGCGTGGCGCTCTATATGGGCCTCGTGCCCGAGGCCGATGCGCAGCGTGTGGCCGACAACCTCGACCGCATGATCGTCGGCAACGACTGTTTCCTCGACTTCGGCACCATCGGCAGCAAGACCGTGCTGCGCATGCTGACCCGCTACGGCCATGCCGACACGGCCGCCCGCATGGCGCTCAAGAAGGAGTGCCCGTCGTGGGGCTGGTGGGTCGAGCAGGGATTCACCACGCTGGCCGAAACCTGGGCCCTGTCGCCCGAGTGGCGCGATGCGTCGGTCAACCATGTCTTCCTGGGCGACGTCGCGGCGTGGTATGTCAACGACATCGTGGGCATCAACTGCGATCCCGAGCGTCCCGGATTCGCGAACGTCGTCTTCGCGCCCCATTTCGTCGAGGGACTGGATTGGGCGCGTGCCTCCTACGACTCGGTGCGCGGCGAAATCCGCGCCGAGTGGCGCCGCAAGGGCGGGCAGGTGGAATACACGGTCACCGTGCCGTGCAACACCACGGCGACGCTTCGTTACGGCGGAGAGGAGATCGATTTAAAGGCCGGAACGCATACCTTTCGGTGGTAGTCCGGTCTGTGCCGCGGTTATGTGTGAAGGTTAGGAACAGCGATTGGGACCGCGGCATTTTGCGGGGTGTCTGCCTTTCGGGGCAGACACCTTTTTTGTCGCCGTAGGGCCCGGATCGGCGGTGGCGGAAGGCCGCGGTTCGGTCGGTCCGGGTCTCCGCCTCTGCTTTCGTTTCTGTCTCCGCTCCTGCTCCTGCTTCTGTTTCTGTCTCCGCTCCTTGTTCGGTTTCCGTCCGACCCTTGTCCGGTTTCCGTCTGTTCCCAGTCCGGTTGCTGGTCCCGCGCCCCTGCCCGGTCTCCCTGCGATTCGGCGCTCGGCATCCTGTCTCCGTTTCTGTCTCCGCCCTTGCTCGCTCTCCCTGCGATTCGGCGTTCGGCACCCTGTCTCCGCTCCTGTCCGCTCCTGTCCGCTCCTGTCCGCTCCTTGTCCGGTTCCCGTCTGTTCCCAGTCCCGGTTGCTGGTTCCGCACCCCCTGCCCGGTCTCCCCGCGATTCGGCGTTCTGCACCCGGTCGCCGCCCTTGTCCGGTCCGATCCTTGTTCGGTTTCCGTCCGTTTCCAGTCCGGGGCTTCGTTTCTGCCTCCGCCCTGTTCTGCCCCCCCCTCCGCGTTTCTCCGATTCCGGTGCGACCTGCGGGAGAAAGCCCGATCCCTCGGTAAGGAGTTGCGGAAAGACCGTATGCCGCAGCGGGCCGTAAAAAATCATCCCTGCCGCATCGTTTTGCGGCAGGGATGAACGGGATTCGCGGTTCGGACGGGATCACCACATATAGATGCGCACGTCGCCCGGAGCGATCGTCTGGATCTCCTCGTCTTCCGAAGCCAGGGTCACCGAACCGTCGCGGTTCACGCGGCGCACACCCTCCTTGAGGCGGATCATGCACTGCATCGGATTGACTACGTCGGTGTTCTGAAGCATCATGAAGCGGTAGCCGTGGTTGCTCTGAACCGAAACCAGCGCCTGGCTGCCGTCGCGGATGGTCATCTGGCTGACGCATTCGGGCAGATCGGTCAGCTGGGTGGTCATGTCGGGAATGGTGCCGCCCGGACGGGTGTGCCAAACGCCCTCGACTGTTGCGCCGCGGAAAATCCAGGCCACGTTCTGCACTTCGTCGAGCATGGCTTTCACCAGATCGTAAGTCTCGGTGCGGGTGCCGTCCTCGGCGATCGGAGCGTTGCGGTACATCCAGAAGTCGTTGTCCGCCACTTCGGGAACCCAGTAGGTGAAGCACTGGAGCACCTGGGCGCCGTAGGCCAGATCGCTGTAGGCTTGCAGGCGCAGATGATCGGTCGTCGGCTGAGGATAGGCCGTGTGGGGGCAGGTGAGCATGAAGGCCCAGAGGTCGAGCCCCCAGCGCAGCGCTTCGGTGCGGGCCGTTTCGAGCGTGGGATACCAGGTGCCTTTCACCAGAATCTGGCCGACGGTGCCGTCCATGCGGTCGGTGTGCACGGGGTACTCGTCGAAGGAGAGGAATTTAGGCTGGCACGTGCGGATGTATTTGCGCACGTAGTCGGTGTAGCCGCCCATGCCCCAGGCCAGATAGGTTTCGGCCGTGAGCGTGGGGAAGATGTTGCAGTAGCAGATGTGGTCGGCGTCGATCGCTTCGATTTCGCGCATGCGGCGGGCGATGTCCTCGAATTTCTGGGGTGCGGGTTCGTCGTCCATGAAGTATCCGCCCAGGGCCTTGTGGGTCATGAGCGTGCGCACGGCGTCGGCCCGTTTCTCGTCGCTGTAGAGTTCGTCGCATTCGACGATCAGCTTGACGTTGGTCTTGGCTGCTTCGTCGAGTGCCTTGAGTGCCGTTTCGAGGTTGCGGAGCCGCGAGTAGTTGAGCGTGATGCCCATCTGTTCGGCTTCGAGGAACCGTTCGGCCGTGGCCTGCTCGGCCCGCACGCCGTGCCATGCCACGGCGGGGAAACGGTCGGTCGAGGGGATGGCGGTCGGATACTCTTTCGGACCGCCGTTGTCGTCTGCTCCGTTGGCTCCGTTGCTCTCCTCCTTGCAGCTTGCGCACAGCAGAAGCGGGGCGGCCAGAAGAGCGGCGATAAAGGTGCGTTTCATGATTGATCGTTGATTTTTAGTATTTGAAAATATAGCGGTAGCGGAACCGGCTGTCGGGAGCCGCATCGCCGTCGCGCATGCACTCGCAGATGTCGCCGTCGACCACCGCGTTGTCGATCCATTTGAAGTCGACGGTGAATTCGCGGGGATTGTCGATGCCCAGCCGGGCGAGCGGAATGGCGATCTCCATCTGCCGTCCGTTGACGGCGTAGTCGAGCGTGGCGACCTCCTCCCAGTTCCATCCGCCTTTCGAACGCTGGAGCGTGGTTTGCGTGTCGCTGGCGACGCGGTTGTTCACCACCCATTGGAATCCCTCCCAGTCGGGGGCCGTGCTGCCCTTGACGTCGATGAACAGACGCATCCATCTGGGATCGCCCGACGGAGTGATCGGATCGACGGTTTCGACGTGAAAATAAAGGTTCTGCGCGTCGGTGGCCACCTTGCAGCGGTAGATGTCGTTGCGTCCCGTGTCGTTCTTCAGACTGCGGTTCCTGAATCCGAATCCCCAGTGGTCGCGGGCTTCGGTGTCGAACCGGTAATCCTGATAGCGCGTTCCCAGCGGAGTCCAGTCGTCGAATTTGCCGTCGATGGCGATCCGGTGGATCTCCCGGACGGGCGCCACGGGTTTCATCCCTTTGTAGCGGCGCACGTAGTCCGTCATGTAGTAGTAATAGATGTCCTTGAAATCATCGGCGCACGGTTCGACGTCCCGGCTGTATTCGTGGTTGTAGCAATCGACGAAGTAGCTGTCGCCCTTTTTGATCGGCGATCCCATGAACTGCATGGGGTAGTCGGCGATCTGCCGCTGGGCGACCCATTCGTTCCAGCCCGTGATGAAGATCATGTCGGGATCGTATCGGAGGGCTTGCTGGAACTGCTGCCTGAAATAGGTTCCGGCGGCGCGCTGTTCGGCAGTGGTGTTGTGGGGCTGATGACCGCCCTGGCCTGCGGGCGAGTTGCCCGTGTAGCTGCGGCCCACGTCCCAGAGGGGGTGGCTGGCCACCATGACGGGAACCTCCTCCTTGACGTTGCGCTGGGGCGAAAATTCGCCCCACGACCAGCGGTTCGTGCCGTCGCCGTACCAGCTGCCTCCGTAACCGAACTTTGTGTCGTACCAGCAGTAGCGGAACGTGAAGTAGTTGTTGATTTCGGGGCCGTAGTCGAGCAGCGGAGCCAGAATCAGCGGTCGGCCGTTCATCTTGTACCACAGACGGTCGTAGGTGCCGCTTTTGTACAGCGTCAGCAGCTCCTGGATCGGAAGCTGGGGATTGGTGTTCAGAATGAAGGAGATCTGCGGCGTGCGGTTGCCTTCGCGCAGCATCTGGTGATAAACCGAACAGATGGTTTTCACCACCGGCAGGTAGGCGTATCCGTTGGTGAGGTCGATGAAGATGACATCCACGCCCGCGGCCTTGAGCATCTGGGCATGTTTGCGGATCACCCACTTGTCGTTGGCCACGTAGTAGTCCAGATAGGGCTTGCCCCAATGGTGCATGGCGCCCTTCGGTCCGAAAGCGATCGTCTGCGGGTCGGCATGCCCCCGTTCCAGCACGCTGATGTCGTACGGTGAATTGACGTCGCTGGCCGACGGCGGCTGGATATCCCCGCCGAAGTACCCGCTTTCGTCGTAGCCGTGCGCACCCTGCCAGATGAAGTAGAAGATGCCTACTTTCTTGTCTTCGCGAACGGCGGGGTAGTCGAATGCCAGTTCATCGCCTTGGGGGTCTACGGCTACGGCGGATTCGATGCCGTAGGTGACCAGTCCGGCGGGCTGGGACGGATCGACGGGAGGGGTCGGCTCACCGCCGTCGTCGCCCGTAGCGTCGTGGCTACAGGCGGCCGACAGGGCGGCAAGGAGCAGGAACGAAAGTCGTTTCATCGTTTTGCGTGCGGTTTACTTGTTGGCGGGGCACTGCACTTCGAAAGTGATGAACAGTGCGCGGTGGTCGCTCGGCCAGATGTCGTTCACCGGAGCGATCAGCTCTTCGTAGTTGTCCTCTTCGACTTTGTTGAAAGCCACCGAAGCCGTGGGACCCACGATCTGGGCGTTCGTGACGGCGATCTTCTCGTCGGGCATGAAGTAGCAGTAGTCGATTCGGTCGCGGTCGTCGGTCAGAGGCGCCCAGGTGGTCTGCTTTCTGGCGGCGGGGTTGTTGGCGGGCCAGGTGATGCCCGGATGGGTCACCGGATCGGGCCATATTTCGCGGTAGGCGTCCTTCATGCCGTTGGAGATCACGTACGACGAAATGGGCCAGGCCACCACGGCGCCGTTGCGGGCGAAGAGGTTGCTGGCCTCGACGGTCCAGTCGAGGTGCGAGGGCTGGTTGAGGTCGCCGCCGAATACGGCCAGACGGCCTGCGGCTTTCTGTTTGAAGGCGTCGGCCACCAGGTCTTTGGCGATCTGCGTGCGGCCCGACATCTCCTCGCGCTCGAGGATGTACTGCACGTCGGTGATCGGAGCGAGCTCCGTGGTGCTGCCCTCCTTGTAGATGGGGTTCCAGCCGTAGGGCGACTCGCCGTCGCCGTAGCCGCGCGGCAGGTAGCAGGCGTAGTAGGAGTGGTAGGCGTGCGAGGCGTAGACCGAAATCTCCTGACCGTAGAAGTCGATGGTCGTGCGGTAGAACCACGACGATTCGCCGTTGGCCGAGGGCACGCCGCCCGTCTCGACGATGGGGTGGCGTGTCAGCAGGCCGCGCGTGCCGCTGCCGCCGCGGTAGTTGTACCAGTAGTAGAAGCCCGTGCGTTCGCGCAGCGCCTTGGCCGCGGCCGACAGGATGCGCTCGGCGTCGGAGGTCGACGGGAATTCGCAGAACGAGGCGGCATCGGGCCGCAGCTCGACCAGCTGGTTGATGAAGGCGTCCACGCCGTTGCTGATGTTGTTCAGACCCTCCCAGATGTTGAACTGGTAGAACGTGAACTCATGCTTGTCGCCCGCGTCGTACACCTCGATGTAGCCGGTTCCCGTCACGTCGCCCGCCTTGGCGGTGATCTGTGCGATGCCGATCGCCAGGGCCGTCACATGACCCTGCGCGTCGACCGTGGCCACCGACGGATCGCTGCTCTCCCAGACGACCGAACCCTCGACCTGCGCGTCGGCCGGAACGAAGGTGGCCGTCATGTCGACCGTGCCGCCGATGGCGAGCTGTGCCGACTGAGGCGCCACTTCGATGGCTTTCAGCTCTACGGGAGCGGCCGTGACGGTCACTTCGCACGTGGCCCGCACCTCGGCGCTGTAAGCCACGCCGATGGTCGTCGAGCCGGCCTTGTAGGCGTCGACGGTCAGCGACACGGGATCGATGTTCGCCACGTCGGGGTTGCTGCTTGTCCAGCGGCAGTTTTTGAGGTCGGCATCTTCGGGGGTGACGGTCAGCGTCAGCACGGTGCTCTCGCCTGCGACGAGCGTCACCTGGTCGGGCGAGAACGTCAGGCTTTGGATCGCACCTTCGCCGGGTTTGTTGTTCGGATCGGTCGTCTCGTCCGACGACGAATCCGAGCAGGCTGCCGCGCTCAGGATCGAGCCGAGGCAGAATAAGAGGATGAATCTCAAATTTCTTTTCATGGTATTGATGATTGTTGGTTGTTTTTTCGGTCATTCGATTTTAGCCAGCCCCTGCCAGGCGCAATGGTGCTCTTCGATGCCCAGCTCGTCCATCAGGGCGCGGGTGTGGGGCGTCTTCATCCAGGCGGTGTCGTACCCCCCCCCGATATCGTTGTTCCACACCCACAGCGGCGTGGGCCACAGGCAGGCGCGGAAATGGACGGTGCGGTAGAAATCGTCCTTGACGCCCATCTGCCCGTGGTGGGCCAGCTGGACGAAGTCGCAGTCGAGCTCTTCGCGCGGGACAGAGGCCAGCAGCCGGTCGCCGCTCTCCTCGCCCGTGTCGCCGAGCATCAGCAGGCTCTTGCGCCCGTCCCACAGCCGCAGCACGATGCTGGCGTTGTTGTAGGCGTTGACGGTGGTTTTCCGGTCGTTGACTTGCAGCACTTTCAGGTGCAGCCCGTCGACGGCGAGCTCCAGTCCGGGTTCGGTCAGCGCGATCTGCGGCGTGACGGAGGCCCCGAGCGCCGCATAGAATGCGTCGGCCAGCCGATGGCGGTAGTCGTCCGTGGCCAGCTGTTCGACGGTCATGGGCGAATGGTAGATCGTGCCGATCTCCAGCTCGCCGGGAGCCTTGAGTATTTCGGTCAGCGCGCCCATGTGGTCGGCATGGGGGTGGGTGACGAACCAGGCTTCGATCCGGTTGCCCAGCGCGGCCAGAAATCCGCGCAGGTAGGGCGCGTCGTCGGCCGTGCCTCCGTCGATCACCACCACGCGGCCCGCGTCGGTGCGGATCACGTAGGAGTTCATCTGCGAAGGCCCCTGCGGCGGCAGCTGCCAGAGTGTGAAACCCGGTTGCGGGTCGCTGCTGCACGAGATGCCGAGCAGCGCGGCAAGGACGAAGAAAACGATTCGTCGGAGCATGTTTCTTTAATTTATGTCTGTACGGGCCGCAGCCAGCGGGGCGGGCGCGTTCTTTGCGAGCCTCCGCTGCCGGGGCTGCGGCTGCGCATTATTTTTTGCTGTAGCGGATCAGACGCGAGGTGCGCGGTTCGGCGCGGAGCGTGTAGCCCTCCATCAGTTCGCGGCCCGAGAGTTCAGCGCACTCTTTCGTGTCGGTCACCTCGACCAGGTAGGTCGCTTCGGGCTCCAGACCCCGGAAACGCACCTCGCACGTGGCTTCGGGAGCCAGATCGCGGCGGAAAGCCACCACATAGCCCGTCTGGTCCGACGGCCGCAGCAGCTGGTAGGCCAGCCAGATGTCGTCGCCCGTGAGGCTCGTCTCGCCCTCGCCGGTCATGGGGTAGAAATCCTCGTAGAAGTAGGGGCGCACGGCCTTGAACTCCTCGATGCAGCGCTGCATCTCGAAGATCGAGGTGCTGGCGTCGGAAATCTTCCAGTTGAAGATCACGGCGGCGCCCAGGCTCGACCGGAAGGTGAACGGATCGGGCTGGTGCGTGCCCGTGCCGTGAACGGGCAGCCACATGTTGAGCCCGTAGGTGTGGCACTGGTAGCCGATCGGCTCGCCGTAGTTGTAGTCGGTGCGCCAGAGCGGTGCGGCGCGCGAGCTGGTCTCCAGGTCGATGCGGCGGCCGCCGCCGGCGCAGTTGTCGATCAGCAGGCCGGGGAATTCGGCGCGCAGGTAGTCCCAGAACTTGTAGAGTCCCTCGATGTAGCGGATTTCGCAGATGCCCACGCGGTTCTCCTTGTTGTGGGCGTGCCAGAAGCCTTCGGGTTCGATGTTGTAGTCCTGACGGTAGTAGTCGATGTGGTTGTCGCGGATGAGCTGGGCCACCTGTTTGCAGAGCCAGTCGAGCGCCACGGGGTCGCCCATGTTGAAGAGGTAGGAGTCCTGATCGTGGTACTTGATCCAGTCGGGCTGCACGGCCTTGCCGCTGGCGTCGAGCATGAATTCGGGGTGCTCCACGGCCCAGTCGGTCCCCTTGACGGCCCGTTCGGGCTCGAACCACACCATGAATTTGCAGCCTGCGCGGTGGGCTTCGTCGCCGATGGGCGCCATGCCTTCGGGGAAGCGGTCGCGGTCGACGCTCCAGTTGCCCACCGTGTTGGCCCAGTTGTAGCCGTTGCGCCAGTCGGCGGCCTGACGGTACCATCCGGCGTCGAGCCAGAAGACCTCGGGCAGCAGCCCGAACTGCTCGTAGCGGCGGATGAGCGCGATGGCGTAGTCCGTGGTCATGCAGGTGTATTCGTTGCAGGGGTGGGGATCGCCGTAGTTGAAGCTCGACGAAATGGGATACTGCGCGGGTTTGCCGTCGACGTGGGGGTGGTGGTGCGCCAGCATGAAGCGGCGGAACGTGTTCTGCCCGGTCATGAAGTCGTCGCCCTGCCAGAGCAGCATGGCTGTCGACGGGGTGCGGATCTCCTCGCCGGGAAGCAGGTAGGTGGCCAGGTTCTTCATGCCCGTGGCCACGTGCGACGAACCCGCCGCGGGGCAGGCGATGTCGGCATACCAGGTGCCGGTCCAACCGATGGCCACGATCATGCCGCCCGTGGGCGACTGAATGTTGAAGAACGGGAAGCCCACCTGCGACGAACGGCCGCCCGTGGGGTGCATGTAGTGGTTTTCGCCCGGCGCGAGTGTGCGCACGCGGGCGTGGAAGTCGTCGCGCCCGGCGTCGCTGCCGCTGGCATAGTGGAGCGTGACGTCGCCCTTGGCGGCGTAGTCCGATGTGAGGTCGACGACCTTCACCTGCTCGATCTTGGGGGTGTTCTCCCCGGAGGTGTTGCGGAAGCGCAGCACCCACTCCATGGCGTTGAAGTCGCCGAAGGTCTTCACGCGGCATTCGGCCTGCAGGCCCGTGGCGGGATCGGTGTAGGTGTAGCGCGTTTCGGCGACATTCTCTTCGGCGGCGGGCAGCGCTTCGGCCTTATAGTCCCACTTGGCGATGAAGTCGGCCGACGGCACGCCGCCGTAGACGAACGAGAAGGGCGGCACTTTGCCTTTGGCGAAGGACTTGGCGGCCCATGCGTCGCATGCGGTGCCCTTGGCCGGAACTTTCAGGTGCGATTGGGCGGCGGCGGGCAGCACGGCGGCTGCGAGCAGGGCTGCGCCCAGCAGTTCGAGTATGGATTTGCGTAGCATTTATATCGGTTTTGTATGATGGATTTTTTCGGTTGCAGCTTTATTCGGGCCGTAGCCGACGGAGGCGCCGCGGCTGAAAGCGGCAAGCCTGCGCCGGGGGCGGCTCCGGCTTGCCCGATCTGCGATCGGAAAGATCGGCGTTTCAGTTCTTGCGGTAAAGGATCAGCAGCGAGCTCTTCGGATCGGACAGATGCAGCGTGTAGCCTGCGGCCAGTTCGCGGCCCGTGAGGAGGGTCTCGGTGCCCGAATCCTTGTCGGTGAGCGTATAGGATGCTTCGGGTTCGAGGCCGCCCAGACGCACCGTGTAGTCGGCGTCGGGGTTGTTCTGACGGCGGAACGCCATGACGATGCCCGTCTGGTCCGACGGACGGTGGAGCTGGTAGGCCAGCCATACGTCGTCGCCCGTCAGGTCGCCGGTTCCCGAAAGCGGATAATAGTCTTCGTAATAGTAAGGTTTGATTTCGCGGTACTCCTCGATGCGGTCGTGCATCTCGACCACCGAAACGTTCTTTTCGGTGACTTTCCAGTTGCATTGGAGGGCCGACGAAAGGCTCGACCGGAACGAATATTTGTCCGGGAGCAGGATGCCCGTGCCGTGGATCGGCAGGAAGAAGTTCAACCCGTAGGTGTGGCATTGGTAGCCGTCGGGGTCGTCGTAGTGGTAGTAGTCGCTGCGCCACAGGGGTGCGCTGCGGCCGATGGACTCCCAGTCGAGGCGTTTGCCGCCCGAGGCGCAGTTGTCGATCAGAAGACCAGGGAAGCGCTCCAGCAGGTAGTCCCAGAATTTGTAGAGGTTTTCGATGTGGCGGATTTCGGTCATGCCGCTGCGGCCCGGCTGGTCGGCCTCGCGCCAGTAGCAGGCGGGGCGCATGTTGAAATCCTGGCGGTAGTAGTCGATGCCGTTCTCTTCGATCAGGTCGCCGTAGTATTTGCACAGCCAGTCGCAGGCCTCGTCGTTGCCCAGATCGAAGAGGAACCAGGTCGACTCTTCGGAGCCTTCGGGCCAGAAGGTGGTGTCGAGCATCCAGTCGCGGTGTTCGACGGCCCACTGCGTGCCTTTGACCACGCGCTCGGGTTCGAACCACACCATGAACTTGGCGCCTACGTCGTGCACGGCCTCGGAGATGGGTTTCATGCCCTGGGGGAACCGTTCGCGGTCGACGGTCCAGTTGCCGGTGGTGTTGGCCCAGTTTTTCCCGTTGCGGAAGTCGCCCGCTCCGGTGTGCCATCCGGCGTCGAGCCAGAAGACATCGGGCGTCAGCCCGAACCGGGCATAGCGACGTACCATCGCTATGGCCCAGTCGGACGTGATGCACGAATACTCTCCGCAGGGTTGCGGATCGCGGTAGTTGAAGCTACTGCACAGAGGATACTCCGTTTTGCCGTCGACCTTGCGCGAGTGGTGCGCAAGGATCAGACGGCGGAAACGGTTGTGGCCCTCCATCCGTTCGCCGCTCCAGAACATCAGAGCGATCGAGGGCGTGCGGAACCGCTCGCCGGGATAGAGGTAGAGATCGCAGTTGGCCATACCCGCCGAAAGGCCCAGGTTGCGGGGATCGTGTTTGGCGATGTCCGCCTGCCACGTTCCGGTCCAGCCGACGGCCACCATCGCGCCTTGCGAGGAGCTCTCCGATTCGAGGTTGAAGAAAGGGAACGCCTCTTCCGACGAACGACCGCTGCGCGGCTCGATGTGGAGCGGATGCGCGGTGCGTATTTCGGCGGTGCGGGGTGCGTAGTCGGCTTTCGAAATCTTGTTGCCTTCGGCGTAATGAATCTTCATCGGACCCGCTGCGGGATAGGCCATGTCGATGTCGACGACCTTCACGCGGCTGATCTGACCCGAATTTTCGTCCGACGCGTTGCGGAATGCGAGCACCCACTCCACGGCCCGGAATTCGGGATAGCCTTTCACGTCGCAGACGACCTCCAGGCCGCTGCGGGGATCGGTGTAGGTGAACGTGCGTGCCACGACGCCCGCTTCGCCCGTGTCGACGACGCGGCGTGTCCAGCGCCAGCTGCGGATCAGGTCGGCCGACGGCGTTTCGTCCAGTACGAACGAGAACGGCGGCAGCTGCCCCTGCGCGAAGCGCTGGTCGATCCAGCGTGCGATGTCGGTCTTGTCGCCCTGCATGGCGATCCGGGCCTGTGCCGCAGCGGTCGAGACCGCAAAGACGGACAGGAAGGCGCCGAACAGCGCGGCGGCGAGGCGTCGGTATGAAATTCGGAGTTTCATTGCTTGGTTTGGGGTATGGTGTGTTAATGGTTAATGGTCGGAGCTGTTAGTAGGTGCAGGGGTCGCTGCCGCCTTCGTGGGAGTCGACGATGTGCGGATCCGGTCCTGCTTCGTTCCAATAGGTCCAGCAAACGACCTTGAAGCCGGCCTTGAGGGCCTGTACGACGGGACCGTTCTCGACCCAGCCGCCTTCGAAGCGGATGTTCTCGGGCGATTCGCTGCCGTTGGCTGCGGAGAATACGCGCCACCAGTAGCGCTCGGCGTTGATGAGGCGCTCGCCCTGAGCCTCTTCGGCGGTTGCCCAGGTGATGCTGAAATGCTCGGTGTCCTTCAGAATGTAGGTGTAGGGGAACCAACTGTCGGGACGGCCCTTGACGGGGCTGCCGTTGATCGTGGGACCCTCGCCCAGCGCGTTGTTCTGGAGGTTGATGCGCTCGATCTTGTTGCCTTCGAGTTTGAGGCAGCGCAGACGGCCGCAGTTGGTGATGTCGAACTCGCGGAGCTGGTTGTTGCGCGCATCGATGTCATTGACGATGATCATCTGGTCCTTGTCCTGACCGGCGATGCCCGTGGCGGTTCCCAGATTGATCTTGGTGATCTGGTTGTCCTGGCAGGAGAAGTGGTCGAGGAAGACGCAGTTGCGCAGGTCGAGCTCCTTGATCGAGTTGCGCTCCAGCTGGATGTGCTGAAGTCTCAGGGCATGCTCGTCATCGGTGTAGGTGCCGAAGTTCACTTCGGCGAGCTTGTTGAGCTGGCTGCCCGGATCGCCCCAGCCGCGCAGTGCCGTGGCGTTGGGGAAGCGGGTCATGTCGAGCTTCTCGATCGACGAGTTGGCGGTCCATACCGAGCCGACCATCGGCAGCGAGGGATAGAGCTCGAAGAGGGGCGAGAGGTCGGTGACGCCGGTGGTGTACTGAATGTCGAAATCGCCGCCCTCTGCGATGTTGAGCGGCGTCAGCGCAGCGTCCTTCTTCCAGACTTTGAACTCCTGGGTGTCGGGATTGTACTCGAAGATGCGGCCTGCGATGTAACCGCGGTAGGTTACGCCGCTGCCGTCCGTCGCACCGTTCTGGCAGCGCATCGAGGGATCGTCCTCCAGACCGTCCACTTCATCCTTGCCGACCATGTAGTAGCCCAGGTGGTAGGGAATCGTGACGAAATCGTTGTCGGGACGCAGGTAAGCCACGGCCTTGGCGGCGCCTTCGCGCAGGAAGGTCAGCTTGTAGGAGCGGTCTTTCGAAGCGCCTGCGGGCAGTTCGAACGTGGCGCCCTCACCCGTTACGCCTGCGATGGCAGCCTCGGCGGAGAAAGCCTCACCGGCCAGAGCCTCCAGCTGCACCTTGTCGCCGGCCTTGAAACCGATACCGGTCAGTGCGACGGTGTTGCCCTGCATGGCATCCATGTTGGAAACGGCGCTGACCTCGATCTCCGGAACGGAAACGGTCACCGTGCAGGTAGCCTCTTTCTCGTCGGCCGTGGCGGTGATGGTGGCCGTACCTTCGGCGACGGCTACGACCTTACCGCTCTCGTCGACGGTGGCGATCGCTTCGTCGCTCGACTTCCACGTTACGGTGGGGTAGGTGGCGTTCTCGGGCGAGATCGTTGCGGTCAGCGTCTCCGACTTGCCGACGAAGAGAGCCATTTCGGTCTTGTTGAGCTCGATCGTCTCGACGCGGATCGGAGCGGCCGTCACGGTCAGCGCGCAGACGGCCGTCTTGCCGTCGACGATCACGTAAACCTGCACCTCACCCACTTCGACGCCGGTCACCACGCCGGTCTGCTTGTCGATCGAGGCGATCGAAGCGTTGCGCGTACCCCATTCGATACTCTGGGGCGTAGCGTTCTCGGGAGTGATCTCGGCCTTGAGCTCGAGCGTTTCGCCCGCTACCACGCTGGCGGGGCTGGGCGTGATTTTTACCGATTCGACAGCGACCACCGGAGCGGGCTGCGGATCATCGGTGTCGTCGTCGCCGCACGATACGGCGAGCGTTGCAAATGCCGTCATGCAGGCAAGTGCGGAAAGAAATTTTTTCATAAGAAAAGGTTAAAAATGGTTAATGAATGTGTAAAAGGTTGTGTCTCTGTTAAAATCCCAGCTCTTTCTCCAGCGCTTCGATCACGATGTGGATCACCTTGATGTGAATCTCCTGGATGCGGTCGGAGTGGGGCGTGCGCGGGGCCCGCAGCACGATGTCGGCCATGCGTCCCAGCGCGGTGTCGCCTTCGGCCGTCAGGGCGATGACTTTCATGCCCAGCTCCTGCGCTTTTTCGGCCGCCCGGACGATGTTGGCCGAGTTGCCGCTCGTCGAGATGGCCAGCAGCACGTCGCCCGCCTTGCCGAACGCCTCGACCCAGCGCGTGAAGATGTCGCCGAACGAGAAGTCGTTGCCCACGCAGGTCATGTAGGCCGGGTCGTTGATGGCCATGGCCGCCAGCGGACGACGGTTTTCGCGGAAACGTCCGGTGAGCTCCTCGGCGAAATGGGTGGCGTCGCAGAGCGAGCCTCCGTTGCCGCAGCTCATGATCTTGCCGCCGCCTTCGAGGGCGGTTTTCATGGCGTCGACCATCGCCTCCATGGTGGGAACGGTGGCCGGGGCGGCCAGAAACTCGTCGAGTGTGCGGCGTGCCTGGTCGAGGCTGCGGAGAATGATTTCGTGTTTCATCTGTTTCGTTTGTCAGGTTGCGGATTCCGCCTCGGGCGCTCCGGCGGACCGGTCCGGGGCGGTATCCGTTAAGCTCTATGCGTTGGCAGCCACCGACAGGGCGGCGTAGTCGCCGATCTCCTCGCCCAGGGCGGCGGGCACCACGCGGCAGACGCGGCTGGCGAGCGGCAGCGCCTCGCGGGCGATCACCTCCTCCATGAGCGGCTTCATGAATGCCTCGTTGCGGGCGTAGATGCTGCCGATGACGATCATTTCGGGGTTGATCAGGTCGATGACGATCGACAGTCCCCTGCCCAGATAGCGGGCCGAGGTGCGGTAGATCGCTTCGGCCAGTCCGTCGCCCGCAGCGGCGGCTTCGGCCACGATGCGCGCGTCGATCTTTTCGGGGTCCGAATCGGGGCACCAGGCGACCTTTTCGCCCATCTGCAACTTCTCGCGGACGGCAGCCTGCGCCAGCTGGCGGATGCCGCCTCCGCTGCAAAAGCCCTCGAACGAGCCGCTTTTGCCGTAGCCCACGGGACCGAAGTCGCTCAGGCGGATGTGGCCCAGCTCGCCGGCGTTGTCGTTGGTGCCGGTGTAGAGTTTGCCGTCGAGGATCAGACCGGCGCCCAGTCCGGTGCCGAAGGTCAGAAAAGCCATGTTGCGCGTGCCGATGCCGGCGCCGAACTGCCATTCGGCCAGCGCGCAGGCGTTGGCGTCGTTGTGGATGGCCGTGCGGATGCCGAACTCTTTCTGGAAGATGTCGACGATGGGCACGTTGTCCCATCCCGGCAGGTTGGGGGGCGACATGACCACTCCCGTGCGGCTGTCGAGCGGACCGCCGCAGCTGATGCCGATGGCGCGGGTGTTCTCCCGGTCGAGACCGTTGCGCTGCATGACCGTGCGGATCGCCTCCTTGAGCTGCGCGAGCGTGCCCTCGAGGTCGGTGGTCAGGAAACGCACCTTGTCGCGGATGGCGACTTCGTTACCGTTCTGTTCGCCGTAAGTGACGGCGCATTTCGTGCCGCCTATGTCTACTCCGATGATGTTTTCTTTCATGTCGGGTCGAGCGATGTTATTTGATGGTGTAAATATTGGTTTTGCGAAGCAGTTTGCGGTACTCGTCCAGCTTGAACGGCGCCTTGCCGTAGAGGTAGTGGTTCCTGAGTTCGCCTTCGGGGGTGGAGTAGGTGATGAGCATCATGCCCTGGCCCTCCATTTCGGGGATGCGGGCGATTTCGCGGCGGGCGTTGGCCGGCACGGTGTAGTCGCTCTCGAAGAGTTTGCGGCCGCTGGCCACGTCCGTCACCGTGACATGACCGCCGGCGCATTGGCGCGTGTCGTTGGTGGCCACGAGCGGATAGGCGCCCTCCACGGGATCGTTGATGAGCACGCAGACGTTCTGCATGACGTTCTTGAGGAAGTAGTAGGCCAGTTTCTTCGAGAAGTAGTAGTCCGTCACGGCGTCCGAAATCACGGGCCATCCGTCGCGGATGTTCCACCACAGAATGCCCGTCTTGGGCTCGAATTTCTGGCCGCGGTGGATCTCCATGAAGTATTTCATGGCCTCGGCCTGCACGGCCTGCGAGGCGAAGATGAAGTCTTCGAGTTTGTCGGGAACCTGACCGAAGAGTATGTTCACCTGGTTGATCATCAGGTTGTTGCGCTCCGGAGTGTAGCCCCACTCCTTGTGGATGCGCACGGCCTTGGTGAGCCAGTCCTCGTTCCAGCGGTGGCTCTTCACGTCGCTCCACGGGTAGACCGACTCGGCGGGGAACATCTTCTTGAGGCTCTCCAGGTTGGGCATGCCGTGGTAGCCGATTTCACTCACGAAGAGGCAGTTGTTGGCGTTGTAGATCGGCTCCTTGTAGTAGCCGCGCGGGCCCCACAGGTGGTCTTCGGGCAGCAGGTTCTGGCTGTAGCCGTTCCGGATGACCTCCTCGCTCCAGTAGGGCGACGAGGGGAGGTAGCTGCGCGTGGGGTCCAGTTCGAAGAGGACCATCGGGATGACCTGACGCGAGATGACGTCGCGGTTGGGGTCGGGCCGGAAGGGGGCCAGCGTGCCGATGGTCAGCGTCTGGTCGTTCTCGTTGTTGCCCGACCAGAGGGCGATGGAGGGGTGCGAGCGCAGCTTCATCACCACGGCCTCGACCTCGCGTTCGATGGCCCGGGCGAACTCCTGACGCTGCGAGTAGAACGTGCAGCCCATGCCGAAGTCCTGCCATACCATCACGCCGTTTTCGTCGCAGAGATCGTAGAAGCGGGTGTCCTCGTAGACGCCGCCGCCCCAGCTGCGGATCATGTTGCAGTTCAGGTCGGTGACCAGCTCGAACGTCTTGTCGAGCCATTGTGCGTCGCGGCTGTGGAGCGCATCCATCGGGGTCCAGTTGCTGCCGCGGGCGAAGACCTTCTCGCCGTTGACGATGAAGCAGAAGCGGCCCGGATTCTCGGCCGTGTGCGTCGGCGTGAAGTCGAGCCGGATCGTGCGCAGACCGATGCGTCGGCGGTCGGTGTCGACCACGTTGCCCTTCTCGTCGAGGAGCTTCACCTCGGCGTCGTAGAGGGCCGGCTCGCCGTAGCCGCGGGGCCACCAGAGCTCCGCGTTGTCGACGCCCATGATGTGGCGTCCGGCATGGGACGAGACGAGCGTGCGTCCGTAGGCGGCCTGCTTACCGTTACGGCTGAGCGAGAACTCGACCGACAGCTTGCCGTCCTGCAGCTCCACGGGCAGGGCGATCGTCCAGTCGAGGAAGACCGCCGCACGCTTGTTGGCCACGTCGACGGCCGACGTGTACCAGTGCACGTCGCGGATGCGGGCGGGCTTGAGCACCTCCAGCTCCACGCCGCGCCACAGCCCGGCGCTCACCAGCCGCGGCATGATGTCCCAGCCGTAGGTGTGGGGGGCGCGGCGCACGTAGACCGATTCGACCTGTGCGAAGTTGATGCTGATCGTGGGCGGGATGTACTGGCGGCCCTCGATGACCGACGATTTGATGTAGACCTCCACGGTGTTGTCGCCCGAGGGGTTCAGGGCGTCGGTGATGTCGTAGCTGTGCTCGATGAGCATGTTGTCGGCGCTGCCGACATGTCGGCCGTTGACGTAGATTTCGGCGAAGCAGTCGATGCCGCCGAAGTTGAGCGCCACGCGGTCGCCCGCCTCATGGGCCGGGGTGGGGAACGTGCGGCTGTAGCGCCATTGGTTGCCCTCCAGCGGGCGGAGCTTGTAGACGTTGCTGCCCGTCTCCGGCTCATCGATCAGCCCCGCAGCCAGCAGGTCCAGTTCGACGTTGCCCGGAACGGTCGCCTCGACCGTCCGCATTTCGACACCTTCGGCCTGGGCCGGCGACATGACGGGCACAGCGCCCTGCGGCCAGTAGTCGAGGCGCCATTTGCCGTTGAGCGAGCTTTTTTCACCGGCTTGGGCATACCATGCGGAACCGATCAATGCAGCCGCGACGGCCAGTTCTTTCAGATGGAATTTCATAGTCGTTTATTTCCTGAGTTAGTAATTTTCGTCTCGTCGTCCGGCCGATCCGTTTAACCGATCATGTCCGTTTGCGGTTCGGTGAACCGGTCTGCATACGGAGAAAATGGCCCTGTAGGCCTGTTTCCGTAGGGTGAAACGGCATTCGGGGCGTGTTTTAGTCTGCTTAACCGTTAAAATTCGAATGTAAAATTACGGTTTTTTTTCGAAAATCAAAATTTATCGCTCCGTTTTTAAACAAAAAAAGATTGTGGCGGCGGGTGCCCGGTGTCCTGTCCT
>USCH01000013.1 GCA_900553175.1 uncultured Alistipes sp. | reverse complement strand
GCCGTGACGTTCCAGTCGATGTCGCGCACGTCGTCGCCGGCACGGTACTCCCTCACTTCGGAAAACGACATGCCCCGGCCGCGGAAGGCCGTGTGGTACTTGCCGGCGAAGATTTCGCTGGAAAGCCCGCGCGTCTTGATCTCGATCTTGCGGACGCGCCGGAGAAGATCGTTTTCGCTCTCCTGCATCGCTTAGGGAACGATTACGTTGTTGAGAATCTCGGTGACGATCTCCTCCGAGGTGATGTTCTCTGCCTCGGCTTCGTAGGTGAGGCCGATGCGGTGGCGCAGCACGTCATGGCACACGGCCCGCACGTCCTCGGGAATGACGTAGCCGCGGCGGCGGATGAAGGCATAGGCGCGGGCCGCGCGGGCCAGCGAGATCGACGCACGAGGCGAACCGCCGTAGGCGATGAGGTTCTGCAACTTCTGGAGGTTGTACTCGCCCGGCTCGCGCGTGGCGAAGATGATGTCGACGATGTAGCGTTCGATCTTTTCGTCCATGTAGACCTCCTCGACGACCTTGCGGGCCTTGACGATGTCCTCGGGCGAGACGACCTTGCGCACCTCGGGCATGCCGGCGCCCGAAAGGTTCATGCGCACGATGTCGCGCTCCTCCTGCTTGTTGGGGTAGGAGATGCGGGCCTTGAGCATGAAGCGGTCGACCTGCGCCTCGGGCAGCGGGTAGGTGCCCTCCTGCTCCAGCGGGTTCTGCGTGGCCAGCACCAGGAAGGGCTGGGGCAGCGGGTAGGTCTCGTCGCCGAGGGTCACCTGGCGCTCCTGCATGGCCTCCAGCAGGGCCGACTGCACCTTGGCCGGCGAACGGTTGATCTCGTCGGCCAGCACGAAGTTGGCGAAGACGGGGCCCTTGCGGACGATGAAGTCCTCGTTCTTCTGCGAGTAGATCAGCGTGCCCAGCAGATCGGCGGGCAGCAGGTCGGGGGTGAACTGGATGCGCGAGAAGCAGGCGTCGACGGCCCGGGCCAGCGTGGTGATGGCCAGCGTCTTGGCCAGCCCCGGCACGCCCTCCAGCAGGATGTGGCCGTTGGACAGGAGGCCGATGAGCAGCGTGTCGATCAGATGCGTCTGGCCGACGATCGTCTTGCCCATTTCGTTGCGGAGCGTATCGACGAAGACCGATTCGCGTTCGATACGCTCGTTGAGTTCCTTGATGTTGATGACTTCGCTCATGGCTTGATTGGTTGTATTGTTGTAGTCGTCACGGGTTTTTAACGTTCGTGCAGCAAAGATATTATTTTATTCGAAAAATTCTTCCCGAATTTCTTATTAACTTTGCCGTCATGGAAACCTCACAATCGTCCATCCTGGATGGGCTCAACCCCGCGCAGCGGGAAGCCGTGGTCAATTACGACACGGCTTCGCTCATCATCGCGGGCGCCGGATCGGGCAAGACGCGGGTGCTCACCTCGCGCATCGCCTACATGATCGGGCAGGGGGTCGAACCCTCGAACATCCTGGCGCTGACCTTCACCAACAAGGCTGCCGAGCAGATGCGCGAACGCATCGCCGCGATGGTTCCCGGCAACCGCAGCCGCCAGATCCGGATGGGCACCTTCCACTCGGTCTTCTCGCGCATCCTGCGCGAGAACGCCGCAAGCATCGGCTACCCCGACTCCTACACGATCTACGAACCCGCAGACGTCAGGAATCTGCTGAAAACCATCGCCCGCGAACTGAATCTCGACGAAGACAAATACAAGCCCGTCCGCATCGCCTCGCGCATCTCCTATGCCAAAAACTGTCTGGTGACGCCCGGGGCCTATCTGGCCAGCACGACCTTCGCCGCCGAGGACCGGCAGGCGCAGATTCCCGAATTCGGCAACATCTACAACATCTACTGCCAGCGCTGCAAGCGCAACGGCGCGATGGACTTCGACGACCTGCTGCTGCAGACCAACATCCTGCTGCGCGACCGGCCCGAGGTGCTGGCCCGCTATCAGGAGCTGTTCCGATACATTCTGGTCGACGAGTACCAGGACACCAACTACGCCCAGTACGTCATCATCCGCCGCCTCTCGCAGCACCACGGACGGGTCTGCGTCGTAGGCGACGACGCCCAGTCGATCTACTCGTTCCGCGGCGCCAAGATCGAAAACATCCTCTCTTTCCAAAAGGACTATCCCGACGCCCGGGTCTTCAAGCTCGAACAGAACTACCGCTCGACGCAGACCATCGTCGACGCGGCCAACTCGGTCATCCGGCACAACGCCAAACGGTTGGACAAGAAATGCTTCTCCGAAGGGGTCCGGGGCGACAAAATCCGCATCCTGCGGGCCTACAACGACCGCGAGGAGGCCGAGCTGGTGGTTTCGGACCTGCGCGACCGCGTGCGGGCCGCCGGCGAGGAGTGGGCCGAGGCGGCCATCCTCTACCGCACCAACAGCCAGTCGGCCGTGCTGGAGGATAACCTGCGGCGCCGCGGCATCCCCTACCGCATCTACAAGGGCTCGTCGTTCTACGACCACAAGGAGATCAAGGACATGCTCGCCTACATCCGTCTGGTCATCAACCCGCGCGACGACGAGGCTTTCCGCCGCATCGTCAACTACCCGACGCGCGGCATCGGCCCGACGACCGTCGACCGCATCGCGCAAATAGCTGCCGAGCGCCGCGTCTCGATGTGGGAGGCTGTCGACGCCCTGGCGGCCGAGACACCCGCCGACCCCCTGCAGCGGACCATCGCCCGCAAGGTCTCCGAGTTCGTGGGGATGATTCGCTCGCTCTCCGAGGGGCGCGACGAAAAGGGGCTCTACGAATTCGGTCTGGAGGTCGCCTCGAAGTCGGGCATCCTGGCGGCCTACCGCACGGACAACACCCCCGAGGCCGCCTCGGCCCTCGAAAACATCGAGGAGCTGCTCAACTCGATGCAGCAGTTCCGCGAACAGCGGGAAGCCGAAATCCGCAACGGCGAGCGGCAGCCCGGCGAACGGGCGAGCGTCGAGGAGTGGCTGCAGCAGGCCATGCTCCAGACCGACATGGACAAGGACGACCCCGAAGACCGCAACAAGGTGACGCTCATGACCGTCCATTCGGCCAAAGGGCTGGAATACAAATACGTGTATATCGTCGGGCTCGAAGAGAACCTCTTCCCCTCGCAGCGGGCCGCCGAAACGCCCGACGGGCTGGAGGAGGAGCGGCGCCTGTTCTACGTGGCGCTCACGCGCGCCAAGGTCGCCGCGACGCTCTCCTATGCCGAGATGCGCTTCAAGTGGGGCAACATGGAGTTCTCGCATCCGAGCTGCTTCCTGCGGGAGATCGACCCGCAGTACCTCGAAACCGCCGTCGACGAAGAGGAGGAGCGTTTCCCGCAGCGCACCGAGGGGGCGCAGGCCATCGACGAACTGCGCCGCCGGTTCGACTACCGCTTCCAGCAGAAAAGGCAGGACGGAGGCACGGGCGGCTACGGCGCAGAGCGCTCCGGCAGGGGAGATTTCGCAGGCGGACGGCCTTACGGAGGAGGCAGCGGCGCATCCGGCAGCCGGTTCGGACGGCAGCCCTCCGACGGCGAATCGGGTCCTGCCCGGCGCTACCCCGCCCGCAACGGTGCGGGCATCGGAATCCGGACGACGGGAGGAGGGACCCCGGCCGCAGGCAGCGGTTCACGGACGGCGGGAGGAGGCCCGTTCGGAAACGGGGGGCTCCGGCCGCGCACTGCGGCATCCGGCCCGGCTTCCGTCGAACCTCTGCGCACCCCGACCGCAAACATGCGGCGTCTGGACGCCCGGCCGGCCGGAGAGGCCTCCGCGGCAGGCGCCTGCGGCTATGCCATAGGAGAGCGCGTCGCGCACCCCAAATTCGGCCCCGGCACAATCGAACGCATCGAGACCATGGCCGCCGACCACAAACTGGCGATCCGCTTCGACGAAGCGGGCGAAAGAACCCTGCTGGCCAAATTCGCCAAGCTGACCCGGCTGTGACGGGCGGAGCGACGACGCAGGCGGCAGCGCATAAAAACAACGACCCATGACCCTCAAACAACGTTACGACGGCATCATCGGCTGGTTCTCGGAGCATATGCCCGTGGCCGAAAGCGAACTGCACTACGAGAATCCCTACCAGCTGCTGGTGGCCGTGATCCTCTCGGCCCAGTGCACCGACAAACGGGTCAACATGACCACGCCCGCCCTCTTCGAGCGGTTTCCCACCCCGCAGGCGATGGCCGCAGCCTCGGCCGAGGAGATCTATCCCTACATAAAGAGCATCTCCTACCCCAACAACAAGGCCAGGAACCTGGCCGGCATGGCCCGCATGCTGTGCGAGGAGTTCGGCGGCGAGGTGCCGGGCGACCTGGACGCCATGCAGCGGCTGCCGGGCGTGGGCCGCAAGACGGCCAACGTGCTGGGCGCCGTGCTGTGGCAGCGCGAGGTGATGCCGGTCGACACCCACGTCTTCCGCGTCTCGGAGCGCATCGGGCTCACCACCGGATCGAAAACCCCGCTCCAGACCGAACTGACGCTCGAACGCAACATCCCCGGACGGCTGCTTCCGGTGGCGCACCACTGGCTGATCCTCCACGGACGCTACGTCTGCACGGCCCGGGCCCCCAAATGCGACGCCTGCGGCATCGCCCCCTGGTGCCGCAAGTACGCCGCCGACCGCAAAAAGACGAAACCATGATCCGACCGATCCGCATCGCCATGCTGTGCGCCGCGCTGTGCGCCGCAGGATGCGCCAAGGAGAGCGCCTCCTCCCTGACGCACACCGGCATCACCTCCCAGAGCTGGCAGAGCGACAACCGCTGCAAGGCATCGGGGCAAACGCTCTTCTTCTCGTTCCGGGCCTCGGGCCGCTGGCAGGCCGAATGCGGCGCTTCGTGGTGCCGGCTCGATCCCGAATCGGGCAAGGCCGGCACGGCCATGCTGCGCGTCGAGGTCGACCCCAATGCCACGGGGTCCGAACGCTCGGCGACGGTCGTCCTGCGCGTGACGGGCAGCTCGGCGCAGGCCTCCTTCCGCATCCGGCAGGCGGGCGACGACAGCGAGCTGGGGCAATACACCGAAGTGAACGAATGGGTGGCCGACTACATGTCGAAAAACTACCTCTGGAACGAACCCGTCGGAGAGCTTTCGCTCGACTGGTCGGACGACTACGACGTCTTCCTGCGCCGCATCCTCGAGGGCGTGGCGGCCTGCAAAGGGGCCGACGGCCGCGAATTGAACCACGACGACGGCCATTGGACCGACGGCCGCCGCGACTACTTCTACTCCTACATCGAGGGTCCAGAACCCGCGTCGGCATCGGCGCTCCATCCGACCCGCGCATCCGACGGCCGGACCACCGGCACGGGCGTGCGTCTGGCCCGCTGCGTCAGGCTGACCGGCACCGACCGCACGATCTACGGGCTGGCGATCTACGCCATCGCCCCGGGATCGCCCGCCGAACGGGCCGGACTCAGGCGGGGCATGCTGGTGAGCCGGGTCGACGGCGAGACGGTCACGGCCGCCAACTTCGCCGGACTGCTCGGACGGCTTTGCGACGGACCCGCGGTGCGGGTGCAGCTCGATCGGGTCGTCTGGGACGCCGGCGGCCGCTTCGCCGCGCTCGAACCCATCGGGGAGCGCGAACTGACGGCCGAGACCTACGCCGACCCGGCCGTCTACCGCGTCTGCGCGAACGACATCGGCGGCAAACGCGTGGGCTACCTGCTCTACATGAGCTTCTCGTCGGAGGACGACCAGTCGCTCATCGAGGCGTTCGACGAACTGCGGGGCGCCGACGAGCTGATTCTCGACCTGCGCTACAACGGCGGCGGCTCGGTGCGTTCGAGCACGCTGCTCTCCACGCTCATCGCCGGAGAGAGCCGCCGCGACCGCATCTACTGCAAGCTCACCTACAACGCCCGCCGCACGCAGGCCGGAGAGAGCGGCTGCTACCGCATCGGCAACAGGGAGGTGCCCGACGGAACGGGCGACTACGCGCCGCTCGAAACGGCGCTCCCGTCGGCCCTCGGGCTCGAACGCGTCTACGTCCTCGCCACGGGCGCCACCGCCTCGGCGAGCGAACTGGTCATCAACGGACTGCGCGGCATGGGGATCGACGTCAGGCTGGTGGGCTCGCGCACCAACGGCAAGAACGTGGGCATGGAGGGCTTCCGCAACCGGACCGTCGGCGGCGAGTCCTACACGTTCATGCCCATCACGTTCTATTCGGAAAACGCGCTCGGATTCCGCGACTACGGCGACGGGTTCCTCCCCGACCTCGCGGTCGACGAAAACCACTATCCGGAGGAGTTCGCCACGACGGGCGACGCCTGCTACGCGGCCGCCGCACGCTGGATCCGCACGGGCGACAAGCCCGCCGCACAGCGCGCCGCCGCCCGGGCTCCACGGAGCACGGCGCTCGCGCCCGCCGGCGAGCCGCACTCCCGCGGCCGGGCCCCGCGGGGGTCGGAGGTCTACCTCGACCGCTGACCCGGCGCCGACCGTTGCGATTTCCGGCCTTTTTGCGTACCTTTGCATTGACAACCGAACAAAAAACGAGCAGATGACCTTTCCGAAAGCAGATACCGACCGACTCAAGGAGTGGCTCTCCGGCCCCGCCCGGAGGATCGTGATCGTCACCCACACCAACCCCGACGGCGATGCCGTGGGCTCGTCGCTGGCCTGGGCCGAGAAGATGCGCGAGCTGGGGCACCGGGCCACCTGCATCGTGCCCAACAAATACCCCTACTTCCTCGACTGGATGCCGGGAATCGGCGAAATCATCGTCCACAAGAACGATCCCGAGGGGCGTGCGGCCCGCGCCGTCGCCGAAGCGGACATGATCTTCTGCCTCGACTTCAACGCCGTCACGCGCCTCGAAAGCCTGAGCGAAACCATCGCGGCCAACACCACGGCCCGGCGCGTGCTGATCGACCACCACCTCTCGCCCGCCGACGGATTCGACCTGCGCTTCTCCTACCCCGAGGCGTCGAGCACCTGCTACCTGGTGTACACGCTTCTGGCCGAGCTGTTCGGCGTGGAGGCCATCACCCGGACGATGGGCGAATCGCTCTACGTGGGCATGATGACCGACACGGGCAACTTCGCCTTCTCGTCGCTCACGCCCGGGCTGTTCCGGGCCGTGGCGTCGCTCATCGAACGCGGACTCGACATCCCCCGCATCCACAACAACGTCTACAACTCCTACACCGAAGGGCGCGCCCGGTTGTTCGGCTACGTCATCAACCGCAAGATGGAGGTCATCGAGGAGGGCACGGTGGCCTACATGTCGCTGCTCGAGCACGAGATGCGCCGCTTCGGATTCCAGCAGGGCGACAGCGAAGGGTTCGTCAACTACCCGCTGACCATCAAGAAGATGAAGATGTCGGCCATGTTCCTCGCCCACCGCAGGTTCATCCGCATATCGCTGCGCTCGCGGGGCGACGTGGACGTCAACCTGTTCGCCCGCCGCTACTTCGACGGCGGCGGCCACCGCAACGCCGCGGGCGGCAAGTCGTTCGTTTCGATGCAGGAGACCATCGACCACTACATCCGTTCGGTGCGCGAATTCGCCGAAGAGGGACACCTCGGATAATCCGCCCGGCGGGTCGGAACGCTTTTTGCAGGCCGACCGGCAATGCGTCTGCGATGCCCGGCATCCGATGATCTTCATCCCCGTGAAACGTGCATCCATACTCCTCGCCGCCCTGCTGGCGGCATCGGCCGTTCCGGGCCTCGCCTCCGGAGCCGGTCAGGCACCGTCCGACCCCGTTCCGGAGCGGCGTCCGGGCGCCGCTCCGTCCCTCCCCGGCACACCCGAACGCCCCGATTCGACCGGCACCGGCACTTTCGCCCTGCCCGATTCGCTCGCACACCTTTCGCCGTGGTCGCCCGACTTCCGGACGATGGAACCGATCCGGACCCGTCCGGCGGTGTCGATGACCTCGGTGGTGGAGCTCCGGCAGGAGAACCTGCCGCGCCGCATCGTGGTCATCGACAACAACACGCTGCGGCTGGGCGAACACTTCAACCTCTCGAACGGCCAGGCCTGGAACTGGGGCCCCTACCCCAACGCCTTCCTCGACGCACGCACCCTCTCCTTCCCGCTGCCCCGCTGACGTCGCGCGGCCGGCCTTTCCGGCCGCCACCCTCCGGAAGCTTCATCCGCACTCTCCGATGCCCCGCGCGCCCCGGCCGCACACCCTTTCCCGCACGTTCCGCAGACGGCGCTCCCGTCCCGGCGTTTTCCGCCGCACCGCCTCCTTCCGGCGGCCCACTCACCCGACGCAACAGCCCGCCCGCCGAATTTTAGGTATTTACACGTATTGATCCTTCGCGGCAAAATCGCCATATTTGCAGGATAAAACGAACGATTTCTGTCATGAAACGGATCATTCTGCTGCTTGCGCTCGCAAGCGTCGGTGCGGCCCACGCACAACAAACCGCCTCCGCCGCGGAGAACACCGAGGTCGAATCCCGGCTGGAGACCCTCGAAAAGAGAGCCGCCGCCTGGGAGAAGATCGCCGCACGGCTGCCCCGCTTCTCGGGCTACGTGCAGGCCGGCTACCAATGGAACGAAAACGCATCCACGTTCTTTCTCAAACGCGTGCGCCTGACGATGGCGGGCGATATCATGCCCAAAGTCGACTACCGCATCCAGTTCGAGTTCACCAAACCCCAGCTGGTCGACGCCTACGTGCAGTACCGTCCCTTCCGGGAGCTGAACATCAAGGCGGGCGAGTACAAGATTCCCTTCTCGATCGAAAACACCGACTACTCGCCCACACGCCTCGAATTCATCGACTATCCGCTCGTGCTGCTCAAGATGATGGGCTTCGGCGAAGACCTGTGCGGCATCTCCTCGTCGGGGCGCGACCTGGGCGCCACGCTCTGGGGCGGATTCATCCGGCGCGGCAGCCGCAGCATCATCAACTACGACCTGGGCGTCTTCAACGGCGCGGGCCTCAACTGCAAGGACAGCAACAAATCGAAAGACATCGCCGCCCGCCTGACGATCAAACCCGTCGACGGGCTCCTGCTCTCGGGCTCCTATTACCACGGAGAGTACGCCGCGAAGGGCGGTCCGCAGCACCTGTTGCGCGAACGCTACGGCGCAGGCGTCTGCTACGACCGTGCGGCCTGGGTCGTGCGCGGCGAATGGATCGGCGGCCGGACCGGCCGGACGGATGCCGAAGGGAGGTTCGACAGCGACGGCTGGTACGTGATGGCCGGCTGGCGGGCGCCCCGTAACTTCATGCCCGTGGCCCGGTTCGACACCTTCACGCAGGACCGGGACCGCTGGACCGCCACCACGCAGAACAACTACACGGCCGGGCTGCTCTGGGCCCCCGTCAAGCACCTGCGCTGCCAGATCAACTACACCTACGAAGATTACAAGGACGCCTCGGCCCCGGACCGCAACGTCGTCTCCGTGATGGTGACGGGCATGTTCTGAGAAGACCTTAAAATTCCGACCGATGAAAAAACTCGCTGAAAAACTCCGCACCGAAGACTGGGTTGCGGTATGGATGTCCGTTCCGCTGCTCGCGCTGGCGATTCTCATTCCCGACAAACTGCCCGGCGTGCCGTCGACGCTCGCGGGTGCGGCCGCATGGTACGACATCGCGCGGCTCTTCCTCGTCTGTCTGGCCGTGCTCTATGCCGGCACGCTCCTGCTGCGGCGCCCCATGAAAGGGCTGCTGCCCTCGTTCGCGGCGGTTTTCGTCGTCTCGCTGCTGGCGCAGGTCGTGGCCAAAATCCCGCAGGTGGCCTACTACGGCTTCGAATCGGTCTTCTTCTCGGTCGTCTTCGGCCTCCTGATCCGCAACCTGTGGCACGTGCCCGAATGGATGAAGCCCGCCATTCAGGGCGAATTCTACATCAAGATCGGCGTCGTCTGCCTGGGGGCCACGATCCTCTTCAGCGACGTGATGAAGTCGGGCGTCTTCGGACTGGTGCAGGCCTGCATCGTCGTGGCCGTGGTGTGGTTCTTCGCCTTCCGGCTCGCCCGCCGGCTGGGCGTCGACGAACGGTCGGCCATGATCCTCTCGTCGGGCGTCTCGATCTGCGGCGTCTCGGCCTGCATCACCGCGGCGCGCGTGGCGGGCGGCGACGACCGCAAACTGTCGTACATCGTCTCGCTCGTGCTGATCGTCGTCGTGCCGATGATCTACCTCATGCCGTGGCTGGCCCGGACGATCCTGCCGATGATCTTCAGCGACCCGCAGACCGTTCAGGAGGTCGCCGGAGCCTGGATCGGCGGCACGATCGACACCACGTCGGGCGTGGCGGCGTCGAGCACCATCGTCGGCGACGTGGCCAACCAGCATGCCGTCATCATCAAGGCGGCGCAGAACGTGCTGATCGGCGTGGTGGCCTTCTTCATCGCCCTCTACCTCTCGGCCCGCGGCGAAAAAGGCGCGGCGCAGCGGCCGTCGGCGGCGATCGTTTGGGAGAAGTTCCCCAAGTTCATCATCGGATTCATCGCCGCCTCGCTCGTGTTCAGCCTCTGCCAGACGGGCGGAGCCTTCACCCTCACGGCCAAAGGCAAGCTGCTCGAACCGGGCGTGGCCAAGATGTTCTCGACGGTCTTCTTCTCGCTGGCGTTCGTCTGCATCGGCCTCGACACGCGGCTCAAGGAGATCGTCTCCCGGGAGAACCGCAACGCGCTGCGGGCGTTCCTCGGAGCCCAGACCTTCAACATCTTCGTCACGCTCGTGATCGCCTGCCTGCTGTTCGGCGTGCTGAAACCGATGTGGGCATAGGCGTTTTTTCGCGATTTTTCCGGCTCCGGTCTTTGGAATCCGCATTTTTTCGCTACCTTTAGGGCGAAGCGGGCGGCGTGCCGGCAGCGGTATGCGCACCCCGAAACTCTAATCAATCAGCGAAAATATGAAACGACTCCACGATGCGATGCTGTTCCTGGCCGCCGCCGCGGCATTGAGCTGCGCGACGGCCTGCAGCGACAAGAATGACGAAGAGACCGGACCGACGACCGACCCCGAGAAGCTCTCATTCACCCTCGAAGCGACGAATGCGACCCAGGAGACGGTCCGGATCACGGTCATCCCGTCGCAGAGCACCCCGACCTATCTCTACCTGATCGCCGAGAAGGAGCGTTTCGACGCCTTCGCCTCCGGCGACGCGCTCATCGAAAGCGACCTGCAACAGCTCGGCGTCATGGCCGAAGCGGTCGGCAAGAGCCGCGAGGAGTATCTCTCCGAAATTCTCGTGAAGGGCCCCGTGCGCAGCCGCACCGTCGAGGGGCTGAAGCCCGGCACCGACTACGTGCTCTATGCCTACGGCCTCACCGCCGCCGGCGTGGCGACCTCCGAGGTCGCCCAGGCTCCCTTCGCGACGGAGCCGGTCGCTCTGGTCGACTGCACGTTCGACGTGACCGAGGCGGTCACGCGCACGTCGATCCGGATCGACGTGACCCCCTCGGACCGGGAGCAGCCCTACTATTACCAGCTGCTCGACCGGGAGCGCTTCGCCCGGCTGGGAGGGGAAGAGTCCCCGGAAGCCGCGGCCGCTGCGCTGCTTAAGGAGCAGATCGACTACTGGCTGCAGCTGGGCGCCGCAACGGTCGCCGAAGCCGTCGGGTCGATCGTCCTCACGGGCAGCCACGGCTACGAATTCACCGGACTCGAATCGGGCCAGGAATACCACCTGATCGTCTTCGGCGTCGACGCGCAGGGCCACGTCTGCACCCGAACGCTCCACCGCGCCCTCTCCACCGAGGCTTTCGCCCCCTCTGACAACCGGATCGCGCTTCAGGTCGACCGGGTGACGTGGGACAGCGCCGAAGTCGGCGTGACCGTCACCAACGACGATCCCTACCTGGTGGTCGTCAAGGCCGCGTCGGAATTGGCGGGCAAGAGCGACGACGAGATCATCCGGGCGATCGTCGCCTCCTACGGCGAGGCGATCCGATCGCGCACCCGCCGCGGAGCCTATACGCTGGTCTGCGACAAGAGCCTCACGCCCGACACCGACTACGAAGCGCTGGCATTCGGCTACGACGGCGGCGCGACCACGGCGCTCGTCCGCGCACCGTTCAAGACCGAAAAGGAGAACGAAGCGATCGACATCACCTTCACCTTCACGCTCGCGGGCGACGAACAGGTCACCGTGACCCCGTCGGACCCCAGTCTGCTCTATCACTGGGATTCGATCCCCGAGGAGTCCTACCAGATTTACGGAGGCACGCCCGCCGGCGTGTGCGACTTCGTGATGGAGCTGATGGGCGCCTACGGCATGAGCTCGCCCGCCCAATACCTCGAAGTGACGGGCACGCGCGGCGAAGTCACCGATGATCACTGGATTTTCGAGGGCGACGGCGACTACCGCTTCTTCGCCATCTGGATGAATGCCGACGGCACCTTCGCCGAACCGGTGGTCAGCGATATTTTCCATTTCTGACCCGCTGCCGGCAGATGATAAGAGCCTCCCCGCCGATGCGGGGAGGCTCTTTCGTTTCGGGTCGGCCGGAGTGCGTCCGTTTCAGCGCCGGCCGGAGGAGGACTCCTTCGGACCGCCGCGCCGGGCGGGGCGGGCGGGATTTGCGGTGCCGGAACGGCCCGCGGAACCGGCGGAGCGTTTCGCGTCGGAACGGCTCCCGGCACTTCCGGAGCGCTTCCCGAGACACTTCCCGGAACGGGCGGAGTCACCGGCGGCGGGATGCTGTCCGAAGAAATAGCTTTTCTGCCGGCGTTTCTCCTCCTGCGTGCGGGCGACATAGACCGTTTCGCGGGTGTAGGGATTTTCGCCCGTATAGAACATCACCGACGAGAGGGTCATCGGCGTGGGCGTGAGGTCCTGCACCTGTTCGAGCGTGAAACGCAGCCGGCCGAGCACCTTCCCGGAGAGCGCCTGCATGTCGCGTTCGGTGCAGCCGGGGTGCGACGAAATGAAGTAGGGAATCAGCTGGTAGGGCAGCCCCTCCTGCTTGCAGATGCGGTGGAAATCGGCGTTGAGCCGCTCGAAGAGGGCGAACGGAGGCTTGCGCATGAGCTTCAGAACCCCTTCCTCGGTGTGCTCGGGCGCCACCTTGAGCCGGCCCGAGGTGTGGTGGCGCAGCACCGTCTCCAGATAGGGCGAGTCGTCGAACAGATCGTAGCGGATGCCGCTGCCGATGAAGGCCTTCTTGATGCCCTTGACGGCGCGGATGCGGGCGTAGAGGTCGAGCAGCGGCCGGTGGTCGTTGTCCAGATTGGGGCACCTCTTCGGATGGAGGCACGACGGGCGCCGGCACCGGCGACACAGCTCGCGGTCGCGGCCGCCCATGCGGTACATGTTGGCCGACGGAGCCCCCACGTCCGACAGATACCCCTTGAAGCCGGGCATCCGGACGATGCGCTCCACCTCGGCGAGGATCGACCGCTCGCTGCGCGAGTGGATGAATTTGCCTTGGTGCGCCGAAATGGTGCAGAACGAGCAGCCGCCGAAACACCCCCGGTGGATGTTGACCGAAAACTTGATCATCTCCCACGCCGGAATCGCCCCCTTGCCCTCGTAACGCGGATGGGGCGCCCGCTCGTAGGGCAGGTCGAACGAATGGTCCAGCTCCTCGGTCGAAAGCGTCACCCGGGGCGGCGTGACCACCACGAAACGGTCGCCGACAGGCTCGACGAGCGTCGCTTCGGGTTCCGGAAGGTTGCTTTGGGTCTCGATGACGGTGAAATTCTCTCCGAAAGCCCGCTTGTCGGACCGGCACTCCTCGAAGCCGTGCAGACGGATCGTCCGGGCCGGATCGAGCCGCGCGACGTAGCTTTCGTCGGCGAGGAAGGCCACCTGGCGGATCTTGCGCAGCAACTTGGCGTTGTATCCGTTGCCGAGGGCCCGGGCCACCTCCTGGATCACCCCTTCGCCCATGCCGTAGGTCAGCAGGTCGGCGCCCGATTCGACCAGCACCGAGGGTTTGAGCCCGTCGCTCCAGTAGTCGTAGTGGGTCAGGCGGCGGAGCGAGGCTTCGATACCGCCGATGACGACCGGAACGTGGGGAAACAGCCGCTTGAGGATGCGCGTGTAGACCGTCACGGCGTAATCGGGCCGGAAGCCCGCCCGGCCGCCCGGCGTATAGGCATCGTCGTGGCGCAGGCGCAGGTTGGCCGTGTAGTGGTTGACCATCGAGTCCATCGCCCCGGCCGAGACGCCGAAGAAGAGCCTCGGCGCCCCCAGCTTGGTGAAGTCGCGCAGGTCGTCGCGCCAGTTGGGCTGGGGGACGATCGCCACGCGGTAGCCCTCGGCCTCCAGCAGGCGGCCGATGACCGCGGCACCGAACGCCGGGTGGTCGATGTAGGCGTCGCCCGTGAAGAGGATGACGTCGAGCCGGTCCCAGCCGCGGGCGCGGACCTCTTTGATCGTTGTGGGGAGAAACATGCTGCAATCGGGTCGATAATCGTTTTTTCGGGCGGCAGCCTGCGGGGCGCGCTTGCGGGCCTCCGCCGAGGGAGGCTGCGGCCCGTCCGGCACCCTGAGCCGGGAATCATACATCTTCTTCCCCGCCGCGGGCGCCGACATATCCGTCCCACTTGGCGAGCAGGGCGCGGAAGTCGGCCGGGAGGTCGCTTTCGAAGGTCACCCGGCGATGGGTCGCGGGGTGCTCGAAGCCCAGGAGGCGCGCATGGAGCGCATGGCGCGGCATGAGGGCGAAGCAGTTTTCGATGAACTGACGGTATTTGGCGAAGGTCGTTCCCTTGAGGATGCGGTCGCCGCCGTAACGTTCGTCGTTGAACAAGGGGTGCCCCTGCCACGCCATGTGGACGCGGATCTGGTGGGTGCGGCCCGTCTCCAGACGGCACTCGACGAGGGTGACGTAGCCGTAGCGCCGAAGCACCCGCCAATGGGTGACGGCGTGCTTGCCGTCGGAGCCGTCCTCGAAAACGTACATCTTCTGCCGGTCGCGGGGGCTGCGGCCGATGTTGCCCGTGATCGTCCCCTCGTCCTCGGCGAAATCGCCCCACACGAGGGCCACGTAACGGCGCGAAATGGTGTGGTCGAAAAACTGTCGGGCCAGCCGGGCGTGCGCCTGCTCGTTCTTGGCCACGACCAGCAGGCCCGACGTGTTCTTGTCGATGCGGTGGACCAGTCCGGCCCGCATCTCGCCGTCGGCCGCGACCTCGGAGCCCCGGAGGTGGTGGAGCAGCGCATTGACCAGCGTGCCCGTCCAGTTGCCCACGCCCGGATGGACGACCATGCCGGCAGGCTTGTCGACGATCAGCAGGTCGTCGTCCTCATAGGGGATGTCGAGCGGGATATTCTCGGGCAGGAGTTCGGTTTCGCGCCGCGGGTAGGGCATCACCAGCTGGATGCGGTCGAGCGGCTTGACCTTGTAGCTCGACTTGGCCGCCCGGCCGTTGACCAGGATGCTGCCGCTGTCGACCGCGGCCTGAATGCGGTTGCGCGAGCAGTGCTCCATCCTCACGGTGAGGAACTTATCCAGCCGCATGGGGGTCTGGCCCTTGTCGGCCGTCACGGCGAAGTGCTCGTAGAGGCCCGCCTCCTCGTCGTCCTCCTCGTCGGAGGACACCGGCGCCGGGCCGGCAGGCAGGGGATCGCAGAGGGGACAGCCGTCGGGAATGCGGCCGGCAGCGGTGCGGCCGTCGGGCACGCAGCCTCCGGGAATATCGGGGCTATGACGCAGGGACTCCATCAGTCGAAGAAGGATTCGTAGTCGCCGTCCGCATCGGCGGGCAGGTCGGCAGGCGCCTCCGCATCGGGTGCGGTCCGATCGAGCGAATCGCGGAGTGCCTGCTCCTCGCGCAACCGCTCCTCGGCGGCTTTGCCGGCCTCGCGCTCGGCCTCGATGCGGGCCCGGCCGCTCTTTTCGGCATCGAGCGTCAGCCGCAGATCGACGCGGGCGCCCAGCAAGGCGCTGCGCTCGGCCGTCGGGCTCTGGACGTAGACGCGGGTGTTCTTCCGGTCGAGCAGGTCGACGCCCTCGTCGAAGGCCACCCGGCCCACGTTGAGCCCCGACTCCCACAGCCGGCTCTTGGCTTCGCGGAGCGAAAGGCCCACCGTCTGCGGCACGACGGTCGTCCCGGAGCCGCCCTCGACCCCCACGTAGAGCGTGATGCCCGAACCGATCTCGGCCTCGATGCGGCTCGTCGGCGTAACGGGACGCCCTTCGAAATACTCCTCGAGGACGTAGTTGGTGGCCATGTCGGCCCGATAGATCAGCTCGCCGATCTCCAGGCCCGCAATTTCGAGCATGTTCTTGGCCTGACGCAGCGAACGGTCGGCCACATAGGGCACGGGCACCCGCTTCTGGCGGAACGAGTTGATCGTGACGTAGACCTTGCGGCCGGGCTTGACCTCGACGCCCCCTTCGGGCAGCTGGTCGAGAACGATGCCGCCCTCGTAGGCGGGCACGAAGAGCGAATCGTTGACTTTGAGGTGGAGGTCGCACTTCCGGGCCGTCCGGTAGGCCTCGACCAAAGGCATGCCCGCGAAATCGGGCACGGTGCGCCGTGCGCCGTGGCGCGTGCCGATCTGCATGGCGAAATGGGCGACGAGCGCCAGAGCCAGGATGATTCCGGCGATGAGGGTCAGATTCCACGCCAGCGGATTCCGCCGCAGCCGACGGTAGAGCGATTCGGATTTCTTCATGAGGTTGCGTCTATTTGGGGGCCTTCCGGTAGAGGTAGACCGCAATGAAGAGGTAGATGAGGTTGGGGAGCCAAACGGCCAGTCCGGGCGGCAGCGTGCCGCTCTTGGCGAACTCCTCGAAGAAGCGGTTGAAAAGAATATACGAGAAGCAGAGGCCCGTGCCGATGCCGATGTGGAGGCCCGTGCCGCCGCGCACCTTGCGCGAGGAGAGCGAGACGCCGATGAGCGTCAGGATGAACGTCGAGAGCGGGTAGGCGTAACGGGCGTGGCGCTCGACCTCGATGAGGTTGATCGAGTCGGAGCCCTTGGCGCGCTGCTGGTCGAGGAATTCGTTCAGCTCGCGGATGTTCATCGTCTGGATCAGGGCGTTGATCTCGCCCAGCTCGGTGACCTCCAGATTGATGAGCGTGTCGAGGTTGCGGTACTGGGCGAAGGTCTCCACGCCCAGCGAATCGAACTCGCGGCGCGTGTAGCGCGGCGCCGTCCAGCGTTTGGTCTCGGGATCGAACTTCGTGTCGGCGGCTTCGAGCGAACGGGTCATCGAACCGCTCTCGTAGTGCTCCAGCACGAAGAACGACGCCTGGTGCGAGCCGCCGCGGTAGCCGCGGATGTAGGCGAACGTGCCCGGTTCGATCTGGCGGTAGATGTGCTGGTCGTACTGGGTGTTCTGCTTGCGCTTGAGGTAGTGCGATTCGAACTCGACGATGTGCCGCTGCGAAAGCGGGATGAGCCAGAGGTTCAGAGCCAGCGACAGCCCGCCGATGATCGCGGCGCCGAGGAAGTAGGGCCACATGAGCCGCCGGAACGACATGCCGCCCGAGAGCATGGCGACGATCTCGGTCTGGTAGGCCATCTTCGAGGTGAAGAAGATGCAGGCGATGAAGGTGAACAGACCCGAGAACTGGTTGATGAAGAAAGGGATGAAGTTGAGGTAGTAATCGAAGATCACGCTCTTGAGGGGGGCGTGCAGCTCGGTGAAGTCGTCGATCTTCTCGACATAATCGAAGAGCACGACGACGACGATGATCATCGCGATGGCGAAGAAGTAGGTCGACAGGAACTTGCCCAGGATGTACCGGTCGAGGATCTTGAACCCCGGAAAGCGCAGTTTCATAGGCGGTCAGAGTCTTCGTTGGAGCCGGGGGACCATCGCCTCTTTCCACGCGGCGAAGTCGCCCGCCAGGATGTGTTCGCGCGCCGCGGCGACCAGCCGCAGGTAGAAGGCGATGTTGTGCAGCGAGGCGATCTCGGCCGCGAGCATCTCGCCGCAGACGCAGAGGTGGTGGAGGTAGGCCTTCGAATAGAGCGTGTCGACGAAGGCCGTGCCTTCGGGATCGACGGGCGAGAAGTCGTCCTCCCACTTTCGGTTGCGGATGTTGATGATGCCTTCGGAGGTGAAGAGCTGGCCGTTGCGGCCGTTGCGCGTGGGCATCACGCAGTCGAACATGTCGACGCCCCGCGCGATCCCTTCGAGGATGTTGACGGGCGTGCCGACGCCCATCAGGTAACGCGGCCGGTCTTCGGGCAGCACGGCGTCGACCACCTCGATCATCTCGTACATCGTCTCGGTGGGTTCGCCGACGGCCAGACCGCCGATGGCGTATCCGTCGGCGCGGTACTGCCTGACGTTCTCGGCCGCCCGCACCCGCAGGTCGGGGTAGGTGCAGCCCTGCACGATGGGGAAAAGCGCCTGATAATGGCCGTATTTGGGCGCCGTCTGCGCATAGCGCTCGAAACAGCGGTCGAGCCACCGCTCGGTCAGATCGAGCGACTTGGCCGCATAGTCGCGCGGCGCATCGCCCGGCGGGCACTCGTCGAAAGCCATCATGATGTCGGCACCGATCGTGCGCTCGGTGTCGATGACGCTCTCGGGCGTGAAGAGGTGTTTCGAGCCGTCGATGTGCGAGCGGAAATGGCATCCCTCCTCCTTGAGTTTGCGGCATGCGGCGAGCGAGAAGACCTGGAAGCCGCCGCTGTCGGTGAGCATCGGGCCCTCCCACGTGGAGAAGCGGTGCACGCCGCCGGCCGCTTCGATGATCCGCATGCCGGGACGCAGGTAGAGGTGGTAGGTGTTGGCCAGAATGATCTGCGCCCGGGCCTCGTCGCGCACGTCGCGGTGGAAGAGGCCCTTGACCGTGGCCGCCGTACCCACGGGCATGAAGATCGGCGTGAGGATCGTTCCGTGGTCGGTCTTCAGCTCGCCCGCCCGGGCGCGCGACGTCGGGTCCTTATGTCGGAGTGTGAATTGCAATGCCATATTATCTCGCAAAAATAGGTAAAAAATTTCTGAATTCTGAATTCTGAATTCTGATTTGTTTTCTACCTTTGCACATATTTCGTCGGCATGCATTTTTTCGAATCGTTTCTCGACTGCTACGGCTGGGAAGGCACGGCGCTGGCCGGAGCGCTGCTCCTGCTGACCCTCGTGCAGATCCACCACTACGTCTTCGTCTTCGGCCGCATCGCCGGCTACAAGAACAGCCGCCGCCCCGCGGTGCTCGAAGCCGATCCGCCCGTTTCGGTCATCGTTCCGCTCTTCTCCGAGGACTATTCGTTCGTCGAGGAGCGCCTGCCCCTGATTCTGGCACAGAGCTATCCCGACTTCGAGGTGGTGATCGTCTACGTGGGTCAGGACACCGACTTCTACGAAGACCTCGAACGGCTCAAGATGTCGTTCCCCCAGATCACCACGACCAAAATCCTGCTCGACCCGCGCTACCCCATCTCGCGCAAGATGGCCCTCAACATCGGCATCAAGTCGGCGCATTGCGAACACATGATCTTCACCTCGACCGACGCCTGCCCGCAGACCGACCGCTGGCTCGCGCTCATGGCCAAAGGGTTCTCGCGCGGCGAAATCGTGCTGGGATACTGCGGCATCGAACCCGCCCGGGGAGCCTTCAACCGCTGGATGCGCACGTGGCGCATGATGCACGCCTCGCGCTGGCTCGCACAGGCCGTGGCGGGACACCCCCACCGGGGCATGTTCCAGAACTTCGGATTCACCAAACGCCTCTATTTCGGCGTGAACGGCTTCGGGCATCTGAACATGAACATCGGCGAGGACGACCTCTTCCTTCAGCGCATCCTCACCCGCGGCAACGCGAGCGTCATCCTCTCGCCCCGCGCGACGCTGCGCGAAAAGACGTGGGGAGGGGTGAAATGGTGGATGGGCCGGCTGCGCTACTTCGGCTCGGCGCGCCGCCTCTATCCCCGGCGTGCGAAAAACGCCGACCTGTGGGAGACGGGGTCGCGGACGCTCCTGTTTCTGGCGACGGCCTGCGCCGCGACCGTCATGCCGCCCGAGTACCGGGCGGCCGCAGCCGTTCCGCTGCTCGTACGCTACGCGGTGGTGTGGTGGCAGGTGCGCCGCGTCGCCCGCCGGCTGGGCGAGCGGGGCGTGACGGGACTCTACTTCATCTACGACCTGCTGGAGCCGCTGGGCATCGCCGTGCTGCGGCTTTCGCTGCTCCGCCGAGACGATCGCGTATGGAGATAGCCGAATACATCGTAGCCGACGACCGGGAGCTGGTCGGCCGCGTGCTCGAAGGCGACGACGACGCTTTCGAATACCTCTTCAACCGCTACCGCGACGCCATACACCGGCTCTTCGTCCAGCGCACGGGCGGCTCGGACGATGTGGACGACCTCCTGCAGGAGACCTTCATCAAGGTGTACATCAACCTGCACCGCTACTCGGCCGACTACACGTTCGGACAGTGGGTCTACACCATCGCCCGCAACACCTTCATCGACTACGTGCGGCGGCGGCAGGACGATCTTCCGCTCGACGACCGTTTCGCCGCCCCGGCCTCGAACGCACCGACCCCCGAAGAGAGCGTCATCAACTCGCAGCAGCGCACGCAGATCGAACACTACCTCGCCCAGCTGCCCCCCCGCTACCGCCCGCTCGTCCGCATGCGCTTCTTCGACGAATACTCCTACGAGGAGATCGCCGAGAAGCTCTCGATGCCGCTCGGCACGGTCAAGACCCGCATCCACCGGGCGCGCGAACAGATGTGCCGCATGATCGCACGGGGCGAGGAGCGCTGAAATTCACCGAAACACCCCCGCCTGCGGCGCCGCCGGCTCCGGCCCGTCCGCACACCCGGCAGGATCCACCCAAACAGTTTACGCCTTGGAACTCATTCTGAAATACTTCCCCGATCTGACCGACGGGCAGCGCCGCCGCTTCGCGGCCCTCTACGCGCTTTACGCCGAGTGGAACGCCCGGATCAACGTCGTCTCGCGCAAGGACTTCGAACAGCTTTACCTGCGCCACGTGCTCCACTCGCTGGCCATCGCCCGGGTCTGCTCGTTCGACGCCGGCGCCCGCATCCTCGACGTGGGATGCGGGGGCGGATTCCCGTCGGTGCCGCTGGCCATTCTCTTTCCCGAAGCGCACTTCACCGCCGCCGACTCGATCCGCAAGAAGATCGCCGTGGTCGAAGGGGTCGCCTCGGCGCTCGGGCTGGAGAACCTGACGCCCCGCTGCGTCCGGGTCGAGACGCTGCCGGAGCGCTACGACTACGTCGTCTCGCGGGCCGTGACGGCCATGCCCCGGTTCGTGGAGTGGGTGTGGAACAAAATCGAAAGGGGGCAGCGCGGTTCGCGGCCCAACGGGATTCTCTACCTCAAGGGCGGCGATCTGGCCGAAGAGCTGGCACAGACGGGCCTCCGGTGGGAGGTCCACGACATCGCCCGCGATTTCGACGAGGAGTTTTTCGAGACGAAAAAGGTGGTCTACACGCCCCGATGAGGCTCGGCGGAGAGAGGCCGCAGGCCTATGCTCCGGAGCGCCTCCGGACAAGGGCGCCCCGTTCCCATACGGCCGTCACACCTCCACGATCCCTTCGCGAATGGCGTAGATCACCAGCGAAGCCGTGTTCCTGCACCCCGTCTTCTCGAGGATGTTGGCCCGGTGCTTATCGACCGTGCGTTTCGAAATGAAGAGTTCGTCGGCGATCTCCTGGTTCGACAGCCCCCGGCATACGGCCACCAGAATCTCGCGCTCGCGGGCCGAGAGCTGCTCGTCGGGTTCGTCGGCCCGCTCGAGCGTACGCATGCGGTGGGTGAGCGACGACAGCAGCCGGGGGGCGAAGAAGCTGCCGCCCGCCATGACCGTGTCGATCGCCTCGATCACCTCCCCGATGCCGGAATCCTTCAGCAGAAACCCGCGCGCACCGGCCTCGACCATGCGCGAATAGTAACTCTCCTCGCCGAACATGGAGAGGGTGATGATCTTCAGATCGGGCCGCACGGCCAGCGCCCGTTCGGTGGTCTGGGCGCCGTCGATGCCCGGCATCGAGAAATCCATGAAGACCACATCGGCCTCCAGCCCCGGCAGCATCGCCAGAAACTCCTCGCCGCTGCCCGCTTCGCCCACCACACGGCAGCCGGCGCTGTGTTCGAGCAGCCCTTTCAGACCGCCGCGGAAAAGCGTGTGGTCGTCGACCAGTACGATTCTGCAAGGCGTCATTTCCCGGTTTTTTTGCGCCGGCGCGAAGCCGCGGCGGGTTTGCTCTCCCGGCCGGTCTCGATGCGGACCGAAGCCCGCATGCCCCGGCCCTTGGACGAGGTGATGTCGAAGGTGCCGCCCAGCGAATTGACGCGCGAGGCGATGTTCGAAAGCCCCATGCCGCAATCCATCATGGCCTGGGGGTTGAATCCGCGGCCGTTGTCGGTGTAGTCGAGCGCCAGGGTGGCGCCGTTCTGCGTGAGGGTGAGGTTGACGGCCGTGCAGGCCGCATGCTTGAGCGAGTTGTGGATCAGCTCGCAGATCACCCGGTAGAGGATCACCTCCACGTCGGTGTCGTAACGTTCGCCGTGCAGGTTGGTCGTGAAACGGATCTTCACGTCGTGCATGGCCGCACTCTTGTCGATGAAGTTCTGCACGCCGCGCGCCAGCCCGAAGTCGTTGAGCACGTGGGGAGAGAGGTTGTTCGAAATCTCGCGCAGCGAACGGATCGCCTCGTCGATGACGTAGGTCGTGTTGCCGATGATCTCGCGCTGCTCGGGCGAACGCTCCTCGCGGGCGAGGGCCGAAAGCGACATGCGGGCCGACGAGAGCAGCGGCCCCAGACCGTCGTGCAGCTCCTTCGAGAAGCGCGAACGGGCCTTCTCCTCGGTGCGCAGCACGGCCGTGAGGATGCGTTTGTTGAGCATCTGGCGCTGGCGGTTGAGGCGGTCGATGTATTTGAACAGCTTGTAGGCATACATCACGCCGATCGACAGGCAGACCGAGATGACGATGCCCAGGTAGGCGAACCAGCCCCGGGGCACATAGCGTCCGCCCGCCATCAGCAGCTGGATGAACCGCTCGACCGAGAGCAGCGAGAACCCCACGATGAAGAGAATCCAGACCGAATTGTACTTGGTCGCCCGCACGAGCTTGAGCGCATAGACCGTCGCCGCGATCTGCACGACGATGGCGATGACCAACAACATCTTGATCAACATAGGCATTGAGATTTATCGGACAAGGGACCCGGCGCGGGTCACTCCACCACTCCGCGCAGCCGTTCGAGCTGCCGGTAATCGGTCAGGTCGGTGTGGACCGGAACGACCGAGACCCACCCGTGGGCCAGCGCCCATTCGTCGGTGTCCCCGGCATCGGGTTCGCTGTTGACGAAGGCGCCCGTGAGCCAGAAATAGGCCCGGCCGCGGGGATCTTCGCGGCGGAAGAACTCCTCGCGCCAGAAACCGCGGTTCTGCCGGCAGAGGCGCACCCCGTGCAGCTCCTCGGGCCGCCCCACGGGAACGTTGACATTCAGGCACAGCGGCAGTTCGACACCGCCCTCCAGCACCTGTCCGACGATGCGCCGTCCGTAGAGGACCGCCGCGTCGAAATCGGCGTCGGGCGAGTGGTCGTCGACCGAGAGCCCGACGGAGGGGCATCCGTAGAAACTGCCCTCGATGGCGGCACCCATCGTTCCCGAATAGAGCACGTTGACGGCCGAGTTGGAGCCGTGGTTGATGCCCGAGATCACCAGGTCGATGCGCTCCTCGCGCAGCAGGTGGTCGAAAGCCATTTTCACGCAGTCGACCGGAGTGCCCGAAAAGGCGTAGACGCACACTCCGTCGCTCTCCTCGACCTTGCGCAGGTAGAGCGGATTGTACATGGTGATGGCCTGGCTCATGCCGCTCTGCGTGGTCTCGGGCGCCACGACCACCACGCGGCCGAACGTGCGCGCCACTTCGATGGCGGCCCGCAGACCCCGCGACGCGTAGCCGTCGTCGTTGGTGACCAGAATCAAACGTTCGTCGTTTCTCTTTTCCATAATCGTAATCGCGATTATCCTCTTCAATGTACCCGTGCTCCCGGCGTGCAATCATTTCATCCGGAAGGTGTCGCCCGCGGCCTCGGGCCGCGTTTACAGGTCCGACCCACCCCTAAATCCCCTCCTCGGAGGGGACTTCGGGTGCAGCCCGGCAACATTTCGGCAAGTCGGCCTGCCGGTACATACGCAACTGCCATCGCAATTTGCCTGTAAAGATACGGAAAGTCGGGCGCAGAAGCAAGCAATAGCTTGATTATGCCGAGACGGAGTATCTAAGGCGCAGCCAAAGATACGGAAAGTCGGGCGCAGAAGCAAGCGCTTTCGCATTTTACCGCCGCCCGCCCGCCCGACAAACCCCATAAATCGCCTTCGGAGAAGATATTTTCGTGCAACATTTGTGCGAAACGAAAAAACTTCGTACCTTTGCCCTCCCTTCGGGGACGTATACCAACCTCTTTCATTGGGCGCTGCGGCAGAGGCGGAAACGGGCGGAAGCCCGAAAACGGCGGGATTGCCGGTCAGGGTACCGGCATGGTAGCAGGCGGTGCAGCGGGAATGTTGGGTGCGGAACTTCAAAATTCGTTGCAACAATGAACAAAGACGCAATCATCCGGCTCGTCAACGAGCAGATGTGGCCCAAGACCGACGCCGACGTGCCGTCGTTCAAGGCCGGAGACACGATCACGGTATCCTACCGCATCGTCGAGGGCAGCAAGGAGCGCATCCAGAGCTTCCGCGGCGTGGTGATCCAGATCAAGGGTCAGGGCAAAACCAAGATGTTCACCATCCGCAAGGTCTCGAACGGCGTGGGTGTGGAGCGTATCTTCCCGCTCTACTCGCCCCACATCGACAAGATCGAGGTGAACAAGGTGGGTGTCGTGCGCCGCGCACGCATCTACTACCTGCGCAACCTGACCGGCAAGAAGGCCCGCATCAAGGAGAAGCGCATGACCTCGGCGAAATAGCCGTCCGCAGGTCCGAAAAAGATCGTCCGCCTTTCCGGCGGGCGATTTTTTTGTGCGGCGATCCGCTGCGGCGGAGGCGGAGTGCGCGCCCGGCATGCGGTCCGGAGCCCCGAACGGCGGCGTCCGCACCATCCCTCCCGCGCACAGCGCCGCTTCGCGGCACCCGGCCCCGGAAATCGCCCGGCCCGGGAATCACGGGAATCAATAGAACGTTCCGCGCGGAGCGAAGATCGCGTAACCGAAGTTGAACGTGAGGTACATGTTCTTCCACCCCTCGAAATCGTACTTGGTGAGCGCCAGGCTGACAGGGCCCAGCGGCGTGTGGTAGACAACCGACGCCTCGGCGATGAAATGCCACGGCCGCTCGTCGCGCAGACGGGCCGACAGAGGCACGAAGCCGTGTTTCGAGCGGTACATGGCGTAGATGCCCGTCCGGAAAAAACAGTTGGAAGCCAGATCGAACGTGGGCATCACGCCGCCCGCCACGAAACGGTCGGCCCTGAAATCGGGCATGTAGATCATCCGGGCATGGGCCACGGGGGCGTAGGCCGGCATCGACATGAGCGTGGCATCGGGCGTGGTGAAGCGGGGATGATCGGTCCAGACCGCATCTATGTCGGCCCCGAACGAGAACCAGCGGCAGGAGGGGATGTCGCAGTAAACATCCCACGAAAAACGCGCTCCGAACCACTGCCGCGTCGTCCGCATCAGGAAGCGGTCGGAAAAGTAGGGCGCATATTTGTCCCGTCCGGCGATGTAGATCGCCGAAAGACTCATCTCGGAACCCCGGCGGGGGTAGAGCGCCTTGTCGAGGGTGTTGCGGACCGCTTCGGCCTTCAGCCCGAAGAAGGAGAAGCGCGTGTGATCCGTGTCGTCGGCCAGCAGGCGCTCCGACTCGTAGCGGTAGTTGGTCAGACCGCCGTCGGCATGCAGCATGACGACGCTGCGCCGCGAAAGAGGCATGCCCGCCCCCAGCGAGAAGAAGAGATCGCTGTTCTTGACGGGCTGCGTGTTCGTAACCCGGGTCACGTTGCCGAAAGCGCCGTGGCGGAAGTTGCGCACGGCGAAAACGCCCGAATAGTCGAGGAAAAGCGGCTTGCGCAGGTAGAAGTCGGTGCGGCCGCCCAGCGATCCCCACGTGTAGAGCGGACCGAGGAAAAGGTCGGCATCGGCCCGCTGCGCCACGCGGCCGATCCGTTCGTATTCGGCGCCGACGTAGGCCTGGTTGAATGCCGTCGACGACACGTTGCCGCCCACCGTCAGCCGGAAGTCGGGCCGGGTGCCGAAGCGGGCCGCGAACGAATAGCCTCCGCCGAGCGAATCGTAGCGCACCTCGGGAAAACCCATCGTGAAGTCGCCGTCGACCAGCACCCCGAAGAGGTTGTCGCGCAGCTCGTCGAAATCCATCCGGCGCTGCACGCCCGGCCGGCGGCGGTCCACCTGCACGAAATCGCGGATGTAGGCCTGCTGCGCCGGGGAGAGCCCGTCGAACCGATAGTCGTCGAAGATGAGCGGCGGGCAGCTCTCCGCGAACCGGCGGCGGCGGGCGGCCGCCTCCTCGGGCGTGCGCCGCAGGGTCGTGCGGGCCAGAATTTCGGGCAGCGCCCGGCGGGCATCCTCATAGCCCGCATCCATGATCGCCTCGGCCCGGTCGAAGTCGAGCATGCCCGCATCGACGGCCCGGCGGATCACCACGCCCCGGTCGCCGGGCAGCGCATAGTCGGTCTGCTGCATGGCCAGCATGAAAGCCTGGTCCAGCAGGCTGCTCTCCTCGCTCGGAGGCGCGTTGCCGCCCGTGCAGACCGAGCCGACGATCAGCTCGGGACGGAACGCCCCGTCGAGCTCCGTCCAGGGAAAATTGTCGTGGATCCCGCCGTCGTAAAGCAGCATCGAGTCGATTTTCATGGGTTTGAAAACCAGAGGAATGGACATCGACGAGCGGACCGCAGCGCTCAGATCGCCGCGCCGCATGACCGCCTTTTCGCGACGGTTCATGTCGCTGGCCACGCACAGGAACGGCACCATCAGACGGTCGAAATCGCCTCCTGCGGCCGCCGAAGCCGGGGCGAAGAGCTCCGTGAGGGCCATGTCGATCTGCGTCGAGGAGATCAGATTGGTCGGCATGCGGAACTTGCGCTTGGGATCGGTCAGGTCGAAACGGAAGCTGACCATCGACGGGTTGTGGCCCACCTGCCGGTAATAGGACATGTAGCGCACCGGGTCGATGCGGCCCGACACCCACTCCCGGACCACGCCCGACGAGACGATGGCCCGCATTTCGGCGGGCGAGTATCCCGCGGCGTAGAGGGCCGCGACGATCGACCCCATCGAGGTGCCGGCCACGCAGTCGACCGGCACGCCCGCCTCCTCGAGGGCCTCCAGCACGCCGATGTGGTAGAGCCCCTTGGCGCCGCCGCCGCTCATCACCACCCCCACGCCCCGGCGGGCGGGCGGCTCCTGCGCATGCAGAGCGGCAGGCACGAGCAGCGACAGCAGCAGCAGCGGACGGATCGTGAAGGGGAGGATTTTCATATTTCGGCGGAATGGGCGGCCCGACCGCGGCAAAAATGGCGACGCGGAGCCGGGTATTGCGATTTTTTTGTAACTTTGCGTGTTAAAGGCGTCGAGGCCAAAAATAGGTAAAAACGACAAACATTCAAAATATGACCGACAAAATCAACGAACTTCTCCGACGTGTCGAAGAGTTCAAGCCGAAAGCCGCAGCCGAAATCGAAGATTTCCGCATCCGCATCCTGGGCAAGAAAGGCGAGCTGAACGCCCTCATGGAGGAGTTCAAGAGCGTGGCGCCCGAGCTCAAACGCGAACTGGGCCAGCAGCTCAACCGGCTCAAAACCGAGGCCACGCAGCGCATCGCCGACCTCCGGGAACAGCTTCGCGACGCTGCGGAGGATGTGGCTGCCGCATCGTCGGGCGACCTGACCCGGCCCGGATCGGCCGAAGAGCTGGGCTCGCGCCACCCCATCTCGCTGGTCCGCAACCAGATCGTCGAGGTCTTCTCGCGTCTGGGGTACACCGTGGCCGAAGGTCCCGAGATCGAGGACGACTGGCATGTCTTCTCGGCGCTGAACTTCCCGCCCGAGCACCCGGCCCGCGACATGCAGGACACATTCTTCGTCGAAAAGGACCCCGACATCCTGCTGCGCACCCACACCTCGTCGATCCAGGTGCGGACCATGGAGCGGCAGAAGCCGCCCATCCGCGTCATCTGTCCGGGCCGCGTCTTCCGCAACGAGGCCATTTCATACCGCGCCCACTGCATCTTCCACCAGATCGAGGGCCTCTACATCGACGAAGGCGTTTCGTTCGCCGACATGAAACAGTCGCTGCTCTACTTCGCCAAGGAGGTCTTCGGCGAGCAGACCGCCATCCGCATGCGGCCGTCGTACTTCCCCTTCACCGAACCTTCGGCCGAAGTCGACGTGTCGTGCAACCTCTGCGGCGGCAAGGGATGCGCCGTCTGCAAGGGCACGGGGTGGCTCGAGATCATGGGCTGCGGCATGGTCGACCCCAACGTACTGAAAGCAAACGGCATCGATCCCGACAAGTATTCGGGTTTCGCCTTCGGCATGGGTATTGAACGCATCGCCATGCTCAAATACGGTGTCAAGGACCTGCGCCTCTACTTCGAGAACGACGTGCGCTTCCTGCACCAGTTCGACCAGGCGCTCTGAAAAACATGAAACGCTCGACGGCCCGCTCGCTCCTCTGCGCGGCGCTCTTCGTCTCGGCCTTCGCCGCCGGACGCGGCGCACCGCCGGACGCGGCGCGCCCGCATCGAAATGCCTGGAACGCCGCCCCCGAGGCGCCCGCGTGGGCCGACTCACTGCCGAGCCTCTACCTCTACACCGAGGGGATCAAGAGTCAGGCCATCGCAGGCGATTCGCTGCGGGCCCGGACCCTGTTCGAGGAGGCCCTGCAAGCCGATTCCACCTTCGCGCCGGCCCGCTACGAGCTTGCGCTCGCGCTGCTCGGAACCGACCCCGGACGCGCCGTCGAAGCGGCCCGCCTGGCCCACGAAAGGGACACGGCCAACCTCTGGTACCACCAGCTCTACGGGCAGACGCTGCTGGCGTCGGGCCGCTACGCCCAGGCGCTGGGCGTCTACCGGCGGCTGCGGGCCGAGGACCCCAAGAACCCCGATCTCTACCGGCTTCTGGCCGCCCTTTACGAGCAGCAGCAGCAGCCTTTCTCGGCCATTGCGACGCTCGATTCGGCCGAAGTGCGCTTCGGCCGGATTCCCATGCTGAGCGCCATGAAACGGCAGCTGCTGATCGCCACGCGGCAGCACGACAAGGCGCTGGAAGAGGCGCGCGTCCTGGTGGAATCGGCCCCCTACGAGGCCGAGCGCCACGTGGTGCTGGCCGAGCTGTACGCCGCCGCAGGCCGCGATTCGCTCGCCCGCGCCGAATTCGCGCAGGCCCTCCGGATCGACTCGACATCGCTGCCCACGCTCCTTTCGATCGCCGACTTCCAGGCCGCCCGCCACGACTACCGCGCGCTGATGGGCACCACACGCCGGCTTTTCGCCCTCGACGCCCTGCCGCTCGACGCCAAGATCCGGCGCTTCGAGCAGTTCACCGCGGACGTGAATTTCTACCGCGACCACTACTTCGCCATCAACGATCTGGCCCAGACGCTGGCCATCCGTCATCCGCGCGACCCGCGCGTGGTGGAGCTCTACGCCCGGCATCTGATCGCTTCGGGCGAGCTGGAACAGGCGCTGGCGCTCTACAAGCTCCACACCGCCGACCGCCCCCCGCAGGAGGCCTATTTCCGGGCCGTGATCGACATCGAAAGCTACCTGCAGCGGCCCGACTCGGTGAACCGCTACATCGGCCGGGCGCTGGAGCTCTTTCCCGACCGGGCGGAGTTCCGCATCGCCCGGGGCAACGCCTTCGTCTACGCCAAAGAGTACGAACAGGCAATCAAAGCCTACAAAAACGCGCTCCGTTATGCCGACAGCGACTCGCTGCGCGGCGCCACGTGGGGCATGATCGGCGACACGTGGCACCAGATCGCCGAGACGCGCACCGCGAACGAACGCCGCAAGGCGCAGCGCGCCTCGTTCGAAGCCTACGAACGCAGCCTGGCCCTGTGGCCCGACAATCCGCCGGTGATGAACAACTACGCCTACTATCTGGCCGTCGAAGGCCTCGACCTGGAGCGGGCGCTGGCCCTCTCCTCGCGCACGGTGGAGCTCACCGGCAGCAACCCCACCTTTCTGGACACCCACGCCTGGGTGCTTTTCCGCCTGGGCAGGGCCGGGGAGGCCAAAAAGATCATGCAGCAGGCCATCGCCCTCGACGGCCGCAGCAGCACCGAACTGATGGTCCACTACGGCGACATTCTCGACGCGCTGGGCGAACGTTTCATCGCCGAAACCTACTGGCGCAAGGCGCTGGAAAAGGGGTACGACCCCGAGCAGATCGCCCGTCGTTTCGAGACGCCGGCTCCCGACACGGACCGGCCGCAGAACCCGCAGCGCACGCCCTGACGCCCCCCCCCGCCATGAAACCCGACGCCACACGCACCGCATGCCCTGACGAATCCGCCCCGCAACCCGGCGCGGCCCGCTCCGCAACCGACCGCCGACGGTCCGCCCGGCCCGGCCGCGTCCTCCGAATCCGCTCCCGCCGATGAAACCGAAACACCTTCTGCCCCTCCTGTTTTTCGCACTCCTCGCATCCGCCGCCACGGCCCAGAACGACCGGCGCATCGAAGAGCAGAAACGCGTGATCGCCACACTCGAAAAGCGCATCGCCGAGGAGGAGCGGCAGATCGGACAGCTCCAGAAGGGGCGGGCGGCGACCGAGGAGCGCGTGCGGCGCCTGGCCCGCCAGATCGGCTCGCGCAACCAGCTGCTCGGCGAGACGGAGCGACAGGCTCGCCTGCTGCGCGAGGAGATCGCCCGCAAGGACAGCGTGGCCGGAGGCCTCGCGACCGCGCTGGAGCGCACCCGCACCCAATATGCGGTTCTGGTGCGCGAAGCCTACCGCAACTACCGCCACAACGATTTTCTGACCTACATCTTCTCGTCGCACGGCTTCCGCGACGCGGCACGCCGCATCGCCGCCCTGCGCGAAATGGCCGCCCTGCGCGAACGGAAGCTGCAGGAGATCGAGACCCTCGACCTCCAGGTCCGCGAGGAGCAGCGGCAGCTCGCCGACCGCCAGCGTTCGCTCGACTCGGTGAGCGCCAAGCTCAGCGACCAGAAAAACAAGCTCGAACGCGACGCACGCACGGCACGCTCCGAGGTCAAGAAGCTGACCCAGCAGGAAAAGACGGCCCTCAAGCGCAAATCGTCGCGCGAGCAGGAGCTCGAAGCCGCCGTCGCCGCCCTGCGCAAGCTCACCAAGGGCAACACGGCGGGCGCGTCGTTCTCGTCGCACACGTCGGGGCTGCGGCTGCCCGTCGAGGGCGGCCGCGTGAAACGCTACAAGGGCAACATGGCCGAAATCGCAGGGCCGCGCGGCGCCCGGGTCGTATCGATCTACGAAGGCAAGGTCGTCGAGATCAAACGCAACCGCATCACCGACAAATACGACGTTTTCGTGGCGCACGGCGAATACATAACCTCCTATGCCAACCTGGCGGCGATCTGCGTCGAAAAGGGCGGCAAAGTGGCCAAAAACGCCCCTCTGGGCACCATAGGCGCCACGGTCGACCCGCTGACGCTCGCAACCGAATACAAACTCGTCTTCGGCATCTACGCACCCGACCCTTCGCAGCGGATGCTGGCCGAAAACTGCTTCAGAAAATAACGGATTCCATGGCCGTAAGATATTACAACGACGATTGCAGCTACCGGCTGCCGCAAAAGCGGCTCACGGCGCGATGGCTCGCCGAAGTGGCCCGCTCCGAGGGGTACGAGCTCGGCGAGGTGGCCTACATCTTCTGTTCGGCCCGGCGGCTGCTCGAAATGAACAGGCAGTTTCTGGGACACGACTACTTCACCGACGTCATCACGTTCGATTACAGCGACCGCCGCGGCGCACGCACGGTGTCGGGCGATGTCTTCATCGACGTCGAAACCGTGGCCGACAACGCCCGGCAGTACGGCGCCGCACGCCTTCAGGAGATGCGGCGCGTCGTGGTGCACGGCGTGCTGCACCTCTGCGGACAGCGCGACAAGACGCCCCGCACCAACGCACAGATGCACCGCAAAGAGGACAAATACCTGAAATTCTGGGAGAAAGAGGCATGATACCCGACTACGACATCATCGTCATCGGCGGCGGACACGCCGGCTGCGAAGCCGCCTCGGCGGCGGCGCGCCTGGGTTCGCGCACGCTGCTGCTGACGATGGACATGACCAAGCTGGCATCCATGTCGTGCAACCCGGCCGTCGGAGGCGTGGCCAAAGGCCAGATCGTCCGGGAGATCGACGCCCTGGGCGGTCAGACGGGCCGCATCACCGACCTGACGACCGTACAGTTCCGCATGCTCAACCGCTCGAAAGGAGCGGCCATGTGGAGCCCCCGGGCGCAATGCGACAAAACCCGGTTCTCGGAGGAGTGGCGCCGCACGCTGGAGAACACCGACCGGCTCTACATCTGGCAAGATGCCGCCACCGAACTGCTCTTCGCCTCCGACGAAGCGGACGGACCCGCCGCCTCATCCGCCGCCCCGGACGACCCGGCATCCGACCCTCCCCGCACCCTCCGCATCCGGGGAGTGCGCACCCGCATGGGAGTCGAATTTTCGTGCCGGGCCGCGGTGCTCACGGCCGGCACCTTCCTCGACGGGATGATGCACTGCGGCACCTCGCATGCCGAGGGAGGCAGGGCAGGGGACGCGGCCTCGCACGGCATCACCGAAAGCCTCGTCCGCATGGGTTTCGAAACGGGGCGCATGAAAACCGGCACGCCGGCACGCCTCGACGCCCGGACCGTCGACTTCGAAGCGCTCGAAGCGCAATACGGCGACGAAAACCCGGCGAAATTTTCTTTTTCGTCTGAAACACAAGCAGTTAAAGACCAGCTTCCCTGTTTTCTGGTCTACACTTCGCCCGAGGTACACGACACGCTGCGCAGCGGATTCGACCGTTCGCCGCTCTTCAACGGCACGATCCGGGGGATCGGTCCGCGCTACTGTCCCTCGATCGAGGACAAGCTCCGCACCTTCGCCGACAAGGAGCAGCACCAGCTTTTCCTCGAGCCCGAAGGGCGGTCGACCAACGAATACTACCTCAACGGTTTCTCCTCTTCGCTGCCCTGGGAGGTGCAGCTGGAGGCGCTGCACCGAATCCGCGGGCTGGAGGATGTGCACATCTTCCGTCCGGGATACGCCATCGAATACGACTATTTTCCGCCCACGCAGCTGCACCATTCGCTCGAAACCAAGCTCGTGAAAGGTCTTTTCTTCGCCGGACAGGTCAACGGAACGACCGGCTACGAGGAGGCGGCGGCCCAGGGGCTTTTGGCCGGAATCAACGCTCACCGGATGCGGGTAGGGGAGCCGCCCGTCGTGCTGAAACGCGACGAAGCCTACATCGGCGTACTGATCGACGATCTGGTGACCAAAGGAGTCGACGAACCCTACCGCATGTTCACTTCGCGCGCCGAATACCGCATTCTGCTCCGGCAGGACAATGCCGACCTGCGGCTGACCCCGAAAGGAATCGAAATCGGCTTGATTTCGAAAAAAAGAGCGGCGGAATTCGCCGAAAAAAAATCGCGCGTAGAATCGCTCGTTTCCTACGCCCGCGAACAGAGCGTCAAAACAGAGGAAATAAACGACTATCTGAAAACGGTCGGTTCCGACCCTCTGACCCAGGGAAGAAAACTTTCCGACATCCTGATGCGGAACAACGTCACCTTCGAATCGCTCCGCAAAGTGCTTCCTTATCTCGACCGGTTCCTCCGCAGAAACCGGATCGAAGGCGAAGCGATCGAGGAGGCCGAAATACAGATCAAATACAAAGGATACATCGAACGGGAAAAATTCATCGCCGAAAAGCTGCATCGGTTGGAAAATATCCGGATTCCCGACGATTTCGATTTCTTTTCGATGAATTCGCTGACGATCGAGGCCCGGCAGAAACTATCCCGCATCCGACCGGCCAACATCGGGCAGGCATCGCGCATTCCGGGCGTCTCCCCGGCCGACGTCAACGTACTGCTGGTCAAATTCGGAAGATGATGACCCTGCGGTTCCACGTGGAACGAAAGCCCACGACGGATACAGCAGGTCCCTCGTGGAACCCGCCGCACGAAAAAAGAAAAGCCCGCAAATGCGGGCTTTTCTGTTGCAGAATCGTCGGGCTTTTACAGCACGATCGTACACCAGCCGTGTTTGTCCTCGGCGCGACCGTACTGAATGTCCTGCAAACCCTGATACAATTTCATGGACCAGGGACCGACTTCATTGCCGTATTCATAGACCCGATGGGTCTGCATGTCGAAAATCTGGGCGACCGGGGAGATAACAGCCGCTGTTCCGCAGGCCCCGCACTCTTCGAATGTCGAAAGTTCTTCGAGAGGCACTTCGCGCTCCTCGACGACCATGCCGAAGTCGGCCGCCAGCTGCCGAAGGCTCATGTTGGTGATCGACGGCAGAATCGAAGGCGACTTGGGCGTGATGTATTTGCCCTCCTTGATGCCGAAGAAATTGGCAGCTCCGAACTCCTCGATATGCGTATGGGTCGCCGCATCGAGGTAAAGCACGTTGGAATAGCCCAGATCATGGGCATTCTGACCCGAAAAAATACTGGCCGCATAGTTGCCGCCGACCTTCACGTCGCCTGTTCCACGTGGAGCAGCACGATCCTGTTCGCGATCGAGAGCCACCCGGATGGGCTTGATGCCGTCCTTGAAATAGGCGCCCACCGGAGCCGCATAGATGATGAGCATGGCATCCTTGGCAGGCTTGACGCCCAGACCGGCCGTCGTGCCGAACATGACGGGACGCAGGTACAACGAAGCTCCCGTGCCGTAGGGCGGAATGTATTTCTCGTTGCGGCGGACGACCTCCATGCATCCGTCCACGATCATCTCCATCGTCGGGACAGGCAGACAGAGCCGCCGGGCCGAAGCCCGCAATCGCCGCGCATTGTCTTCGACACGGAAAAGACGCACTTTCCCGTCCACGCCCCGAAAAGCTTTCAGTCCTTCGAACAGCTCGAGGCCGTAGTGCAGGCAATAGGCCGACATATGCATCTTGATGTATTCGTCGGCGGTGACATTCATTTCGCTCCATTTACCGTCGGTAAACTCATAGCGAACGTTCCAATCCGTCTTGGAGTAGTCGAACCCCAAAGCGCTCCAATCCATGTTTGACATGATATAAGTTTGTTTCAGTCAGTCGTTTATCCTACGATCGCACCCGCCATCGTCCGTTCACCGGGCCCGAGCAGCCGAAGTTTGCCCCCCGCATCCTCGGCCATGAGGATCATGCCCCGGGAGAGGATTCCCTTGAGTTCCCGCGGCTGCAGGTTGACCAGCACCAGCACCTGACGTCCGACCAGCTCTTCGGGTGTGAAGTGTTCGGCGATGCCCGACACGATTTCGCGCCGGTCGATACCCGTGTCGACGGTCAGTTTCAAGAGTTTCCTGGTCTTGGCCACCTTCTCCGCCGCCAGGATGGTGGAGACGCGGATATCCATCTTGCCGAAATCATCGAACGTGATTTCATCTTTCTGATTCTCAATATTTTGAGCGGATTCCGCAGCCTGATTGGCCGCCTTGGTCGCAGCCAGTTTGTCGAGCTGTCGCCGGATCACGTCGTCTTCGATCTTCTCGAACAGCAGCTCGGGCTTGCCGATGCGGTGTCCGGCCGGCACCAGGTCGAAAGCACCCAGCCGCTCCCAATTCGGCTTCTCCAGATCGAGCATGCGCAGGATCCGCTCCGCCGTGAAAGGCATGAAAGGCTCGATGGCGACGGCCGTGTTGGCCGTGATCTGCAAGGCGACATTCAGAATGGTCTTCACCCGCTCGGGATCGGTTTTCACCGCTTTCCACGGCTCGGTGTCGGCCAGGTACTTGTTGCCGATGCGGGCGATGGTCATGGCATCCTTGAGCGCCTCGCGGAAGTGGTAGTTCTCGATGTTGCTTTCGAGCGAAGAGCGGACGGCAGCCGTCTCGGCGATGGTCGCACGGTCGTAGTCGTTCAGCTCGCCGCAGGCAGGTACGTCGCCGCCATAGTATTTCTGCGTGAGGACCAGCGCCCGGTTGACGAAATTGCCCAGCACGGCGACCAGCTCGTTGTTGTTGCGGGCCTGGAAATCCTTCCACGTGAAGTCGTTGTCCTTGGTTTCGGGCGCATTGGCGCAGAGCACGTAGCGAAGCACGTCCTCCTTGCCGGGGAACTCGTCGAGGTATTCGTGCAGCCAGACGGCCCAGTTGCGCGACGTGGAGATCTTCTCGCCCTCGAGGTTGAGAAACTCGTTGGAGGGGACATTCTCGGGCAGAATATAGCCCCCGTGCGCCCGCAGCATCGACGGAAAGACGATGCAGTGGAAGACGATGTTGTCCTTGCCGATGAAGTGCACCAGCTTCGTATCCTCCGACTTCCAGTATTTCTCCCAGTCGGGCGTGAGGTCCTTGGTGGCCGAAATGTAGCCGATCGGCGCGTCGAACCACACGTAGAGCACCTTGCCCTCGGCCCCTTCGACCGGCACGGGGATGCCCCAGTCCAGATCGCGGCTCACGGCCCGCGGCTGCAACCCGCCGTCGAGCCAGCTCTTGCATTGGCCGTAGACGTTGGACTTCCACTCGGTATGGCCCTCCAAAATCCACTCGCGGAGGAATGTTTCGTATTGGTCCAGCGGCAGATACCAATGTTTCGTCTCGCGTTTCACGGGCACCGAGCCCGACACGGCGCTGTGGGGGTCGATCAGTTCGTCGGGCGAAAGCGTCGAACCGCACTGTTCGCATTGGTCGCCGTAGGCCCGTTCGTTGCCGCACTTGGGGCAGGTGCCCACGATGTAGCGGTCGGCAAGAAACGTTTTGGCCTCCTCGTCGTAATACTGCATCGAGGTCTTCTCGATGAACTTGCCCTCGTCGTAGAGTTTTCGGAAAAAGGCCGAAGCCGTCGCGGCGTGCGTCGCCGACGAGGTGCGCGAATAGATGTCGAACGACATGCCCAGACGCTCGAACGAACGTTTGATGATCTCGTGGTAGCGGTCGACGATCTGCTGGGGCGAGACGCCCTCCTTGCGGGCCTTGATGGTGATGGGCACGCCGTGTTCGTCCGATCCGCAGACCGACACCACGTCGCAGCCCTTCAGGCGCAGGTAACGCGTATAGATGTCCGACGGTATGTAGACTCCCGCCAGGTGGCCGATATGCACGGGTCCGTTGGCATAGGGGAGGGCCGAAGTGACCAGATAACGTTTGAACTCTTTAGCCATAAACACTTTCTTACCAATTTGTGTCAAAATTACTAATTTTTATGATAATCGGAAACTAATTCCGCACATTTCGTCGGCTTTTCGTCGCAGGCGCAGCGTCGGCGCCTGCCCGCATCGGTTTCCGCATCAGCGTCCGGCGCCGGACGGG
>USCH01000012.1 GCA_900553175.1 uncultured Alistipes sp. | reverse complement strand
CCTGATCGAAATCTCGCCCAAGGCCGATCCCCCCGTCTGCCGCATCGCCGATTACCAGAAGTTCCTCTACCAGCAGAAGAAGAAGGCCAAGGAGCTGAAGGCCAACCAGACGAAGATCACCATCAAGGAGATCCGATTCGGCCCGCAGACCGACGACCACGACTACAACTTCAAGCTCAAACATGCGACCAACTTCCTCAAGGAGGGGTCGAAAGTCAAGGCTTACGTCTTCTTCCGCGGCCGTTCGATCGTCTTCAAGGAGCAGGGCGAAATCCTGCTGCTGCGCTTCGCCACCGACCTGGAGGAGGTGGCCAAGGTGGAGATGATGCCCAAGCTCGACGGCAAGAAGATGAACATGATGCTCGCGCCGAAGACGAAAAAATAACGTCCGCCCTTCCGGGGCTGCCTATCGGAAATCCATCATCGAAATCTCGAGATTCCGATGATGGATTTTTTCGCCCGGAATGCCCGAAAAGAGCCTCCCGCAAAGAGTGCGGGCTATTATCTTCAGAAAATTATTGCTACCTTTGACAGACAATCCTCACGGTCATGGGAAAAACCATCACTACCTATCTGACAGACGGAAACCCGCAAGGGACGCAATATGTTTTCATCAGCAACAAAGTTTGCCAGATGTTCGTCGTTCCGCGTTCGGATCTCGCCTATCTGAACAAACAGGAAAAGTTGCAAAAACCGGCTTTCTACATCCTGATCGGCGAGGACGAATCGACCAAGCCGCAGGCATACATCGGCGAAACGGAAAATTTCAAGGAGCGGGTAAAAGACCACGACAACAAGAAATCGTTCTGGCAGAAAGCCCTCGTATTCGTTTCGAAAGACACGGACATGACCAAAGCGGACGTGCAATATCTGGAATACCGGGCCATCGTCGAGGCGAAAAAAGCGAACACCTTCGTCCTCAACGAAAACAAGCAAACGCCCAAAGCGCCCAATCTTCCCGAATTCCAGAAAGACACGATGGACGAATTTTTCGAGGACGTCCGATTTCTGGCTTCGTTCATCGGATGCAACATCTTCAAAATAACCGAGCCCAAGAAAGAGCACCTCTTCTACACGAAGGCCCGGGGCTGCGATGCCCGGGGATTTTACAACGCATCCGGATTCACGGTACTGAAAGACAGCATTATAACCCCAAGCTCCACGCCCTCGTTAAGTTGGAAAGAGAGAAGAGAGAATTTAATCAAAGAGTATACCTCGCCGCAAAAGGGGCTTCTGGTTCTCAATTCCGACAAGACGTTCTCCAGTCCGAGCACGGCAGCCGACTTCTGCACCGGCCGGAATAACAACGGCTGGACCGAATGGAAAGATCAAGATGGCAGAACGTTGGATGCCGTCTACCGATCACCGTTGAAATAAGCCATCCCCGACAAGCCCCATGACCGACCTGTTCACCGTAAGCTCCGACGAAACATTCGGCCGTCTGGCACTGGAGACGTTCCGGCGCCAGGCAGCGGAGTGTGCGCCCTACCGCGAATATCTGGAGCTGGTGGGAATAAATCCGGACGACGTGCGGCGGGCGGATGAGATTCCCCACCTGCCGATCGAGCTCTTCAAGACCCACGACGTCTACTGCGGCGACAAGGAGCCGGAGGCGGTCTTCACGTCGAGCGCCACCACGGGCATGACCCCCTCGCGCCATGCGATGCGCTCGCTGGCGCTCTACGAAGAGGCGTTCCGCCGATCGTTCCGCACGTTCTACGGCGACCCGGCCCGCTGGAGCCTCTACGCCCTGCTGCCCAACTACCTGCGGCGCAAGGGATCGTCGCTGGTCTACATGGCCGACCGTCTGATCGCCGACTGCGGATCGGGCGGGTTCTATCTGGACGACTGCGACGCCCTCCTGCGCGACATGGCCGCCGATCCGAAGCCCAAAATCCTGCTGGGCGTGAGCTATGCCCTCTGGGACCTGGCCGAACGGTATGCCCCGAAGCTGCGCGATACGATCGTCATGGAGACGGGCGGCATGAAAGGCTACCGCGAGGAGCTGCCCAAGGAGCGGTTCCACCGCATCCTCTGCGACGCATTCGGCACCGACGCCATCCACTCGGAGTACGGCATGGCCGAACTCACCTCGCAGGCCTACTCGCAGGGCGGCAACCGGTTCCGCTGTCCGGCATGGATGCGCGTCGCGGCCCGCGACGTCAACGATCCGTTCCGCCGGCTGCCGACCGGCGCGCGCGGCGGACTGAACATCACCGACCTGGCCAACCGCTGGTCGTGCGCCTTCATCGAGACGCAGGACGTGGGACGCGTCTTCGCCGACGGATCGTTCGAGATCGACGGCCGCATCGGCCACGCCGACATCCGCGGCTGCAACCTTCTGGTACAATGAAACGATGAAAACGGTAGCCTTCGTCCCCATCCGCCTCAACAGCCAGCGCGTGGCAGGCAAGAATCTGCGCCCGCTGGGCGGACGGCCCCTGATGTGCCACATCCTCGACACGCTGCGACGCTGCGAACGCATCGACGAAGTGTACGTCTTTTGCAGCGACGAGAGCATCCGCCCGCTGCTGCCCGACGGAGTGAAGCTGCTGCTGCGCAGTCCGCAGCTCGACAGCGATGCGACGCTCGGCGGCGAAATCTACGACGCCTTCACGGCCCGCGTCGAGGCCGATCTCTACCTCCTGGCCCACGCCACCTCGCCCTTCATCCGGCCGGAGACGATCGACCGGGCGCTGGAACAGGTGCGGTCGGGCCGATTCGACTCGGCCTTCAGCGCCGAGTGCATCCGCACCTTCGCCTGGTACGAGGGTCGGCCGCTCAACTACTCGCCCGACGCCATCCCCCGCACGCAGACGCTCGAACCCGTCTACATCGAGACGAGCGCCTTCTTCATCTTCCCGCGCCGGCTCTGGCGCGAACGCCGCCGCCGCATCGGAGACCGCCCCTACGTGGCCGTGGTCGACCGCATCGAGGGGCTCGACATCGACTATCCCGAAGATTTCGCGCTGGCCGAGGTGATCGCGGCCTCCCGCTCGTAGGCGTCGATCATCGAAGCGCCCGTGCAGTTGACGATCCGTGCGCCGAGCCAGCGGGCGTAGTCGCGCAGCACCTCGTGGCCGCGGAAGAGTTCGGCCACCTCGGCCAGATAGGACGCCATCGTATAGGGCTGCCGGGGCACCTTCCGAAACATGGGCCGCAGCGCCGCAGGTCCGCCCGAATCGTAATAGTGGCGGTCGGCGCGGCACAGCCGGTTCTCTCCGTCCACACACAAACCCTCCAGAAGGGTGTGATCGACCCCGTAAAGTTCGATCCGCCGGTATCCCAGCAGCAGGGCGATGTACTCGCCCACCTGCACCACGGTGCCGAAGTTGGCGCTTCCCAGCCCGCGGCGGTAGAGCCAAAACTCGAGCCGCCGGAATCCCCGGTACATCTGCGTGTGGAACGGCACGATGCGGATATTCGCATTGGGCAGCGCGGCCCGGTAGTCGAAACGTTCGGGGTTGTAATACTGCACGTAGAGGTTCATCGGCCACGTGACCCGCTCGTCGAGCCTCCGGTAAAGCTCCAGCGCCCGGTCGTGCTCGGCGCACCGGCGGAAGAACATCGGATCGGAGAGCACGTAGTAGGCCGGACGCAGCTGCACGAAACGCTCGTCCTCGGCGAAGAAATTGACAGCCATCAAATCGCGCCGCCCGCTCTCCTTTTCCGCCAGCAGCCGGGAGAGTTCGCCCTCCAGCGAGGGGCCGTTGCCCAGCACGGCCATCGTCGGAGCCGGCATCCCGACCGTTCCGGCCCGTCCGACCGGGTTGCGGAAATCCTCCTTGACGGCCATCACGGCAAAATAGCGCACCGTTTCGTACAGGTTGCGGATCATGCGGTCGAACTTTTCGAATGAGGTCATCGGGCCCGAGGGTTTTATTTGCAAAAATAGCAAAAGATCGGTATCTTCGCAAGAAAACCGCACGATGCACACCCCCTCGATTTCGGTCGTCATTCCCCTGTACGACAAAGGCCCGGAGATCGCCGCCGCGCTGCGCTCCGTGCTGGCGCAGACGCTGCCTCCGGCCGAAATCATCGTCGTGGACGACGGCTCGACCGACGACGGCCCCGAGACGGTGCGCCGCATCGGCGGCGAATCGGTGCGGCTGCTCACGCAGCCCAATGCCGGCGTCAGCGCGGCCCGCAACCGGGGCGTCGCCGCATCGCGGGGCGAGTGGATCGCCTTTCTGGACGCCGACGACCGCTGGGCCCCCGATCATCTGGCCGAGATCGCGTCGATGATCCGGGAATTTCCCGGCTGCGGCATCTACGCGACCGCCTTCCGGATCGTCGGACGCCGGAGCACCCGCATCGCCCCGGCACCCGCCGCACGGGGCATCGTGGACGATTTCTTCCGCGACTCGGCCCACCGCTACATCGCCATTCCGTCGGCCAGCGCCGTACCGCGGGAGGTCTTCGACCGGGCGGGGGGCTTCCCCGAGGGGATGAAGATCGGCGAGGACCTCTATCTGTGGATCGAGATCGCCCGCCGCTGTCCGGTGTGCTTCTCGCCGCACCCGACGGTCTTCTACTCGAAAACCGCATCCAACCGTTCGGCCGCGATCTACACCCCCGAACGGACCGAATTTTCGTTCGAACGGCTGTACGACCCCACAGCGCCGGAAGCGGAGCGCGAATTCATCGCCCGGGCCGCTCTGGGCAAGGCTTTGGTGCTGAGCGCTAAAGGAGGCACCGAGGAGGCTGCGCGCGCCATCCGGACCTTCTCGTTCACGAAAACCTACCGGCACACGCTCCGCAAGGTGCGCCTGCTCAACGCGCTGCCGCGGGGGTGGCGCATGCCTCTGCTCGACGCCTACAACCGTCTGGCCTGGCTGCTCGCCCGGAAAGGGCTCTGAAAAGGACGGGACGGCATATGCCTGCAAAACGGGAGTGCCCCGACGAAATTCGTTTCGTCGGGGCACTCTTCGTGCGGAGGGCTCCTCCGCGCGGATCAGTTCGCGAAAGTCAGCCCCTCGCCCGCCGCATCGATGCGGATGGGATGCGAGCGGTCGACCTCGCCGGCCAGGATGCGCTTCGAGAGGTCGTTAACCACGTAGCGCTGGATGGTCCGCTTGACGGGACGCGCGCCGTAGAGCGGGTCGAACCCCGCGTCGGCGATCCAGTCGCGCGCCGCATCGGTGTACTCCAGCTCGATGCCGTTGTCGGCGAGCATCCGTCGGACGATGCCCAGCTGGATGTCGACGATGCGCCGGATGTCGGCGCGCGTGAGGGGCTCGAACATCACGATCTCGTCGATGCGGTTCAGGAACTCGGGCTTGAGCTGCTGTTTCAGGAGGTCGATCACCTCGCCGCGCGTGCGCTCCACCACCTCCGAATCGAGCCGTTGGCCGTCGAAAGCCGCGGCGAAACGCTCCTGAATGACGTGTGCGCCCATGTTGGAGGTCATGATGACGATCGTATTGCGGAAATCGACCGTACGGCCCTTGTTGTCCGTCAGACGGCCGTCGTCCAGCACCTGCAGCAGGATGTTGAAGACGTCGGGATGGGCCTTCTCGATCTCGTCCAGGAGCACCACCGAATAGGGCTTGCGCCGCACGGCCTCGGTGAGCTGCCCGCCCTCGTCGTAACCGACGTATCCCGGAGGCGCCCCGACCAGACGCGAGACGCTGTGGCGCTCCTGGTATTCGCTCATATCGATGCGCGTGAGCATCTGGTCGTCGTTGAACAGGAACTCGGCCAGCGCCTTGGCCAGCTCGGTCTTGCCCACGCCCGTGGTGCCGAGGAAGATGAACGAGCCGATGGGCTTGCGGGGGTCGTTCAGACCCGCCCGCGAGCGGCGCACGGCGTCGGAAATAGCGGCGATGGCCTGCTCCTGACCCACGACGCGCTTGTGCAGCTCGGCCTCCATGTGGAGCAGCTTCTCGCGCTCCGAAGCCAGCATCCGCGTGACGGGGATGCCCGTCCAGCGCGACACGACCTCGGCCACATCCTCGGCGTCGACCTCCTCCTTGATCATCGAACCGCCGGCCGAAGCGAGCTTGTACTCCTCCTCGAAAGCGGCGATCTCCTTTTCGGCCTGCTGGATCTTGCCGTAGCGGATTTCGGCCACGCGGCCGTAGTCGCCCTCGCGCTCGGCCTGCCGCGCCTCGACGTCGAGCCGCCCGATTTTGTCCTTGTTGTCCTGAATCTTGCGCAGCAGGTCGCGCTGGCCCTGCCACCTGGCCCGCATTTCGGCGTTGCGCGCCTTGAGCTCCTCGATCTCCTTGGTGAGCCCGGCGACGCGCTCTTCGTCCTTCTCGCGGCGGATCGCCTCGCGTTCGATTTCGAGCTGCCGCACGCGCCGGTCGAGCGTGTCGATCTCCTCGGGCACGGAGTTCATCTCCAGCCGCAGCCGCGAGGCCGCCTCGTCGACCAGGTCGATGGCCTTGTCGGGCAGATAACGCGAGGTGATGTAGCGCGTCGAGAGGTCGACGGCCGCGATGATGGCTTCGTCCTTGATGCGCACCTGGTGGTGGTTCTCGTAGCGCTCCTTCAGGCCGCGCAGGATCGATATGGCGTCTTCGCGCGCGGGTTCGTCGACCATGACTTTCTGGAAGCGTCGTTCGAGGGCCTTGTCCTGCTCGAAGTATTTCTGGAACTCGTCGAGCGTCGTGGCGCCGATGGTGCGCAGCTCGCCGCGCGCAAGGGCCGGTTTGAGGATGTTGGCCGCATCCATGGCCCCCGACGACTTGCCGGCGCCGACCAGCGTATGGATTTCGTCGATGAAGAGCAGGATTTCGCCCTCGCTCTGCACGACCTCCTGCACGACGGCTTTCAGCCGCTCCTCGAACTCGCCCTGGTACTTGGCCCCGGCGATCAGCGCACCCATGTCGAGCGAATAGATCGACTTGTTTTTCAGGTTCTCCGGCACGTCGCCGTCGATGATGCGGCGCGCGATGCCCTCGGCGATGGCCGTCTTGCCGACGCCCGCCTCACCGACGAGAATGGGGTTGTTCTTCGTCCGCCGCGAGAGGATTTGCAGCACGCGGCGGATCTCCTCGTCGCGCCCGATGACGGGATCGAGCTTGCCGGCCCGCGCCTGCTCGTTGAGGTTGACGGCGTATTTGCCCAGCGCGTCGAACTGCTGCTCCGACGTAGGGCTGTCGACCGTGGCGCCCTTGCGGAAGGTGCGGATCGCCTCGACGAGCTCCTTTTCGGTGGCGCCGCTGCGTTTGAGCAGATCGGCCGCCGCGCCGCGCTCGGCCACGAGACCCAGCAAGAGGTGTTCGACCGAAGCGTATTTGTCGCCGAAGGTCTTGGTGAAATCGACGGCCCGCTGGATCGTGCGCGTGGTCTCCTGGGCGAAGAACTGTTCGCCGCCGCCCTCGACGCGCGGCAGAGCGTCGACCGCCCGGTCGGTCTCCTGCCGCAAAGTCCGGACATTGACGCCCACGCGCCCCAGCAGGAATGCCGCGAGCGAATCGTCCTCGCGCACGAGGACCGACAGCAGGTGGAGCGGCTCGACAGCCTGCTGCCCCCGCTCCCGCGCCAGGGAGAGCGCCGCCTGGAGCGCTTCCTGCGCCTTGATGGTCAAAGTGTTGATATTCATAATCCGATGGATTTTGTCTGCACGTTACGTCCTCTTCTCCCGCAAATGGCCTGCCACGTTCTGCGGCCCGACACTGTGTCAGTATTTGACACGCACGGGCAGACAATTCGGCGCAGCCGGATGCCAAATTAGCAGGCAGTCGGGGTTCGGGCCGCAGCCAGCGGAGCGAGGCACCTGGGTGTCGGGCCTCCGCATCCGGGGGCTCCGACCCGCTTTTCTTCGCCTTAAAAAATTAGATACTCCCGCCCGGCAAAGCCCAAATAAATTCGGCATTGCCCTCGGCTTAATCGTACTCTGGCTCCGCCGAAGATACTCCCGCTCGGCAATGCTCAAATAAATTTGGCATTGCCCTCGCTTAATCGTATCTTTGCCCTATCATGAGCGAATTTATCGTCAGCGCACGCAAATACCGCCCCGCTACCTTCGCATCGGTCGTCGGGCAGCGACACATCACTTCGACCCTGAAGAACGCCATCGAGCGCGGGCAGCTGGCCCACGCCTACCTTTTCTGCGGTCCGCGCGGCGTAGGCAAGACCACCTGCGCCCGCATCTTCGCCAAAGCGATCAACTGCCTCTCGCCCGACGGGGCCGAAGCGTGCAACGCATGCGAGTCGTGCCGCTCGTTCAACGAGGGCCGCTCGCTCAACATCCACGAGCTGGACGCCGCCTCGAACAACTCCGTCGAGGACATCCGCACGCTGATCGAACAGGTGCGCATCATCCCCCAGATCGGCCGTTACTCGGTCTTCATCATCGACGAGGTGCACATGCTCTCGGCCGCGGCCTTCAACGCCTTCCTCAAGACACTGGAGGAGCCGCCCGCCCACGCGATCTTCATTCTGGCGACCACCGAAAAGCACAAGATCATCCCGACGATCCTTTCGCGCTGCCAGATCTACGACTTCAACCGCATCCGGGTCGAAGATGCGGTCGACTACCTCAAATACATCGCCTCGCAGGAGGGAATCACGGCCGACGAGGAGTCGCTGAACCTCATCGCCCAGAAGGCCGACGGAGGCATGCGCGACGCCCTGTCGATGTTCGACAAAGCCGTGTCGTTCTGCGGCACGGCGCTCGACTACCGCAACGTGGCCCAGACGCTCAACGTGCTGGATTACGACACCTACTTCGGCATCACCGACATGCTGCTCGCCGGCGACTACGTCCGGGCGCTCGTCGCCTTCGACGAGGTGCTGTCCAAAGGTTTCTCGGGCCAGATCTTCATGGCCGGGCTCAACCGCCACCTGCGCGACCTGCTGATGGCCCGCCAGGCGGACACGCTGCGCCTGCTCGAAATGACCGGAACGCTGCTCGAACGATACCGCGTGCAGGCCGGGGCCTGCCAACCCGAGTTCCTGTTCGGGTCCATTTCGATCCTGACGGAGCTCGACGGAAAGATACGGCAGTCGTCGAACCAGCGGCTGCTCGTCGAGCTGGGCCTGATGAAGATCGCCGGGCTCGGCCAAAAAAAAAATAACGATCTGACGGCTTCCGGCGACTATCCGCTGCCCGAGCTGCATCCGGCGCAAGCACCGGTGAATCCGCCCGCCGCCTCATCCGCTGCGGCGGGAGCGACGCCGCAAGCGCATGCCACCCCCCCCGCAGCACCCGCCGCAACGACGCAGCACCCGGCGGTCCAGCCGCCCGCAACGGCGCAGCCCGCATCCGGAATGCCGAATCCGGCTCCCGCCGCGGCACGGCCGGACGCCGCAAAGGCCTCTGCGGCCGGGTCCGCAGCCGCTTCCGGAGCGGTTCCCGGACCGGCACCCGCCTCCGCTTCCGAAGCGCGGCAGACATCCCCGAAGCCGGCGGCCCGCACGAGCCGCAAGCCGCTCATATCGGGCACCTCGCTCGCCGACCTGCTGGCCGCGCCGGCCGATGCGTCCGAAGCTCCGGACGAAGCCGCCGAAGCGATGGAGGACCCCGAGACCGATCCGGAATGCGCCGTCAAACTCGAACGCGGCCGCCAGCGAATTCTGGAGCTGATCCACGCCAAGCGCCCGCGGTTCGAAGCCTCCTTCGAACGGATGACGTTCCGCGACAACGTGATCTCGGTGCACGTTCCGACCGAAGAGCTCCGCGAAGAGATGCTGCGCAGCAAGACGGCGATGCTCATGCGGATCGCCGAGCTCTGCCGCATCGCAGGAAGGCTGGAGCTGGAGGTGACGGTCGACGAACAGATTCGGGCGGCGCTTCCGATCAAGCCGGAAGACAGAATGAAGTACCTGACGGACAAGAATCCCCTGATGGCGGAATTCCGTCAGACACTCGATTTGGAAATAGAATAAAGACATAAACCAATGGCAACCAAGAATTTCATCGAAGAACTCGAATGGCGCGGCATGATCCACACGATCATGCCCGGCGCGAAGGAACAACTCGAAAAGGAGATGACCACGGCCTACCTGGGCATCGATCCCACGGCCGACTCGCTGCACATAGGCCACCTGGTGGGAGTGATGATCCTCAAGCACTTCCAGCTGTGCGGCCACCGTCCGCTGGCCCTCGTCGGCGGCGCCACGGGCATGATCGGCGACCCCTCGGGCAAGTCGCAGGAGCGCAACCTGCTCGACGAGGCGACCTTGCGCCACAACCAGGAGGCCATCAAGCGGCAGCTCTCCAAACTGCTCGACTTCGAGTCGGACGCCCCCAACGCCGCCGTGATGGTGAACAACTACGACTGGATGAAGGAGTTCTCGTTCCTCGATTTCATCCGCGACATCGGCAAGTGCATCACGGTCAACTACATGATGGCCAAGGATTCGGTGAAGAAACGTTTCAACGGCGAGGGCGACGGCATGTCGTTCACCGAGTTCACCTACCAGCTCGTGCAGGGTTACGACTTCCTGCACCTCTACCAGACGATGAACTGCAAGGTCCAGCTGGGCGGCGCCGACCAGTGGGGCAACATCACCACCGGCACGGAGCTCATCCGCCGCAAGCTGGGCCCCGAAGCCGAAGCGTTCGCCATCACCTGCCCGCTCATCACCAAAGCCGACGGCACCAAATTCGGCAAGACCGAGAGCGGCAACGTCTGGCTCGACGCGCGCTACACGTCGCCCTACAAGTTCTACCAGTTCTGGCTCAACGTCAGCGACGAGGATGCCAAGCGCTACATCAAGATTTTCACGCTGCTCGACCGCGAAACGATCGAGGCGCTCATCGCCGAGCACGACGCGGCGCCCCACCTGCGCGTGCTGCAAAAGCGTCTGGCACAGGAGATCACGACGATGATTCACTCGCGCGAGGAGTACGAAAAGGCGGTCGAGGCATCGGCCATCCTCTTCGGCGGAGCAACCTCCGAGGCGCTGCGCAAGCTCGACGAAGCGACCCTTTTGCAGGTCTTCGAGGGCGTGCCGCAGTTCCGCATCGCGCGGGCCGGGCTGGGCATGCCGTTCGTCGACCTCGCTGCCGAGAAGACGCAGATTTTCGCCTCGAAGGGCGAATGCCGCAAGATGGTGCAGGGCGGCGGCGTGGCGCTCAACAAGGAGAAGGTCGCCGACCCGATGCGTGCGGTGACCGAAGCCGACCTCATCGCCGGCAAATACCTCCTCGTGCAGCGCGGCAAGAAGAACTACTACCTCGTAATCGCCGAATAGGGATGGAGTACCGCATCGTGCTGGAGCGCATGGAGTTCCGTGCGCTCCACGGTTGTTACGAGCTGGAGCGCAAGGTGGGCAACCGCTTCACGGTTGACCTGGAGATCACCGCCGAATTGGGCGACGTGGCTGCCGAAGACTGCGTGGAAAAAGCGGTCAACTACCTGACCGTCTACGAAGCGGTTCGCGAGCAGATGCGCGTCACCCAGCGCACGATCGAGCGCGTGGCGATGAACATCATCGAGGCCCTTTACGCCGCCTTTCCGCAAATCCGGCACGTGAAGTGCGCCGTCTCGAAACTCGCACCGCCTCTGGGCGGCAAAGTCGAGCGGGTGAGCGTCGTACTGGAACGGTAGGAGGGCCGGGAGCGGCATCGCCCGCCGAGGAGAGGCGCCCGGAGGCAGGAGTGCGTCGGGTCCGGAGCCGCCCGACGGGAGGAGAAGCCCGGCCGGAAGCGGAGGCGCCAGCCGAAAGGAGCCGCCCGGAGTGCGGCCGGAAAAAGAGCCGGACCCCGGAGATGCGAGGAGGAGAGGCAAACGATCGGGGAGGGGCCGGCATGCAGCCGGGACGGACCCCGGCGAGGTTAGAACAAGGTTAGGTATGAACAAGGAGAGTCGCGCCACCCTGGGTGGCAAACTGAGCGCCGTGCTGGTCGCCGCAGGCAGTTCCGTGGGGCTGGGCAACATCTGGCGTTTCCCCTACGTGGCCGGAGACAACGGCGGCGGAGCTTTTCTGCTGGTCTACATCCTGTGCGTCGCCCTGCTGGGCCTGCCGCTGATGATCGCCGAGTTCACCGTGGGTCGGGCCTCGCACCGCAACGCCGTGGGGGCATTCCGCGCCCTCGACCGACGCTGGAGCCTGCTGGGCTACAACGGCGTGCTGGCCGCCTTTCTCATTCTGGGATTCTACTTCGTCGTCTCGGGCTGGACGGCCGAATACGTGGTGCACTCGCTCTCGGGCGATCTGGCGCGTCACGCCTCGGCCGCGGAATACCGAACCCTGTTCGAGGAGTTCATCCGCAGCCCGTGGCGGCCGCTTCTCTACACCTCCATCTTCGTGCTGGCGACCCACTTCATCATCGCGCTGGGCGTGCAGAAAGGAATCGAGCGGTCGGCCAAAATGCTGATGCCGCTGCTTTTCCTCTTTCTCGTGACGCTGGCCGTCCACTCCGTCCTGCTGCCCCGCGGCGGCGAGGGGCTGCGCTTCTTCTTCCGGCCCGACTTCTCGAAAATCACGGCTTCGAGCATCCTCGTCGCCCTCGGGCAAGCCTTCTTCTCGCTTTCGATCGGCATCGGCACGATGGTGACCTACGCCTCCTACTTCAAACCCGAGACCGACCTGAGGCGCACGGCCCTCAACGTCACGCTCCTCGACACGCTGGTGGCCGTACTGGCCGGTGTGGTGATCTTTCCGGCGGTGTTCCATGCGGGGATCGCGCCCGCCTCGGGTCCGTCGCTGGTCTTCATCACCCTGCCGGGCATCTTCAACGACATGCCCTGGAGCATGGTCTGGTCGTCGCTGTTCTTCCTGCTGCTGGTCGTCGCGGCGCTCACCTCGACGATCTCGCTGCACGAGGTGGTCACCGCCTACATCCACGAAGAGTGGCACCTGAGCCGCCGGGCCGCCGCCTGGACCACCACCGCATCGACGCTGGCTCTGGCGGCCGCCGCATCGCTCTCGCTGGGCGTCTGGAACGGCTGGCAGCCGTTCGGAATGAATCTTTTCGATCTGCTGGATTACGTCACGGCCAACATCATGCTGCCGGTCGGAGGGTTGGCCACCAGTCTGTTCGTCGGCTGGCGGCTCGACCGGACCATCCTGCGCGACGAACTCACCAACCGCGGAACGCTCACCTTCCGCATCGGCCGGCTCTTCGTGTTCCTCCTGCGCTATCTCTGCCCCGCCGTCCTGCTGGCGGTCTTTCTGGACAATCTGGGTCTGTTCTGACCCGAAGCCGACACACGAAAAAAGAGAGTTGCCCCTGCGGGACAACTCTCTTTTCGTCTTGCTCCGGCCGTCAGTTGATGTTGCGCCGGTCGGGTTCGCGATCGGGCGAGGCGGCATCCATGTCGATCTGCAGCTTGACCATGTTGATAGCCGCCGCAGCCGCTTCGTCGCCCTTGTTGCCCAGCCGTCCGCCGCAGCGGTCGAGCGCCTGCTGGCGGTCGTTGACGGTCAGCACCCCGAACGAGACGGGCATGTTCCACTGGATCTGCAACTGCATGATTCCCTGCGTCACGCCCTGACAGATGAAGTCGAAATGGCGCGTATCGCCCTGGATGACGCACCCCAATGCGATCACGGCATCCACATCGGTGTACTCGGCGAAGAACTGCGCGCCGAGCGCGAGCTCGAACGTACCGGGGACATACTTGATCTGAATGTTCATGTCGGGGCATCCGGCGGCTCGCAACGTCCGAACCGCCCCTTCGAGCAGCGCTTCGGTGATCTCGCGGTTCCACTCGGCCACGACGATGCCGAAACGCATCTCGGCAGCCGACGGAAGCGGCGAAGAGAAGGTGGAAAGGTTATGATTCCGGGTCGCCATCGTCCTCGCTCCGATTAGTTGACGCCACCCAGCAGCTTCTCGGCCTCACGGGCCTCCATCGAAGCCGGATAGGTGTCGAGAATCGTTTGCAGGAAAGCGGCGGCAGCCTTCTTGTCGCCCGCGGCTTCGGCAGCCAGAGCGGCCTTGCGCAGGTAGAGGGGAGCCGTCATGTTGTTGTCGGCGGCAGCCACGGCCTTCTCGTAGAACTTCACGGCGCCGGCGTAATCCTCACGCTCCACGGCCACATCGCCCTGCAAGCCCAGATTCTGGGCGTTGACGATCGCGCCGGCAGCTCCCTTCAGCGAAGAGAATTTCCCGAGCTGCACGGCGGCCGCATCCAGATCGCCCAGATGCAGATAGCAGATGCCGGCATAATGCCGGGCCAGGTTGCCCGACGGCGTGGAGCCGTACTGCTCGATCACGTCCAGGAACCCCGCGCCGTTGGCATCGCCCGAAAGAGCGAGCTCATAGTCGGGAACCTGAGCCTCGAAACGGCTCTGGGCCTGAGCGATCATCTCGGCGGCACGCTCGGCGCGCGGAGCGACGATCAGCGACCGGTATCCGAAAACGAGCGCAGCCGCAACGAGCAGTCCCAAAAAGACATAACCGATCGTCCGGCCGTTCTTCTCCAGAAAAATCTCGGTTTTGTTCATTGCCTCGCCGAGGGTTTCCTGCTCGGCGACTTTCTGATTTGCCATAGAACTTATTGATGTTTTTAATTGATAATTCCCACGATAGACGACAAAGATACAAAACAATTCACAATGTACAAGACGGTGTCCGGATTTTTTGTAACTTTACGCCATGTATCTGGAGAGACTATCGTTGCTCAATTTCAAAAACATCGCCCGCGGGGAACTGCGATTCTGCGCGGGCGTGAACTGTCTGGTCGGCGACAACGGCACGGGAAAGACCAACATCGTGGATGCGGTCCACTACCTCTCGATGTGTAAATCGTCGCTGCCGGCCACCGACACGCAGAGCATCCTGCACGGCGAGGAGTTCTTCATGATCGACGGCCGCTACCGCTCGGATGCGGGCAAGACGGAACAGATCGTCTGCTCGTTCTCGCGCAAAGGGGGCAAGGTGCTCAAACGCAACGGCAAGGAGTACGAACGTCTGGCCGACCACGTGGGTCTGGTTCCGGCCGTGATCGTCTCTCCGGCCGACAGCGCCCTCATCAGCGACTCGGCCGACGAACGGCGCCGCTACCTCAACGCCTGCATTTCGCAGCTCGACAAAGCCTACCTCCTCTCCATGATGCGTTACAACGCCGTATTGGCCGAACGCAACCGGCTGCTGAAGACGCATCCCGACGAAACCATGCTCTCGGTCTACGATCTCCAGCTCGCCGAGCACGGCCGGCGCATCCACGCCCGGCGCCGCGAATTCGCCGAACAGCTGCAACCCCTCGTGGCGGAGTGCTACCGCGCCCTCTCGGACGACCGCGAGCAGGTGGAGCTGCTCTACAAATCGGAGCTGAACGAGCGGCCGTTCGAAGAGGTGCTGCGCGCGGCGCGGCAAAAGGACCTGGTGAACGAATTCACCACCTCGGGCATCCACCGCGACGATCTGGTGCTTCGCATCGGCGGCTATCCCCTGCGCAAATACGGTTCGCAGGGGCAGCAGAAATCGTTTCTGATCGCCCTCAAGCTGGCACAGTACGCCATCGTCGCCCGCACATGCGGCGAGCGGCCCATCCTGCTGCTCGACGACCTCTTCGACAAACTCGACGCCGGACGCGTCGAGCAGCTCATCCGGCTGGTCGCGGACGAGCGATTCGGACAGATATTCATCACCGACTGCAACCCCACGCGCCTGAAGTCCATTCTCGACAAGGCGGGGGCCGAGTACGCCCTCTTTACGGTTCGCGGCGGGTCGGTCGGAGACGGCAGCCGCGAAAATTCTGCGGAAACGCTCCGAACCGACGATGCGGAGCCGGCCGCCGCACCCCGCCCCGGCCCGGGCACCGGTCGGACGGAAGCACCCTCCGACAACGCTGCGGCCGATCGCACCGACGAACCCCTACGGTCATGAGACGCACGAAAACCGTCATGATGGGCGACCTGCTGGAGGAGTTTTTCCGGCGCCCCTACGTCGCGGCCAAAGTCGCCGAAGGCAAGCTGCCCGACACCTGGCGGGCCATCGTGGGCGACCGGGCCGCGGATCTGACCACTCAGCTGAAGCTCGAAAACCGCATCCTCCACGTCCGGATTCAATCGAGCGTACTGCGGCAGGAGCTCTTTTTCCAGCGCGAGGCGCTTCGGGAGGAGATCAACCGCCGGTCGGGCGTCAGGCTGGTCAACGCCGTCATCATCCGCTGAGCTGAGCCGTTCCCTCGAAAAGCCCCCCGAAAAAGCCCCCCTCCAGAAAGAGCCGCCCCCCGAAAAAGCTCCCCTCCAGAAAGAGCCCCCTCCGGCCCTCCAGCAAGAACCACCAGCAACCACCAAAAGGGCCCCGGGAAAGTTTCCTGGGAAAGCCCTCTCTCCCGGGAAAGCGTGCGGCCGCACGCCGTTCCGACAGCATGCTCCCGGCTGCAGAACCGGCAAATCCGCATAACCGAAAAATCCGCATAACCGGCAAAAAAAGCGCCTCCCCAATGGGGGAAGCGCTTTTCCGTATTCCGTATCGGCCGGTTACTTGAGCAGTGCCGAACGGTTGGCCCGCTGGTTGCCCGCGAACGGATCCTCCGAGCTGCCCTTGCCCACATAGCGGAGCTGCTTGGCATCGACACCCTGCTTGATGAGGTATTCGTAAACCATCCGGGCGCGGTTCTCGGCCACACGCTTGTTGCCTTCGGGCGTACCCGTCTGGGCATCGGCATGGCCTTCGATCGTGTAAACGCGGTCGGCCGGACCTTTCTTGATGACGTCGGCAATGACCTCGAGACGCGTTCTCTCACGGGCGGAGAGCTGCGACGTGCCGTAATCGAAGAAGATCGCCGAAGCTTCGTCGGAACCGAGGCCCTTCTTGCCGCTCTTGGCTGCGGCACGGGCGTCTGCGGCATCCTTTTCGGCCTTGGCCGCGGCTTCGCGCGCTGCGGCGGCCTGCGCACGGGCATCGGCCAGCTCGCCGGAGAGACGCTCGTTGTCGGCCTTGGCGGCGGCGACGGCCTGTTCGCCTGCGGCGACCGCATCCTGGAAGGCGCGGATGTCATCCGCCGTATAGCCTGCCACGCCGCGCTCCCACGTACGCTTGTTGAAGCGGTAGGTCACGCCGACGGTTGCGGTGAGGCCCGAAAGATAGCTGCCGCTCATCTCCACCGGACATACGCTCGAAGGAACGAGCAGCCCTTTCAGCTCCAGATTGATGTCGATGGCATCGCAGGCCCGGAACTTGTTCAGCAGACCGTATGCCATGGCGAAACTGTGCGTGCGGCCGATTCCGCTGTCGGTCTTGGCCTTGTCCGTGAAATTGGCAGCCATGTAACCGAAGCCCAGGAAAGGCACGGCATAGTAGACCCGGTCGTTGCGGTAGCCGCCCACCCAGTTCGAGAAATTGACCATGTAATCGGCATGCACGAAGACATAGGGCCACTTCATGCGGACGGAGCTCTGATCGAAGTTGGAGAACTTGCCGCCCTGCAGCTGCAACCGGGCGCCCAATACGGGATTCACCCACTTGGTCAGCGAGAAATCGCCCTCAAGGCCGATACGCTCGCTTTTCCCTCCGAAATTGGTGCCGTTGGAAAAAGCGGTTCCGGCACCCACACCGGCCGAAATCTCCCAATTGTCCCAAAAACCGTTGTTGACGAAACCCGAGAAACTCGGTTTCTTGGCCGGTTCAGCGGCTCCCGCGGTGCCGACAAGCGCCGCACAAGCGATGAAAAGGAAAAATTTCTTCATAAGTTATTGCGCATTCGTATAGTATTCCATGTGCGAAAGTAATTATTTTTTCCCAAATAACCACCGACTTACGCAAAAAAATTCACGCTTGCCGCATTTTATGCCGATCCGCCCCGCTCCGCAAGCGGTTTTCACGGCCGGAAAGCCCGCGGCGAGCTCTCCGGAGTGCGAATCCGCACGCTGCCACCCGATCAGCCGCACTTCGAATAGCCGCACGACATGCAGGTGAGGCAGCCGTTCTGGTAGGCCATGTTCTCCTGTCCGCAGCTCGGGCATTTGCCCTTGGACTTGGTGCCGTCGGCGATGTACTGCTTGAGCGCCCGGCAGACGCCCGTTTTCCAGGTGTTGATCGATTCGCTGTCGAGGTGCAGCGAGTCGATCAGCGACACGGTCTTCTCGATGGGCATGCCGTGGCGCAGAACGCCCGAAATGAGCTTGGCATAGTTCCAGAACTCCTCGTTGAACAGACGCGAAATGCCGCCGATCGTGTTCGTATAGCCGTAACGGTCGGTATACTGGAAATCGTAGCGCTTGTTGCCCTCCTCGTCGCGCACCTTGATGATGCGGCCCGTGGTGATCTTGCGCGGGATGTACATGGCGTCCTCCTCGATCTTGCCCGTGAAAATCTCGTAGGGACGACCCTCCTGCAACCCCACGAAGGCGATCCAGTCCTCCGAGCCGTTCTTGAAGCGCACGATGTCGGCCGGAATCGACTTGGGCCGCTTTTGGGTCTGGCCCGGATGCTCCTCGCAGCGCTTCTTTTTCGACCCCTTGTCCAGCAGCACTCCGTCGCGGCAGCCGTCCCGGTAGACCGTCACGCCCTTGCAGCCGCACTCCCATGCCGTGCGGTAGACGTCGGCGACGAGCGCCTCCGAAACGTCGTTGGGCAGGTTGACCGTCACCGAAATCGAATGGTCGACCCACTTCTGGATGGCGCCCTGCATCTTCACCTTGGCCACCCAGTCGATGTCGTTGGCCGTGGCGCCGTGATAGGGCGAGGCAGCCACCCAGCGCGCCAGTTCGGCATCGGAGACCGTGGCGAGCTTCGACGTGTCGTAACCGTTGACTTCGAGCCATTTGACGAAGTTGTGGTGGTAGACGTTGTACTCCTGGAACTTTTCGCCCGTCTCGTCGACGTAATCGACGTGGGTGTCGTGGTCCGAAGGGTTGATCTTGCGGCGGCGCTTGTAGACCGTGCGGAAGACCGGTTCGATGCCCGAAGTGGTCTGCGACATGAGCGACGTGGTGCCCGTCGGGGCGATGGTCAGCATGGCGATGTTGCGGCGGCCGCAGCGGACCATCTCCTCGTAGAGTTCGGGATCGGCCTCGCGGATGCGGCCGATCATGGGGTTGTCCTTTTCGCGGGCGGCATCGTAGACGGGGAACGCACCGCGCTCGCGCGCCATGCGCACCGACGCCCGGTAGGCTTCGAGCGCCAGAGTCTTCTGCACCTCGACGGCGAAGGCGATCGCCTCGTCGGTGCCGTAGCGGAGACCCAGCGCCGCGAGCATGTCGCCCTCGGCCGTGATGCCCAGCCCCGTGCGGCGCCCCTTCTGCGCCATGGTGCGGATCTTTTTCCACAGCTCCAGCTCCACGCGGCGCACATCTTCGTCCTCGGGGTCGGCGGCGATCTTCTCGATGATGAGCTCCACCTTCTCCAGCTCCAGGTCGATGATGTCGTCCATCATGCGCATGGCCTTGCCCACATGTTCGCGGAATTTGCCGAAATCGAACTTCGCCTCCGCCGTGAAGGGGGCATCGACATAGCTGAAGAGATTGAGCGCCAGCAGCCGGCACGAATCGTAGGGGCAGAGCGGAATCTCGCCGCACGGATTGGTCGACACGGTCACGAAGCCCTCGTCGGCATAACAGTCGGGGATGCTCTCGCGGATGATCGTATCCCAGAACAGCACGCCGGGTTCGGCCGACTTCCAGGCGTTGTGGATGATCTTCTCCCACAGTTTCCGGGCGTCGATCCGCTGCTCGTATTTCGGGTTTTCGGCTCCGATGGGGAACTGCTGGCGGTATTTCTCGCCGGCGATGGCGGCGCGCATGAATTCGTCGTCGATCTTGATCGAGACATTGGCCCCCGTCACCTTGCCCGTGTCGACCTTGGCGTCGATGAAGCGTTCGGCATCGGGATGCTTGATCGAAAGCGACAGCATGAGCGCCCCGCGGCGGCCGTCCTGCGCCACCTCGCGCGTGGAGTTGGAATAGCGCTCCATGAAGGGCACGATGCCCGTCGAGGTCAGGGCCGAATTGAGCACGGGGCTGCCCGTGGGCCGGATGTGCGACAGGTCATGCCCCACGCCGCCGCGACGCTTCATGAGCTGCACCTGCTCCTCGTCCATGCGGAAGATACCGCCGTAGGAGTCGGCCGGATGGCGATGGCCGATCACGAAGCAGTTGGAGAGCGACGCGACCTGGAAGTTGTTGCCGATTCCGGTCATCGGCCCGCCCTGGGGGATGGCATAGCGGAAATGGTCGAGCAGGGCGAAGACCTCCCCGGCCGACATGGGTTCGGGGTATTTCCGCTCGATCCGGGCGATCTCCCCGGCGATGCGCTCGTGCATTTCGCGGGGCGACTTTTCGTAGATGTTGCCGAAAGAGTCCTTGAGGGCGTACTTGCTCACCCACACCGTGGCGGCGAGGTCATCGCCGCCGAAATAGACTTTCGACTCGGCGACCGCTTCGTTGTAATCGACTTTCCGCGGCATCGCCTCTTTGGCTGATTTGGACATGACTTATATAATATGCTGTTTCTCTGTCGTGCGCGCCGTCCGCCCGAAGCGCCGGGTCCGAAAACCCGGAACGCCGCGGTGCGGCGCGGCACCGCCCGGCCGGAGTGCGGCGGACGCCTCCGGCCGGAATGACGGTTCTACAAATTTGGGGATTTCTCCCGGGATAAACGAAAATCCGGGAGCGATTTTATCCACAAATTATCTACAACCGGACGGCTCGGGCCGCAATGCGCTGACCGTCACCGTCCGAAGCGGCCTCCTCTCACTTCACCGCCACGGCGTCGATCTCGACCCGGGCCCCCATGGGCAGCGCGGCGACCTCGAAACAGATGCGCGCCGGCATCCGGTCGGTGAAATAGGCCGCATAGACGGCGTTCATCGCACCGAAATCGGCGATGCTTTGCAGCAGCACGGTGGTCTTGACCACGTCGCCGAAGCCGTATCCGGCCTCCGCAAGAATGTGGCCCAGATTGTCGAGCGACTGACGCGTCTGCGCCTCGATGCCCTCGGCCATGAGGCCCGTGGAGCCGTCGACGGGCAGCTGGCCCGAAACATAGAGCGTGCCGCCGGTCTCGACGGCCTGCGAATAGGGTCCCACGGCTTTCGGAGCGCGGGGCGAAGCGATGATGGTTTTCATGTTTCCGGAGTTTTCTGCGACCGGACACGCGCCCGATCGCAGACAAAGATACGATTTATTTCACTATCTTTGCCGCAAAACACGAGGATCATGGAAAAACTTGCGAAAACCCTCCTGCCGCTGCTTCTGGCAATCCTTCTGGCCGGGTGCTGCCCGTGCCGCTCCTACCAGCGCAAAACGCGCCGTCCGCTCGCCGGGACCCCGTGGCAGCTCGTCCAGCTGGACGGCCGCAGCGTCCGCCCCGAGGAGGGGAAATTCGTCATTCTTCTCTCGGCCGAGGGGCACCGTCTGTCGGGCCGGGGCGCATGCAACGACCTGAAAGGCGGGTTCAGCACCGACGAAAAACGCAGGCTGCACATCGGTCCGGTGGCGTCGACCCGCATGGCCTGCCCCGAAACCGAGCTGGAGCAGGCGTTCATCCGGGCGCTGGAGTCGGCGACGCACTACGACATGGACGGCCCCATGCTGCTCCTGCTCAGCGACGGCGAGCTGCGGGCCGTCTTCCAGGCAAAACCCTGACCGGCCCGACCTCCGGGCTGCACGGACAGCACGGACAGACATGCCGTCCGGAGACGCCGGCCCGCCTCCCGGCCGCACGAAAAAGCCGTCCCGCACGATGCGGGACGGCTTTCGCATTCGGGATCGGCTCACCCGATCACTTCAGGTGGGGGTTGAGCGTGTGCCACTCGCCGACGGCGGGGATGATGCCCATCGCAACCACCTCGTCGCGCAATTTGCAGAGGTGCTCGTAGCTCTCGGTGAGCTTGGCGTGCTCCTCGGCCGTGCCCTGCACGTTCTTATAGGCGACGCCCTCCTTCGTGATCCGGGTCTCCATGGCCATGAGGATGTGGCGGAACTCGTCGTTGTGCACGAAGACACCTGCGGGATAGTCGAAAGGCTTGCCGCCCATGGCCGCCGCGATCATCGAGATCGACAGGTAAGCCGGGCTCTGGAACGACGAACGGCCCCGAAGGTCGATGATGTGCTTGCCGCCCTGGATGACGCGCTGCTGCAGCTCGTGCCAGTCGGCCTCGGGCATTTCATGGCCGATGAGCTCCGAGAGGGGGCGTCCGGCGACGAGCGTCGTCGAGGCGAAGACGGCCATCTGCTCGCCGTGACCGCCGTAGGTGCGGCAGTTGCGGATTTCGTCGGGCGAAATCCTGAAATACTTGGCCAGCTCCGAGCGCAGACGCGTCGAGTCGAGCGCGGCGAGCGTCGACAGCCGCGAAGGTTCGATGCCCGAGTGGATGAGCGTCACAAGACCCGTGATGTCGGCCGGATTGAAGACGATAACGACATGCTTCACATCGGGGCAGTAGGTGCGGATGTTCTTGCCCAGCTCGGCGGCGATCTCGGTGTTGCCTTTCAGCAGGTCTTCGCGCGTCATGCCCGCCTTGCGGGCCGCACCGCCCGACGAGACGACATAAGCGGCACCGGTCAAAGCCTCGCCGATGTCGGTCGTCCAGGTGAGGTTCACCCCCTCGAACGCGCAGTGGTATAACTCCTCGGCGACGCCCTCGAGTGCGGGCGCATAGGGATCGTACAGACAGATGTTGGGCGTCAGATGCATCATCATGGCCGTCTGGGCCATGTTCGAACCGATCATGCCGGCTGCACCGACGATCGTGAGTTTTTCATGGGTTGCAAATTCCATAGCGAACAACAATTTGATTATTTTGTTAAAGTTTTTTCTACTCCACCTCCCGGCGGTTCATCAGCGCGTGGGCGATGGTCAGTTCGTCGACGTACTCCAGTTCGTCCCCGAAACCGATGCCGCGGGCGATCGAGGTCACCTTCACGTCGGGATAGTGCCGCAGCCGGTTCATCAGGTAAAAGAGCGTCGTTTCGCCCTCGACCGAGGTCGAAATGGCCAGAATCACCTCCTTCACGCCGCCCTGCTCGATCCGCCGGCAGAGCAGGTCGATCTTCAGGTCCGACGGCGCCACGCCCTGCATGGGCGAAATGACGCCGCCCAGCACGTGGTAGAGCCCCCGGTACTGGCGCGTGTTCTCGATCGAGAGCACGTCGGCCACCTGTTCGACGACGCAGATCGTCGCATGGTCCCGCCCGCGGTCGGCGCAGATGGGGCACACCTCCTCGTCGGAGAGGTTGTTGCACAGCGCGCAATGCCGGATCTCGCGGCGGAAGCGGTCGATGCTGCGCGTCATGTCGCTCACCGACGACGGCTCCATGCGAAGCAGGTGCATGGCCAGACGCAGCGCCGTGCGGCGTCCCACGCCGGGCAGCTTCGAGAGCTCGCCCACGACATCCTGCAAGAGCTTCGACATCAGATCACCTCGATTTTACGGCTTTCGATCCACCCCTTCTTCCCGTCGCCGATCACGATTTCGCACCAGTCGGCGAGCCGGTCGGTGATCTCGACCTCAGTCCCTTCGTGGAGCAGGAACAGATCGGTGGCCGACCGGTCGGGCGAACTCTTCACGGCGGCCGAAGCGGGCATGACGACGGCCTGCGAACGGTCGAGCATCTCGCGGCGGGCCGCCGCGGCGCACCACGTGGCCGCCAGGAACAGCACGGCCGACAGCAGCGTGCCGTAGAATCCCGCCTTGCGCAGCGGCAAACGCCGGGCCAGAAGATAGGCCAGGAAAAATCCGAGGGCCAGGCACAGGAACGCCAGCGAAAGCAGGGCCCACGCCCCGCTGCCCATCGTATGGCGCAGCGCCCACAGCCAGACCGTGAGGAAAAACTCGGGAATCTCCTCGATGCGGTCTTTCGTCTGCGCCTGAACGACGCTCAGGTTGTGGCGGATGTCTTCGCTGCCGGGCGCGAGGCGCAGGGCGCGGCGGTAGTAGAGCACGGCCTCGCCCAGACGATCCTCCTTGAAGCAGGCGTTGGCCAGGTTGTAATAGAGTTTCGCCGACACGAGATCGCGGTCGAGCAGCTGCCGGTAGGTCTCGGCCGCCAGATGGAAATCGCCGTTGATGTAGGCCGTGTTGGCGCGGTCCCACAACTCGCCCGGCGTCGGTTCGGCTCCGGGCGCTCCGCCCTCCGCCGCGACGTCGCGCAAAAGCGTGTCGGCCCCTTCCTGCGCCCGGAGAACGGTGCCCGCGAAAAGGAGCGCGGCGATGCAGAGCCATCCTGTCCAAAGTTTTTTCATAGCCTCGCTAACGTTTGATGGCCGATTCGACGCGCGACACGAAATCCACGCCCTCGGCATAGACATCGCTCATCCGCGACGAAGCGACGGGCGAATACTGCGCCTCGTCGCACAGCGTGATGATGGAGGTGAAGCGCTGCGCCTCCTCCGCCGAGACGCCCCGGCGGAGCAGCTCCTCGCGGACGCTCTCCTTGGTGAGGTTGGCCACCGGAATGTTGAACTTGTCGCTCATGTAGCCCCACAGGGCCCGCAGCATCTCTTCGTAGAAGGCGTGGCGGTCCTCCTGCTCCATGAATCTGCGGGCGGCCCGGAAACGCTGTACGGCGACCTTGTTGGCCCGGCGGCCGCGCACCAGCGCCGCATTCCGCGAATCGCGGATGCGTTTGCGCAGCGCGATGTGGATCAGCGCGAAGAGAGCGAGGATTCCGCCCAGCGCCGCCCAGTAAGGCCCGCTGAAGACGAACGGAGTCCGGCGGGGCCGCAGCTGCGCCTGCCCCAGTTTGATGAACCGGATGTCCTGCCCCAGCAGCCGCACCTCCTCCTTCGACAGCCCCCGGCCCGACATCACCGCGACCTCCTCGCCGCCCGCGGCATCGGGGGTCACCTCGATGGTCAGGGGTTTGGTCTGCAGCGTCCTATAGGACATGCGTTCGGGATCGAAATAGGAGAATTCGACAGGCGCTATGTCGAACGTTCCGCCGGCCCGGGCGATGAAGGGGTATTCGAACTGCCGGTAGCCCGATATGCCCGATGCGGAGGGGTTGATCGACTCCGTGGTCTTGACGTTGTACTGCTCGAACGAGCCGGGCAGCGTCAGTTTGGGCGCCTGCACGAACGTGAGGTTGCCCGTGCCGGCGATCTTGACCGTGTAGGTCGCGGCCGAATTGGCGGCCAGACGTTCGGAGGGCAGCACGGCATCCATCGTAAAGCGTCCGACCGCTCCGCTGAAGCCGGCCGGCGCCCCCGCAGGCAGCGGCTTCACCGTGATGCTGACCCGCGGGCTCTGCACCTTGCGCGGCACGTTGTACACCTCATGTCCGCCGCCGAAGAAGGGATCCGCCGGGCGGGCGTTCTGCACCACGACCTGCGCCACGGCGGTCAGTTCCGCAGGGTCGATCGTCAGCGTCCCCGCCTGCTGGGGGTAGAGCAGGTATTCCCAGGCGACCGTCGTCTCGTAGACCTTGCCGTCGAGGGTCTCGCGCTGGCGCCGCGCATGGTCCGTGTCGAGCTGCTGGGCCCAGAAGCCGTTGAACGACGGCACCTTGGCATCCTGGTATCCGACGACGTTGACCCGCTCGTAGAGCTTGAAAGTCACCCGCAGCGGCTCGCCCTTGTAGACCGACGTGCGCGAGACGACCGCCCGCAGCAGAATGTCGTCCGGAGCGATCTGCCGCTGTGCGGAACCGCGCGGAGCGCCGTCCGACGGCTCCTCCTGCGCGGCCTCTCCCTCCTGCCCCTGCGGGCGTGCGGCACCCTCGTCGACCACCTCGATCGGCAGGGGCCGCGTGCGGTAGGTCGTGCCGTCGACCGCGATCGAAGCCTCGCCGATGGTCAGGTTGCCCGCCTGGCGGGGCAGCAGCACGAAGGTGAGGGTGTAGTTGACGCTCTTGGTCATCGCGCCGTTGACGATCTGGATCGACGACCCCTGCGACACGGCCGGCCCGGCCAGCACGTCGAACCCTTCGAACGCGGGCGCCTCGAAACTCTCCTTGTCGGGTTTGGCGTTGAGTGCGAACTCCACGCGGAACGCCTCGCCGACGGCGACCGTCAGCGGCGACGATGCCTCGAAGACGACCTTTCCGGCACCGTAAGCCTCCGTCAGCGCCAGCAGCGCCGACACGAAGACCGTTATTTTCGCAACAAAACCTCTCATCGGTCCAACAACGTGGTTTTACGCATCGTCCGTATGCGACGGAACGAATTTCAGTGTTTGAAGTCAGCGAAAAAGTCGTTGCCCTTGTCGTCGACGATGATGAAGGCGGGGAAGTTCTCCACGTAGATCTTGCGCACGGCCTCCATGCCCAGCTCGGGGAAGTCGACGACCTCGACCGACTTGATCGAGTTCTTGGCCAGGATGGCCGCCGGGCCGCCGATCGAACCGAGGTAGAAGCCGCCGTTGGCCTTGCAGGCGTCGGTGACCTCCTGCGAGCGGTTGCCCTTGGCCACCATCACCAGCGAGCCGCCGTGCTTCTGGAAGAGGTCGACGTAGGGGTCCATGCGGCCGGCCGTCGTGGGTCCGAACGAACCCGAAGCCATGCCGCAGGGGGTCTTGGCCGGACCGGCGTAGTAGACCGGATGCTTCCTGAAATACTCGGGCATGGGCTTGCCCTCGTCGAGCATCCGCTTGATGCGGGCGTGGGCGATGTCGCGGGCGACGATCAGCGTGCCCTTGAGGTTCAGACGCGTCTTGATCGGATATTTGGTCAGGATGGCCCGCACCTTGTCCATGCCCTCGTCGAGGTCGATCTCCACGGCCGGCGACATGGCCGGAGCCTCTGCGGGCAGGAACCGTGCCGGATTCTTCTCCAGCTCCTCGAGGAAGATGCCTTCGGGCGTGATCTTCGCCTTGATGTTGCGGTCGGCCGAGCAGCTCACGCCGATGGCCACGGGGCACGAGGCAGCGTGGCGCGGAGCGCGGATGACCCGCACGTCGTGAACGAGGTACTTGCCGCCGAACTGGGCGCCGACGCCCGACTGCTGACAAATTTTAAGGACCTTTTCCTCCCACTCAAGGTCGCGGAAGCAGCGGCCGCCCTCGTTGCCCGAGGTGGGCAGCTCGTCCAGATAGCCGGCCGACGCCTTCTTGACCGTCGCAAGGCACATCTCGGCCGACGTGCCGCCGATGCAGAGGGCCAGGTGATAGGGCGGGCAGGCCGAGGTGCCGAGGTCCTTGATGTGCTCGGTGATGAACTTCGTCAGCGACTCCTCGTTCAGGAGCGCCTTGGTCTGCTGGTAGAGGAACGTCTTGTTGGCCGAGCCGCCGCCCTTGGTGATGAAGAGGAACTCGTACTCCATGCCGGGCTTGCCGCCGTAGATGTCGATCTGGGCGGGCAGGTTGGTGGCGGAGTTCTTCTCGTCGGTCATGGTGAAGGGCACGACCTGCGAATAGCGCAGGTTGCGCTCCTTGTAGGTCTCGTAGACGCCGCGCGAGATGCACTCGGCATCGTCGGCGCCCGTATAGACGTCCTCGCCCTTGTGGCCGATGCAGATGGCCGTGCCGGTGTCCTGGCACGTGGGCAGCTCGCCCTCAGCGGCCACGCACTGGTTGAGCAGCATGGTGTAGGCCACGAACTTGTCGTTGTCGGTGGCTTCGGGGTCGTCGAGGATGTTGCGCAACTTCTGCAGATGGGCGGCGCGCAGGTAGAACGACACGTCGCTGTATGCCGCCTTGGAGAGCAGCTCCAGACCGGCGGGGTCGACCTTGAGGATCTTGCGGCCGTCGCACTCGACGACCTTCACGTAATCTTTGGTCAGCAGACGGTACTTCGTCTTGTCTTCCCCCACGGGGAACGGCTCCTGATAGATGAAATCGGCCATGATCTTGCTATGTTTCTATGTTTGATATCCGTATTCTCGCGTTCGGTCGGACAAAAATACAAAAAACTCTCCGGATTGCACAACTATTTCCGGGTCTCTGTTATTTTTTTCACAAAAAGCGGATTTATTGAAATTATTTAATTAAATTTGCACGGTTTTTCCGAGCAAGCACTTCAATTGCTAAACTTTAACGATATGGTTTCCTACAAAGATCTGGGTCTGGTGAACACCCGCGAGATGTTCGCCAAGGCCATCGAAGGCGGCTATGCCATCCCGGCCTTCAACTTCAACAACATGGAGCAGATGCAGGCCATCATCCAGGCCTGCGTCGAAACGTCGTCGCCCGTGATCCTCCAGGTGTCGGCCGGCGCCCGCAAGTACGCCAACCAGACGCTGCTGCGCTACATGGCGCAGGGCGCCGTGGAGTACGCCAAGGAGCTGGGCAAGAACATTCCCATCGTGCTGCACCTCGACCACGGCAACTCGTTCGAGCTCTGCAAGAGCTGCATCGACATGGGCTTCTCGTCGGTGATGATCGACGGTTCGGCGCTGCCCTACGACGAGAACGTGGCGCTGACGAAGAAAGTGGTCGAGTACGCCCACCAGCACGACGTGACCGTCGAAGGCGAGCTGGGCGTGCTGGCCGGCGTCGAGGACGAGGTGGCCGCCGAGCACTCGCACTACACCGATCCGGCCGACGTGGAGGACTTCGTGAAGAAGACCGGCGTGGATTCGCTGGCCATCTCGATCGGCACCTCGCACGGCGCCAACAAGTTCAAGCCCGAGCAGTGCACGCGCAACGCCGACGGCATCCTGGTTCCGCCCCCCCTGCGTTTCGACATCCTCAAGGAGATCGAGAAGCGCATCCCGGGCTTCCCCATCGTGCTGCACGGATCGTCGTCGGTGCCCCAGGAGTACGTGAAGATCATCAACTCGCACGGCGGTGCGCTGAAGGATGCCGTGGGCATTCCCGAGGAGCAGCTGCGCGAGGCCGCCAAGAGCGCCGTCTGCAAGATCAACATCGACTCCGACGGCCGTCTGGCCATGACCGCCGCCGTGCGCACGGTCTTCGCCGAGCAGCCCGCCGAGTTCGACCCCCGCAAGTACCTGGGTCCGGCCCGCGACGAGCTGAAGAAGCTCTACATGCACAAGTGCGAGAACGTCCTCGGCTCGGCAGGCAAGGCCTGATCCGACCCCGGACCGATCCGATGAAAAGACCCGGCGAAATGATTCGCCGGGTCTTTGTTTCGATCCAAACGGAGGCGTCAATCGATCTGCACGCCGAAAAGGAGTGCGCGGCCGGTCTTGTCGTCTCTCTTCCTGTCGAAAGTCGGGCTGGTGGAGAACTCCACAGCCGAACCGGGCGTCCATCCCCGAAGCAGCACCTCGTACCGCGAATCGTCGCCGACCGTGAGGGTGAAGGGCGCCATGCCCGTCGCTCCGTCGTCGATCTTCAGGGGGATCGACTCCACGGAGAGCTCCCCGCCGCCGACCGCACGCAGATAGAGCGTCGCAGCGTCGTGGCCACCCTCGCGCCAGCCCACGGCATGGAACGTCAGCCGGCGGTCGCCCGCAGCCCCGGTCGGATCGGAAAGGTAATGGCCCGTATAGCTGCCCGAGCCGAGTTTCATCGCCTGCGTCGGTTCGCCGTTGACCACGGCTTCATGCACCGACGCCAGTTCGCCCCCGTTGGCGGCGATCAGGGCCGGCAGCGACTCGTAGCGGCCGGCGATCTGCGCGATGCGGATCGTCTGCGGGTCGTAGCGGCGGCCGTCGCGCGTCTCGGCCAGGTAGAGGTAGCAGTTCACGTAGTCGAGCGTCCGGCCCGAAACGTCGGGGCGCGCGACGATGCGCACGCGGTCGCACGCGATGGCCACCGAGAAGCGCTCCGCATCGACGTTGCGCAGATCGGCCCAGAGACGCATGCCCCGCGGCGCCGTCACGCGGCACTCGACCGTCCGCTCACCGCCCTGCGGCGGAAACTCGCAATACTCCGTATGGAGAATTTCGACCGACGGTTCGCCCTCGGTCCACCCCTCGCCGCCCGTGAAGTCGGCGACATCGGCCGCCGTGAAAGGGACGATCCGCAGGGCCCCGTCCCACCAGCAGATGCCGCGCAGCGAGCCCATCGCCCCGTTGGGTGCGCAGGAGCCCGCCTCGCTCCCGCGAGCGGCCCGCACGGAGAGGGAGGTTTCGCCGTCGGAGAACCGGAGCCCCTCCGACGAGAACGGCACGCCGGGCGTTTCGGCATAGACCCGGTCGATCTGCACCGGCAGGGCCGCATAATCGGCGGGCGAGGCGGTCAATCGTGCGGGCGACGCCCAGACCGGCACGATCGCCTCTCCGCCGCCGATCTTCCGGACCCGTTCGCGCGAAGCCACGGAGTAGCCGGGAATCATCCCTTCCGCCAAGGTCCGCTCCGCCCCCAGGAGGTCGATCTCCACCCGGTCGCCGCGCTGCGCCGCAGCCGCCGAGACGCCCTCGCCCGTGAAACAGAGGGCCGAAGCCGGAGCGCCCTCGTTGTCGTAGAGAATGAGCAACCCTTCCGGAAAATCCTCCGTCGCCTCCCGGGCCGGAACACTCAGGGCCACGACCCCGCGCACGCGCCGCTGCGACACGTCGGCCGAGACGGCATGCAGAGCCCGCAGCGCAGCCACATCGAGCGCCGGATCGGGGTCAGGGTCGGGATCGGGATCGGTCCGCTCCCGCGTGGTGAAAGTCCGCACGCCGCCATAGGTCCGCTCGCCGCCGGCCTCGACGAATGCCCGCACGGCATAGCGGGTCGCGGGTTCCAGACCGCGGACCGTGAGCGACCACCCCTCGGCCGGCGCCGGAGCCAGCGCTTCGACAGCCTGCGCCCACGCCGCCTCCGCAGGCTCCTCCTCATCCGCCCAGGGCAGGTACTGCACCCCCGCGCATTCGAGCGCCGCGGCATCGACTCCGGCCGCGAAGCCGCCCAGCACGGCCGTCGTCGCTTCGTAGCGGGTGACCAGCGCAGTCGTCACGGCAGGACGGTCGGAGGTTCCGGGCACCGAAGGTTTGCCCGGATCGTCGGGCAGGACGGCATCGCCGCCCTTATCGCAGGCGGCGGCGCAGAGTGCAAACGCACAGAAAAACAGCAATCGTTTCATCGTTTCGCAAAATTTACCGGACGTAGCGTCCGACGAACTCGCCGACGCGGCGCGTATACTCCTCGCGGTTGTCGCGGTAGGAGAGGGCATGCGCCGCACCGGGCACGATCCACAGCTCCTTGTCGCCGGGCTTGGCCTCGTAGAGCGGCCAGACCATCCGGGTGGGCACGAAGTCGTCGGCATCGCCGTGGATGAACATCATGGGCAGCTCGCAGCGGCGGACCTGCTCGAGGGCCGAAGCCTCGCGGAAGTTCCAGCCGTATTTCCATTGGCAGAAGAGGCTCGCCACGTCGAGCAGCGGAAAGGCGGGCAGCCCGAAGCGCTCCCTGAGCTCCTTGGCGAACTGGTCGCGGACGCTCGTGTAGCCGCAGTCCTCGACGAAGCACTTCACGCATGCGGGCAGCTTCTCGCCCGAAACCATCATCGTCGTGGCGGCCCCCATCGAGATGCCGTGGACGACCGTCTGCGTCCGGCCGCCGAAGAGATTGTCGGCCACTCCGATCCAGCGCAGCACGTCCAGACGGTCTTTCCACCCCATGCGGATGGCCCGGCCGGCGCTTTCGCCGTGATAATACAGATCGGGCAGCAGGATGTTGCAGCCCAGATCGTTATTATATAGGTAGCCGATCATCATCATCCGCATGGCGTTGTCGGTGTAGCCGTGCACGATCACCGCTGTGCGGTCCGTGGGTTCGGGGGCCGCGGCATAATAGGCATGCAGCCGTTCGCCGCCCGCACCGACGATCGTCGTGTCGCGAAGCGCTCCCGAGGCGTCGAGACTGTCGAGCCAGGGCTTCAGGAACGGATATTCGGCCGTCATATACGCCCGCGCGGATTCGTTCTTCGCGCGCATCACGGCATCGGGTTGCAGCGAATAGCGCAACAGGTAGAGACTGCCGCCCGCGACGGCTGCCAGCAGAAGGAGAGCGATCGCCGCCGTCCAGCACAGAAATTTTTTCATACGGATTCTTTTATCCGCCCCGAGGCAAGGTCCGTGCCCGGAGCGCCGGAGACTCCCCGGCATCCCCGCCCCGGACGGCTATTGCACGCTCAGTTTCCGGCGGATGTGTTCCAGCATGTCGTCGGTCATGCGCGAGAGGTCCCATTCGGGTTTCCAGCCCCACTCCTCGCGGGCGCACGTGTCGTCGAGCGAGTTGGGCCAGCTCTCGGCGATGTCGCGCTTCACAGGGTCGATGTCGTAGCCCATCTCGAAAGAGGGCATGCGCTTGCGGATTTCGGCGGCGATGATCTCGGGCGTGAAGCTCATCGAGGCCAGGTTGAAGCTGTTGCGGTGGAGGAGCCGCGCAGGGTCGGCCTCCATCAGCTCGACGCAGGCCCGCAGCGCATCGGGCATGTAGATCATGTCCATGTAGACGTCGGAGGGCACGGGACAGGTGAAGCGGCCCGAACGCACGGCCTCGTAATAGATCTCCACGGCGTAGTCGGTCGTGCCGCCGCCGGGCAGCGTGACGTTGGAGATGATGCCCGGGAAGCGCACCGAACGCGTGTCGACGCCGTACTTGTGATGGTAGTAGTTGCCCAGCATCTCGCCCGTGTACTTGCAGATGCCGTAGATGGTCGTGGGCTGCATGATCGTGTCCTGCGGCGTGCGGTCCTTGGGCGACGTGGGGCCGAACGCCCCGATCGACGAGGGGGTGAACAGCGCGCAATGGTGCTGGCGCGCCACTTCGAGCGAGTTGTTCAGCGCCCCCATGTTGACCGACCAGGCCATCTGGGGGTTGCGCTCGCCCACGGCCGAAAGCAGGGCCACCAGGTTGAAGATCGTGTCGATCCGATAACGGGCCACCACCGAAGCCATGGCCGTGGCATCGAGCGCGTTGAGCACCTCGAAAGGTCCATCCTCGCCCAGCGACCGGCAGTCGCGCATGTCGGTGGCCACGACATGGGAGGCGCCGTAGATGCGGCGCAGATAAACCGTCAGTTCGGAGCCGATCTGCCCGCCGGCGCCTACGATCAATATGCGTTTCATAGTTTTCGAGTTGTAAACCGGAAGTAAAGGTAGAAAAAATTCACGAAAAGCGTCCCGTTTTTTTGGTGTTTTCGATTTTCTTGCGTACTTTTGCACCACTCGAAAGAGGATGTTGCTGTCTTAGCTCAGTGGTAGAGCACTTCCTTGGTAAGGAAGAGGTCGTGAGTTCAAGTCTCATAGACAGCTCCAGAGTGCCGTCCCGATGGGGCGGCATTCGTCGTTCCGGCCCTCGTCCGCAGCCGCTTCCACCCTCCGTTCCGCTCCCCCCTCCGCTCTCCCTCCGCTCCCCGTCCGGCAGCCGTCCGGCCCTCCGCGGCAAAAGCACCGGCCGCCCCTCGTCAGACCCCTCCCGCCCGGCAAAAAACCGTCCGTCCCGAAAAACAGCCCGAAAAATTTGGATCTTCGCGGATTTTCGCTATATTTGCATTCGGAAGAAATCCACAGATGATGAACTCGCAGCGTTTCGCTTTCTTTTTTTACTCCTTTTTCTTTTACGGCAAGAGAAAAAGCGGAACGGCATGCCTGTGATCCATCTTGAAGAATAACGACACGATCCCGTTCCCCGAAGGAGCGGGATTTTTCTTTTCCGGCTCCGCGGCGGAAAACGGGGCGGATAACGGATAAAAAACGACAGACCATGAAACGGATCGCCATACAGGGCGTCGCGGGATGCTACCACGAAACGGCCGCCCGCCGCTTTTTCCGCGACGAGACCATCGAAGTGCTTCCCTGCGACACCTTCGAAGCGCTTTTCGCCCATCTGGAGGAAGACCCCGGACTGCTGGGCATCGCAGCCATCGAAAACACCATCGCCGGCAGCCTGCTGCCCAACCACGAATTGCTGCGCCGCAGCCGCTGCCGGATCGTCGGCGAGGAGAAGCTGCGCATCTCCCACACGCTCGCGGCCCTGCCGGGCGAGCGTCTCGAAACGCTCCGCGAGGTCCACTCCCACCCCATCGCCCTGATGCAGTGCGGCGACTTCCTCAAGCGCCATCCCCACCTCAAGGCCGTCGAACGCGACGACACGGCGGGCAGCGCATGCGAAATCGCCCGGCAGCGCACGACAGGCACGGCCGCCATTTGCAGCGCCGAGGCCGCCGCGCTCTACGGACTGGTTCCCCTGGCCCGGGGCATCGAGACCAACCCCCACAATTTCACCCGTTTTCTGCTTCTGGCCGACCCGTCGCGCACGGACGGCCTGCCCGCACGGCCCGTCGACAAGGCCTCGACGGTCTTCACGCTGCCCCACAGTCAGGGATCGCTCTCGAAGGTGCTCGCCGTGCTGTCGTTCTACGACATCAATCTGACCAAGATCCAGTCGCTGCCCATCGTCGGCCGCGAATGGGAGTACCGTTTCTATGTCGACCTCTCGTTCGACGATTATGCCCGCTACCGCCAGGCCATCGAGGCGGCCCGTCCGCTGACCTCCGACCTGCGCATTCTGGGCGAATACGCCGCCGGCCCCGATCCCGCGCTCCGCGAATCCGCCGCGACGGGCGACACCTCCGCGACGCCGGACGGCACAGCCCGGTCCGCCGCCGGCAGCGGCACCCGCACACCCGAATCCGAACCCGCAAAAACACCCCTGTCATGAACGACATCCGTCCCATCCGCTTCCCGGGCGTCGACACGCGCCGCCCGCTCGTCATCGCCGGCCCGTGCAGCGCCGAAACCGAAGAACAGGTGCTGGAGAGCGCCCGCCGGCTGGCCGCCGAAGGCTTCCGCATCTTCCGCGCAGGGCTGTGGAAGCCCCGCACCAAACCCGGCGGGTTCGAGGGCGTGGGCGCCGAAGGTCTGGCCTGGATGCGCCGCGCGAAGCACGAAACGGGCATGTACACCGCCACCGAAGTGGCTACGCGCGAACACGTCGCGGCCGCCCTCGAGGGGGGCATCGACCTGCTGTGGATCGGCGCCCGCACCGCGGCCAACCCCTTCGCCATGCAGGAGATCGCCGACGCGCTGCGCGGCCGCGACGTCCCGGTGCTGGTCAAAAACCCCGTAAGCCCCGACCTGGAGCTGTGGATCGGTGCCGTCGAACGCATCTACAACGCGGGCATCCGCCGTCTGGGGGTCATCCACCGCGGGTTCACGTCGATCGACCGGAGCCTCTACCGCAACCACCCCATGTGGGCCATCCCCATCGAGCTGCACCGCCGGCTGCCGCAGCTGCCGATCATCTGCGACCCGAGCCACATCGGCGGCAAACGCGAACTGATCGCCCCGCTCTCCCAGCAGGCCATGGACATGGGCTTCGACGGCCTGATCGTCGAGGCGCACGCCGCCCCCGACTGCGCCTGGAGCGACCGCGAACAGCAGGTCACGCCGCAGACGCTCGCCTACATCATCCGCAACCTCATTCTGCGAGAAATGAACGTCACGACCGAAAACCTCAACGAGCTGCGCAACCGCATCGACAAGATCGACGACGACCTGCTCGAACTGCTGGCCCGCCGCATGCGGGTTTCGCGCGACATCGGCCGCTACAAAAAGGAGCACGACATGCCCGTGCTTCAGGCACGCCGCTACGAGGAGCTGCTCGAACGCCGTGCGGCTCAGGCCGTGGAGATGGGCATGGACCGCGAATTCATGCGCACGATCCTGCAAACGATCCACGAGGAGTCGATCCGCCAGCAGATCGAGGTGCTGGGCGGCGGCGAGTGACGGCCGGCCCCGTCAATGCTCCATGTCGTCGAGGTGGATGTCGAGCGCACGCACCGAAATCCGGATTTCGTGGATCGAGACCCCCAGCGAGGCGATGAGCAGCAGCAGCGCAGCGCCGAACACCCAGATCGACACCCGGTAGAACCCTACATATATAAGGAACATCGACACCACGCACAGGAACAGACTCGTGACGCCCAGCGTCTGCATGGCCCGCGTGAGGTGGATGCGGCGGCGCAGGTTGTCGATCTGCGCGCGGGTCACCTTCGAGGGGTTGAGCAGGTGCTGCTCCTTGAGCGTGCGCACCAGCTGCGCATAGGAGAGAAAACGGTTGGTGTAGGCCAGCAGAACCAGCGAAACGGCCGGGAACAGGAGGGCCGGAGTGATGAGGGTCAATTCTTCCATAACGGGCGGGATTGGGATCGCCGCTGCAAAAATACGAAAATTCTTCGGTCCGGCCACCCGCAGACACCGCACGCCCCCGCTTTCCGGCCCTGCACCCCCGCAGCACTCCGAGCCCCGCAGCACCGCAACAGCCCGAAACCTGCCCCCGCAGCACTCCGAGCCCCGCATCCCCGCAGCTACCCGAAACCCGTGACACTCCGAGCCCCGCAGCCCGCACAGCATTCCGCCACCACCGTAGCCCCCACCGTAGCCCCCGCGCCCGGTCCGCCCCCCGCACGCCGCACGCCGCAAGCCGATTCCGGTCCGGACGAGGGGGAGCATCCCCGTCCCATCCGAAAACGTCCCGAGCGGTCTGCAATCGGACGCAATAATGCATCGGCGGCGGGTTTCAGGTCGGAATTTTCACAAAGAACACCCCGATTATCCTGTTTTTACGCCTGCGATTTCATAGAAATTCGAAATTTCTGCTATCTTTGCATCGGAAAAGTTCGGCATGATAGCCGACGAAAATATTTATAAAGGGTAAACAACTCTTTATACCTTTAAGCGAACTTGGGAGCCTCCTCGGAGGTTGTTTGATTCAGGTATAAATGTTGTCAGTCCTTGTTATGTCCTGCTTGCTTTTCGGCGAGCAGGGCGGCAAGGGCGCAGGACAGCTTCTGAATCAAGGTTCCCAAGACCTGCTTAAAGGGGCTGACACCGCGCCCTCTTTTTTGTCCCGTGTGTGCAATATATAATTGCAACGCGAGGCCGAGACGGGCGCATCGGCCACCCAGACGAACGTTATGCGCCGGTTTCAGATACGAATACAGGATACGGATTGCACCCGCCGACTCCCCGGCAGGCGGAATCGGCAGGCCCTTTCGGCGCCGGCGACCCGGGAAACGCCCTGCGGCAAGAAATTCCGACACGACATTGCTGGCTCTGGTAACGATCGGGCGTTTCCTTTTTATTCTGACCGCTTTTCATCGGGTGCGGGGCAAACCATCGAATTCTTCGGTCCGTGGTTGCGTCACGGAATGCTCCGCACCCTTTTTTCCCGAAAACCGACAACCGCCATTTCGCTCCAGCACGTATAAAGGCACGGATGCAATACCAAACCGGGTCGCAAGTCCGTTCTGTAAGTGCATTCGTGCCTTTATCTTGCTTTGTCCGCCGGGCCGCCGGGCTTGACGCCGGGCGGCGGCCGCCGCGCTCCGCACCGGAGGGCCGCACGCAGCCGCTCTTCGCCCATCCCCCGGAAACCGGCCGGCAAAAAAAAGAGGTTCGGATCACCGAACCTCTTGATTGCGAGCGGAAAACGGGACTCGGACCCGCGACCTCAACCTTGGCAAGGTTGCGCTCTACCAACTGAGCTATTTCCGCAAAACCTCACGATTTCTCGTTAAGGGTGTGCAAATATACACCGAAAAAACGATTCCGCAAAATTTTTCGACATTTTTTGCATTTTATCGCCGCAGAATCCCCGGGACATCCGGTCAGGCGCCCGCCGGAGCCTCCGACAGCACGGTTGCCGCACCACCGTGCCGCGCCGCGACCCGGCATCCGACCCCAGCCCCGGACCCAGACCCGAACCCGGACATCCGACATCCGGTCCCGGGTTCCACAGCCCCGGATTTCATCGCCGCCACTCAAAAAACGCCACAGCCCCGGATTTCATCGCCGCCACTCAAAAAACGCCACAGCCCCGGGTTTCATCGCCGCCACCCAAAAAACGCCACAGCCCCGGGTTCCGCCGCCCCCCCCAAAAAAACACCGCCGCCCCGCACAGGGGACGGCGATGCAGA
>USCH01000011.1 GCA_900553175.1 uncultured Alistipes sp. | reverse complement strand
AGACGGCAAAGATTTCAAGACACTGGCATTCAGTCAGGTGCGCATGTCGATCTATTTCGATGACAGCGAATATGACTGGGAAAAGCTTAACCCGGTTAATCTGACGAGAATGATCGACGAAATGAATGCATTCCCGAGCCGGCTGGGCATGTATACCAATTTCAAAAAGCTGACGCCGATCTCGGACTACGCCTACACATACGAGCAGAACTACAACACGACGCTCTCCTACGGCGGCAAGATCAACCGCAGCCGCGGATGTTATGTGATGGATATCACGGGCTACATGCAGCAGTTGTGGAACAGTTACAACAAGGCCAAGGAGGCCGCGGGCGGCGTAGCCGACGACATCGACTGGGACAAAGTCACGAACCGCACGGTCTATATCGGTCCCGAGGCGTACAGCCTTTACTCCTCGTCGTTCGGCGTATTGCAGGGCATGGCGACCGACAGTTCGGAACCCGTCGTGAACAACGCCCCGATCCGCTTCGACCTGACATATAACTTGATTAAATAAACGACAGAGAAATGCTCATGCGGAACCTAAGTGTAATGCTTAGGTTTTCGCATTTCTGAAAAGCCATCAAAAAAACGCAATGCAGGAAAACTTAGTTATCGTAGAGTCCCCCGCCAAGGCCAAGACCATCGAGAAATTCCTCGGCAAGGACTTCATCGTCAAATCGAGCTTCGGCCATATCCGGGACCTCGCCAAAAAGGACCTCGGCATCAACATCACCGAAGGGTTCAAGCCCGTCTACGAGATCCCGAGCGACAAGAAAAAAGTGGTCGACGAACTCACGAAACTGGCCAAATCGAAAACCGTGTGGCTGGCGTCCGATGAGGACCGCGAAGGAGAAGCCATCGCATGGCACCTCACCGAAGTGTTGGGGCTCCCCGTCGACCAGACCAAGCGCATCGTCTTCCACGAGATCACCAAGCGGGCGATTCTGGAGGCCATCGAGAAACCGCGCACGGTCAATATGGACTTGGTAAACGCCCAGCAGGCGCGCCGCATCCTCGACCGGCTGGTCGGCTTCGAGCTCTCGCCCGTGCTGTGGAAAAAGGTGCGTCCGTCGCTCTCGGCGGGCCGCGTCCAGTCGGTGGCCGTCAGGCTCATCGTCGAACGCGAACGCGAGATCATCGCATTCCGCTCGGCGCCCTACTTCCGCGTCGTGGCGCAGTTCCACCGCACCGACGACCCCGAGAAGACGCTCTTCAAGGCCGAGCTCTCGTCGCGTTTCGCCACGCGCGAGGAGGCCGAAGCCTTCCTGCGCAGCGCCGTCGGAGCCGCATTCACCGTCGTGCGGGCCGAGGAGAAGCCCGCCCAGCGCTACCCGGCCCCGCCCTTCACGACCTCGACGCTCCAGCAGGAGGCGGGCCGCAAACTGGGCATGAGCGTCTCGCAAACGATGTCCGTGGCCCAACACCTCTACGAGCAGGGTCTGATCACCTACATGCGTACCGACTCGGTGAACCTCTCGCAGCAGGCGCTCACCCAATGCAAGGAGGAGGTCGTCAAGCTCTACGGAGAACAATATTCGCGCCGCTTCAACTACAAGACCAAAACCAAGGGGGCCCAGGAGGCGCACGAGGCGATCCGCCCCTCCTACATCGACCGCCACGAGATCGAGGGCACCCCGGCCGAAAAGCGGCTCTACGAGCTGATCTGGAAACGGACGGTCGCCTCGCAGATGGTCTGCGCCGAATTGAGCCGCACGACCGTCACCATCGACATGTCGGGGTCCTCGCAGCAGTTCGTCGCCACGGGCGAGGTGGTCCGCTTCGACGGCTTCCTGCGCCTCTACTCCGAATCGACGGACGACGACCAGGCCGCCGAAAGCAGCGAAGGGCTCCTGCCGAAGATGGCCGAAGGCGATCCGCTCACGGCCCGCAGCATCACCGCCACCGAGCGTTTCACGCAGGCTCCGGCCCGCTACAACGAAGCCTCGCTCGTCAAACGGCTCGAAGAGCTGGGCATCGGCCGGCCGTCGACCTACGCCCCCACCATCACCACGATCATCAACCGCGGCTACGTGGTCAAGCAGAGCAAGGAGGGGCAGCGGCGCTCCTACGTGCAGCTGACGCTCGCCGACGGGACGATCGCGGAGAAGACGCTGACCGAAAATTCGGGCAAGGAGAAAAACCGGCTCTCGCCCACGGACATCGGCATGGTCGTCAACGACTACCTCGAAGCGCAGTTCGGCCCGATCATCGACTACAACTTCACGGCCAGCGTCGAGAAGGAGTTCGACCGCATCGCCGAAGGCGACATCACGTGGGAGCGCATGATCGGCGACTTCTACGGCCCGTTCCACCGGATGGTCGACAAGGCCATCGAACAGCAGACCGACAAGAAAAGCCAGGCCCGCGTGCTCGGGACCGATCCCGCCACCGGGCATACGGTCAAGGCCCGCATCGGCCGCTACGGCCCCATGGTCGAAATCGAGGGCGGCGAGGGCGAAAAGAGCCGCTTCGCATCGCTCAAGAAGGGACAGCTGATCGAATCGATCACCCTCTCCGAAGCGCTCGACCTCTTCGCGCTGCCCCGCACGCTGGGCGTGCTGGACGGCGAGACGCTCACCGTGGGACTGGGCAAATACGGCCCCTACGTCCGCTACGGCAAACAGTTCGCTTCGCTGGGCAAGAACGACGACCCCTACACGATCGGCTACGACCGGGCCGTGGAGATCGTCCGCGACCACGAGAAAGCCGCCGCCACGGCCCACATGCCCCTGAAGAGCTTCGCCGAAGATGCCGACATGCTCGTGAAAAACGGCCGTTACGGCGCCTACATCGCCTACAAGGGCAAGAACTACCGCATTCCCAAAGGCACGAAACCCGAAGAGCTGACCCTCGAGGAGTGCCTCAAGATCGTCACCCATTCCAAAAAATAGTCCTCCGATGAAAAATCCGCTACTGACCCTTGCGGCGCTCTGCGCCCTGCTGACCGCTTCGGCCGAGAATCCCGAAAAATCCGCACCCGAAGGCTATCGTTTCACCGACGGCACGACGGTCGAAATCACTCCGGTCAAGGACCAGAGCCGCAGCGGCACCTGCTGGTGCTTCTCGACCCTCTCGTTCCTCGAAAGCGAAATCCTGCGCGCCGGCGGCAAACCGGTCCACCTCTCCGAAATGTGGATCGTGCGGCACACCTTCATGGAGAAGGCCGAACGCTACGTGCGCATGCACGGCACGATCAACTTCGCCGAAGGCGGCGCCGCCCACGACGTGACCGAAACGATCAAGCGCTGCGGCATCGTCCCCAACGAAGCCTATCCGGGTCTGAACTACGGCACCGAGAAACCCGACTTCCACGAACTCTCGGCCGTGCTGAAAGCCTACCTCGACGCCGTCATTCAGGCGGGCGACAAATCGGGCAAAGCGCTCTCGACGGCCTGGAAACGGGGTTACGAGGCGATTCTCGACGAATATTTCGGTCCGGCGCCCGCCTCTTTCATCCATGAAGGCACGGAGTACACGCCCCAGAGCTTCGCCCGGGAGCTTCCGATCGACATGGACGATTACATCGACATCACGTCGTACACCCACCACCCGTTCTACGGAACGTTCGTCCTCGAGGTGCCCGACAACTGGATGTGGGGCCGGGTCTACAACCTGCCGCTCGACGAGATGATGGCTTCGATCGACCACGCGCTGGCCAACGGCTATGCCATCGCCTGGGGCACGGACGTGAGCGAAAAGGGATTCAGCCGCACGAAAGCCATCGGCATCATTCCCGAGGCCGACCTCGAGAGCATGAGCGGCACCGAAGCCGAAAAGTGGGGCAAGCTGACCGAACGCGAAAAGGAGGCCGCACTCTACACCTTCGACAAGCCGGGCAAGGAGCGCGTCATCACGCAGGAGATGCGCCAGACGGCTTTCGACAACTACGAGACCACCGACGACCACGGCATGGTCATCGTCGGCACGGCGACCGACCAGGCCGGGAACGCCTACTACAAGGTGCTCAACTCGTGGGGCGAAATACCCCCTTACGGCGGATACTGGTACTTCTCGCACCCGTTCGTCGCCTACAAGACGATGGATTTGATGCTCAACAAGAAAGCGCTGCCCAAGGAGATCGCCAGGAAACTGGGGATCAAATAAAAAGGCGAAAGGCCTTTCGGCCGCTTCGCCTTTCCGTTCGAACCGGGCGTCCGGGACCTTGCAGGTCCCGGACGCTTTTTGCTTACTCCTCCAACTCGACGCCGAGGAGCCTTACGAGGTCGAGGGCCTGGGCCGGCGAGATGCGGGTGCCCTTGAGCTCGAACGACGTGCAATCGCGCACCCGGATACTGCGAATCTCGCTGTCGGCCAACGAAATGCCATGCAGGCGCGAACCGGAGAACTCGGCCGCCGAGAGGTCGCAGGCTTCGAACCGGGTCTGCTCGAACCGACACTCGCTCAGCACGGCTTCGCGCAAGGTGCACCCCTCGAACCGCACCCGCCGGAATCGTGCGGCGGCGAAACCGGCGAACTCACCGCGGCAGCGCAAAAAGACGACGGAACCGAAAGCCGCCTCGGCGAATTCGGCCCCGGTGAGTTTGCAATCGAGCATTTGCACGCGCTGGAACGAACAGCCGCGCAGGTCGGCGTTGGAAAAGTCGCAGCTGCGGAACAGCACGTCGGCAAAACGGGTCCGTCCCAGCGCGGCTCCGGGGAAGCGACAGCCGTGAAAGATGCACCGCTCGACGGAAAGGTGCTCATGAACAGCCCCTTCGAGAAGGGCGCCGCGGAAAACCGCATCGGCCACCTCCTCGGTCCCGACAAGCGACGCGATCCCGGCATCGGGAGCGGAATTCTCCGGCAAACAAGGCGGGGCGATCTCCACGGCTAAGACAAAAAGACGATGACAAGGGTGTCAAGCAGCAGAAACCGCAGCGTCAGCGCTTCGCCGCCGCCGATGCGTCCGACGAGCGTTCCCGAACGGAAATCGGCCGCGGGATCGACCCGCTCGATGCGCAGGTCGCCGAGCAGGTCCAGCTCGCGGCGGCCGGCATACTTGTAGAGCGTCTCCTTGGCGCACCAGACGAGGGCCGGCCAATGCGGATCATCCGCGAGCATGCGCTCCCCGGGTGTCATGCACCGCATCGCCGCGCGGCTAAAATCGCGCGCAAGCACCTCGACATCGACCGCACAGCGTCTGTCGGCGAGACAGACGACGACGCTCCCCTCGCAATGGGCAACACTCAGCGAAGCCTCGCCGTCGGGCAGCACCGGAGCTCCCGCACCGTCGTAGGCGATCCGCACGCTGCGCCCCAGCTCGCGCCGGACCAGCGTGCGCCACGTGAGCCACTCCCGACGCCGGCGCTCCGAACCAAACGTCCGCGCCCGAGACCGCTCCTCACCGGTGGTCCAGTCCGCCGTTTCGGATTCGTCGAGAGGTCGGGAGAAAAAGATGCGCAGCATGGGCGGGGATTCGTTGGATCATCGGAAAAAACGCACGGCCGGCAAAGCCGCCGGCACCGGACAAGAGGTTCCGGACAGCAGGTTCCGCGGCCGGGGAAGGGTCATTTCAGATCGACGCGGATTTTGTCGATGCGGCGCCCGTCGATCTCCTGCACGGTGAAGCGGATGTCGTGAGCCGTAAAGACGTCGCCCTTGCGCGGGAAGTCGCGTTTGAGCTCGAGCATCATGCCCGCCAGCGTCTCGGCCTCGCCCCTCACGTCGGAGAATAGGTCTTCGTCGAGCGAGAGGATGCGTTCGAAATCGCCGATGTGGGTCTTGCCCTCGAAGAGGTAGCTCTTGGCGTCGATGCGCGTGTAGTGGCGCTCGTCGCCGTCGCTCTCGTCCGCGATTTCGCCCACGATCTCCTCGATGATGTCCTCAAGCGAAACCAGCCCCAGCGTCGAACCGTACTCGTCGACGACGATGGCCATGTGCACCTTGTCGGTCTGGAAATCCTCCAGCAGATCGTTGATCTTCTTGTATTCGGGGACGAAATAGGGCTTGCGGACGAGCTGCTGCCAGGCGAAGTCGTTTCCGGCATTGATGTGCGGCAGCAGGTCCTTGACGTAGAGCGTGCCCCGGATGTTGTCGATGTCCTCCTCGTAGACGGGGATGCGCGAAAAGCCCGATTCGATGATCGTCCGCTGGACCGTGGCGTAGTCGGCGTCCATGGCCAGCGCCGTGATGTCGACGCGCGGCTTCATGATCTCCTGCACCTCGGTGTTGACGAAGTTGACGATCCCTGCGAGCATCCCGTGTTCCTCGGGGTTGGAGGTCTGCGTCATGTCCACGGCATCGGCCAGCTCGTCAAGCGAAATTTCGCTCTTGTGCGAGGCCTTCTCGCTGATGCGGCTGCTCGCATGCACCAGCACGTAGCTCAACGGATAGAACAGCCTTTTCAGCAAGGCCAGAGGCTGCGCGGCAAAGAGTGCGAAGCCCATGGGAATGGTCTGCGCCAGCACCTTGGGTAGAATCTCCCCGAAGAGCAGCAGCAGAAAGGTGACGACCACGGTCTTGAACAGGAATTCGAACCTGAGGAACGTGAAGAGCGAATCGACGATGTTCGAAGCGAGGATGACGATGCAGATGTTCACCAGGTTGTTGACGACCAGAATGGTGGCCAGCAGCAGATCGACATCGCCCAACAGCCGCAGCACGGCCGACGAGGCGGCCGACGAACGTTTCCGCAGCTGTTCGACATCGTTGCGCGAAAGCGAGAAAAACGAAGTCTCGGCACCCGAAACGAGCGCCGAAACGCACAGAAGAGCGAACGTCACCGCACACATCGCGGCGACATGGGCCGTGAAGCCGTGGTAGGCAAACCAGGGAGTGGGGTCCAAAGCGTCTGGGATTGGTTAGTCGAAAAGCGATCCGCCGCGGTCTTCGTTCGACGGGTGCGCATCGCCGGAGTCGTCGCGCAGCACCTCACGGCGTCCGTCGGGCATCTGCACGACGAACTTCGAGTTGCGCGACTGGTAGGCCGGTTTGGCCAGCAGCTGTTCGATGTTGCCGTAGCGCGTCGGGCGGGCGCCCAGCACCACCTGTCCGGAGGGCTGCGGCGCGGACGGACGGGCCGCAGCGACGGGTTTGATCGGTTCGAGCACGGGCGTCGACGGGGTTTCCCGGACCGGCTGCACGGTGCGGGCCGGAGGGATGATCTGCTTCATGGTGCCGCCCGCGGCCGACTCCTCGAAGCCCGTGGCCACGACCACCAGTTCGATGGCTCCGCCCAGCTGGGGCTTCTCGCTCGTGCCCCAGATGATGTTGGCGTTATGGATCACGCCGTTGTCGTCCTGCACGCTGGCATGGGCCTGGATGTACTCCAGAATGTGCACCACCTCCTCGTACATCAGCGCATCGGCATTCGCCACCGAGATGTTGAGCAGGATGTTCTTGGCTCCCGAGATGAGGTTGTGATCCAGCAGCGGCGACCGCAGCGACGCCTCGGCGACCGCCTCGGCCCGGTTGTCGCCCTCGGCCGTGGCGACGGCCATGTGGGCGCGGCCGCTGTCGCGCATCACCTTCGAAACATCGGCGAAGTCGACGTTGACCAGATCGCTCTCGACCGTGATGATCTCGGCGATGCCCTTGGCCGCCGAGGCCAGGATGTCGTCGGCCTTGCCGAAAGCCTGCTTGAGCGACAGCCGGCCGTAGATTTCGAGGATGTTCTCGTTGTTGATGATCAGCAGCGAATCGACGTTCTGACGCAGCTCCTCGATGCCGCGGAAAGCCTGGTCGTAGCGGATTTTGCCCTCGACGGCCAGCGGCGAAGTGACGATGGCCACGGTCAGCAGCCCCATTTCGCGGGCCAGCTTGGCGATGACGGGCGAAGCGCCCGTGCCCGTGCCGCCGCCCATGCCGGCCGTGATGAAGAGCATGCGCGTGCCCGACTCCTCGAGCGCCTGACGGATCTCGGGCAGCGTCTCCACCGCGGCCCGGCGGCCGTTCTCGGGGTCGTTGCCCGCACCGAGGCCCTCGCTGCCGAGGCGGATTTTCCGCTCCACGGGGCTTTTGTCGAGCGCCTGCTGGTCGGTGTTGCAGACCATGAACATCACCCCCCGGATACCGAGCGACCACATGTGGTTCACGGCATTGCCGCCGGCACCGCCGACGCCCACGACCGTGATGATCGACCCGTCGCCGCGGGGAGCCTTGATTTCGGACATCAAATCGTCAGTCATAAACAGATCGGAAACCGCGTTTCCGCATTTTTTAATTCCAAATCGGTTAAATCTCTTCGTCCTCGGCGGCCGCGAAACTCTTGTTCACCTTGTCGAACGCCTTCTGGAAGATCGAGCCCCAGTCGCGCTTGCGCCGGGGTTCCGGCTCTCTCGCAGGCTCCTCGCCGACGTAGGGATCGGACCCGGAAGTCGCGGTGCGGGAGGCCTCCTGCGGCGCTTCGCTCTCTTCGGGAGCGGGCTGCACGCGGGGCGGAACGTGCCTGAAGACAGGCACGGGCTCCGGCTGCGGAGGCACGAACGGCCGGCGAGGCGAGGCGGCGGCAGGCTCTTCCGCAGCAGCCGGACGGCTGTCCGTCGGTGCAGCGGCAGAGGGCCGCCCGAACGCCGGACGTTCGGCGACGGCACAGGCACCCTGCTCGGCGCCCTTGATGAGGATACCCGTCACGGCGGCGCAGGCCGGATCGCCGGTCTTGGCGCAGGCCTCCTCGGTGAGACCCGTCTCGGGCATTCCCACCCGGACATCCATGCCCGTGACCCGGCGGAAAAGTTCGTCGAGGTCCTTCAGACGGGCCGAACCGCCCGTAAGGACGATGCCGTAGGCGAGTTTGCCCGCATAACCCGAATCCTTGATCTCCTGCTGCACGAATTCGGCGATGTCGGTGGCCCGGGCTTCGATCACGGTGGCCAGGTTGCGCAGCACGACGTCTTTCGCCTCGCGGGCCGTGCGGCCCGCCACGCGGATGAGCTTGTCCTCGGGAGCCAGTTCGGCGACGGCCGAACCGTACTTGCACTTGAGCATCTCGACATGCTTCTCGGGGACGCCCATCGTGCGGATGTCGCGGTTGATGGCCGACGCGCCCATCGGAATCGACGCCACGTAGCGCACCACGTTGCGGTAGTAAACCGCCACGTCGGTGATTCCGCCGCCCAGGTCGACCACCGCCACGCCCTCCTCCTTCTCGTCGGGAGAGAGCACCGCCTCGGACGAGGCCAGCGCATCGGACATCACGCCGAGCATCTTGATGCCCAGACGTTTGAGCGCCATATCGAGCCGCTGGATCGGAGTTTTGCGGCAGAGGATGAAATTGAACGTCGACGAGAGCTTCTTGCCGAACGACCCCACGGGATTCTTCACCTCGTGCTCGTCGTCGACCAGATAGTTCTGGGGAATGCGCTCCATGATGGTTTCGTCGTCGGGAGCCTGGACGTTGCGCATGCGGTCGAAAAGCGCGTCGACGTCGCGGCGGCTCACGCCGTTCTGCGGATCGTCGACGAACACGTGGTCGGTATGGCGCGCGCAGCGGACGAATTCGCCCGAAATGCCGGCATAGGCCTCCGTGATGCGGATTCCCAGCTGTTCCTGCACCTCGCCGACAGCTTCGCTTATGGCCCGGCTCACCAGTTCGATGTTGTCGATACGGCCCGCGTTGACCCCCTCGACGGGTTTCGAAACGATCGCCGCCACGTCCATCGCACCGTCGGCGAGCCGTTCGCCCACGGCTACGACCACGGACGACGATCCCAGATCGACGGCAACGGTATAACTCTTTCTCTCCACCTTAACAAACTTTTATTTCGTGCACACCACCTGATCGCCGAACCGGATGTCGATCGTCCGATAGGTCTCCCATCCGACCTTCGGCAGCCCCTTGCGGTAGAAACTCATGATCTTCGCGAACTTGCGATCCTCGTCCTCCAGCCGTCCGAACAGGATGGTGTACCCGCCGCTGCGCGGCACCAGATCGACCTCCAATGCTCCGCCGGGGGTCGTCCGCGCCACGATCTGCACCACTTCCGACCTCCAGAAATCGTCGTTCTCGACACTTTCCACAAAGGTAAGGAGTTTCATGAAATCTTCGTAGCTTTTCTCCAATTTTTTTTGCCGGCCGCGCTCGGCCTCCTGAAGCCCGGCGATGCGGTCGATCTCCTGCTGCACGATGCGTGCCTCATAGCGGTATTTGCGCCGCAAAGCGGCTTTTTCCGCCCGCAGCTCCGCCACGCGGGCCTCGAACGACCGGGCGCTCTCGAAACGAAGCCACTTCCGTTTGACGCGCATGCGCCTGAGGGCCGCGATGCGGCGGTCGTTCTCGATCTCCCGGCGGAAGAGCGGATATTTCTCCCGCTCCAGTTCGTCGATGCGCCGGTCGATCTTCGTCCGTTCGGCGTCGATCCACAGGCGGACGTCGCCCGTATGATCGGGCGGGAACGGCGGGCGGTAGCTGCCCGTCACGACCGGCATGTAGAGCGACGACGCGCGCGGAGCCGCAAAGACGTATCCCCGCTCCGTAACATAGACGTCGCGGGAGTCCGCGAGCAGCCTCACGACGGGCCGGCGCGGCTCGATGGTCACGCGCAAGCGCCCGGCCTGCGTGACGCAGGCCGACACGCCGCCGACGAATCCGTTCCGGGCCACCAACCGTTCGATGGCCGTCAGGTCCACCTCATCCACGGGAGTGCCGAGCGTGGCGATGCCGCTGCGGTCGATCCACTCGCGCACGCGGGCCGAGGAGACCAGGCTGCCCTGGGCCGTGCTGTCGGCGACCGCGATGTCGAGGGCGCAAACCTTCGTCGCGGCACGCATGCGTCCGGCCCGGACCGCCGCCCAGACGACGTATCCGCACACGGCAGCCCACAGCAGCGCAGGCAAGACGTATCGGACCCAGCGGTTCACGGCATCAGCTTTTTTCCCGAAGCCGCTCGGCCAGAGCCTCGCAGCAGGCATCGATGTTGCCGGCCCCGAAGCTGACGACCACATCGGTATCCATGGCCGCCACCTCGTCGGCCAGACGGTCGCGGTCGACGATGCGGCACGGCACGCTCACGCGTTCGGCGATGATTTCGGAGGTGATGCCCTCGATGGGCTCCTCGCGCGCCGGGTAGATCGGCAGCAGCACCGCCTCGTCGGCATGCGACAGCGCCTCGGCGAACTCCGCGTAGAAATCGCGCGTACGCGTGTAGAGGTGGGGCTGGAACAGCGCCGTGATGCGCCGTCCGGGGAACATCCTGCGCACCGACGTAAGCGCCGCGGTCAGTTCGCGCGGGTGGTGGGCGTAGTCGTCCATGTAGACCTGTTTCGGCGTGTTGACATAAAATTCGAAGCGCCGCCTGACCCCCGCGAACGCCGCCAGTGCCTTACGCAGCTTCGCGGCATCGAGCGCCGTCCCTTCCGCCTGCGCCGCGCACCACACGGCCGCACAGGCCGCCACGGCGTTCTCGACGTTGACCCACCCGGGGATGCCGAGCGTGCAATCCTCCACCACACCCCCGGGCGTGGAGAGGTCGAAACGGTAATATCCGCCCTCCTGAAGCCGGATGTTGCGGGCGTAGAAGTCGCACGGCACATCGTAGGCATAGCGCCAGACGCGGATCGAGGGGTTGTCGATCGCGATGTCGACCCCCTGCTTGACGACCAGCGCGCCGCCCGACCGGATCTGCCGCACGAACTGCGCGAAAGCCTCCTTGACGGCTTCGTGGGTGCCGTAGATGTCCAGATGGTCGGCATCGGCCGAAGTGACCACCGCCACGTCGGGGAACAGGCGCAGGAACGAGCGGTCGAACTCGTCGGCCTCGACGGCCAGACGCGGCCCCCCGCCCAGGACGAGGTTGCCGCCGAAATTCTTCGAGATGCCGCCCAGAAAAGCCGACCCGCCGCCCGTCAGGGCCCGGTTGAGCCACGCCACGAGGGTCGAGGTGGTCGTTTTGCCGTGGGTGCCGGCCACGGCCATGACGTATTTGCCCTCGGCCAGATGACCCAGCATCTGCGAGCGCTTCTCGACCGTGAAGCCGCGGTCGCGGAAGTAGCGCAGCTCGCTGTGGTCCTGCGGAATGGCAGGGGTGTAGACCACGATCGTATCGTGCGGATCGAGGAACGCCTCGGGAATGGCCCGCACGTCGTCGTCATAGTGCACGGCGGCACCCTCGGCCTCCAGCTCGGCCGTGAGGCGCGAGGGGGTGCGGTCGTAGCCGGCCACCTGCCGGCCCTCGCAGAGGAAATAGCGGGCCAGAGCGCTCATGCCGATGCCCCCGATGCCCAGAAAATAGACTTTCGAAAACTCCATTATTTCAATAACCCGATTATTTCGTCGACAATGTCTTCGGCCGCGCGGGGCTTGGCCAGCCGCCGGAGGTTTTCGCTCATGCGCCGCAGCGTCCCGGGATCGGCGAGCAGCTCCAGCGCCCGCGGCATGGCCTCGGTGCGGCACACGGCATCGGCCACGACCGCGGCGGCGCCCTGCGACACGAGCGCCTGCGCGTTCTTGGTCTGATGATCCTCGGCCACGTTGGGCGAGGGGACGAACAGCACCGGTTTGGCCACCAGACAGAGCTCCGAGACCGTCCCGGCGCCGCTGCGCGAGACGACCAGATCGGCCGCGGCATAGGCCAGGTCCATGCGCTCGATGAAGGCCCCCTGCCAGATGCCCGGCGCGGGGTGCGCAGCCAGAAAATCGCGCATCTCGCGCTCGTAATATTTGCCCGTCTGCCAGATCACCTGCACGGGGGCTTCGGCACCGCCGAGCGAGGCGATCCACGTCTTCATCATCTCGTTGAGCGACCGGGTGCCGAGCGACCCGCCGACGACCAGCACGACCTGTTTGTCCGGCGAAAAGCCGTAATGCGCCAGCGCCCCGGCCCGGTCGGCGCCCTCCTCCGAAAAACCGCCCCGCAGGGGATTGCCCGTCAGAGTGATCTTGTCGGCCGGGAAGAAGCGCTCCATCCCCTCGTAGGCGGTGCAGATGCGCCGCGCGCCCTTCGCAAGTATCTTGTTCGTCACCCCGGCGTAGGAGTTCTGCTCCTGAATGAGGGTCGGCACGCCCATACGCTGCGCGGCCCACAGCACCGGCGCGCTGGCATAGCCGCCGAAGCCCGCCACCGCGTCGGCCCCGAAGTCGCGGATAATCCTGCGCGCCAGCCGCACGCTCCGCCACACCTTGAAGGGAACCAGCAGGTTGCGCCACTCCAGACGGCGTTGCAGTCCCGCGATGGGCAGTCCCGCGATCCGGTAACCCAGCGCCGGGACCTTCTCCATCTCCATCCTGCCCTCGGCCCCCACGAAAAGGAGCTCCACGCCGTCGCCCAGACGCCGTTTCAATGCCTCGGCGACCGCCACGGCCGGGTAGATATGGCCGCCCGTGCCGCCGCCCGAAAGGATGATATGCAGTTTTTTCTCCATAACGATCTTGTTGTTGCGAGCCGCCGCCAGCGAGCGGCGAGCTGTTTTCCGCGAGCTCCGCCCGGGGCGGCTGCGGTCCGAAAATTTCTCGGCGACGGCCGGGAGGGGCACGCCGCAGGCGTGATGCCGCCGCCGAGGCAACGCCCAAAGGCGTTGCAAAATCCGGCAAAACAGGGCCGAACCGTAGCCCAGCCCTCCAAAGGCCCGTATCTTCGTGTCTCGCTCCGCAGGCTACATCTCTCGCTCCCGATTATTAATTTTTCATTCCTAATTCTCAATCGCCCCGGTCATCTTCCCCACGACCCGCGGTCGAGCGAACGGTAGTTGATCGCCTCGGCCACGTCGGCGGCTGCGATGTCGGCGCGCCCCGCCAGGTCGGCGATCGTGCGCGCCACCTTGAGGATGCGGTCGTAGGCCCGCGCCGAGAGCGAAAGCCGCCGCATGGCCTCTTCGAGCAGCAGCGACGACGGGCCGTCGAGCCGGCAGTATTCGCGCAGCATCGCCGCATTCATCAGGGCGTTGGTGTGCACCCCCTCGCAGTCGCGGAACCGCCGGAGCTGCACCTCGCGGGCGCGGCACACCCGTTCGCGGATGGCGGCGCTCGGCTCGCCCGGAGCCGCCGCGGCCAGCTCGGCCGGAGGCACGGGCGTCACCTCGATGTGGAGGTCGATCCGGTCCATCAGGGGGCCCGAAATGCGCCCCATATAACGGTGCACCGCTCCCGGAGCGCAGGTGCACTCGCGGTCGGGGTGGTTGTAATAGCCGCACGGACAGGGGTTCATGGCCGCCACGAGCGTGAAGTTGGCCGGATAACGCACCCGGTAACGGGCCCGCGCCACGACGATCTCCTTATCCTCCAACGGCTGGCGCAGCACCTCCAGCACGCTGCGGCCGAATTCGGGCAGCTCGTCGAGGAACAGCACGCCGTTGTGCGCCAGCGACACCTCGCCCGGACGGGGCGACTGCCCTCCGCCGATCAGCGCCACGGGCGAAACGGTGTGGTGCGGCGCCCGGAAAGGCCGCTGCGTCATCACCCCCCCGACCTGCGCCAGTCCCGCCACGGAGTGGATCTTCGTGGTCTCCAGCGCCTCCTCGGGCGAAAGGGGCGGCAGGATGGTGGGCATGCGCCGCGCCAGCATGGTCTTGCCCGAACCGGGCGAACCGATCATCAGCACGTTGTGGCCGCCCGCAGCGGCGATCTCCAGCGCCCGCTTGACATGCATCTGGCCCCTGACATCGGCGAAATCCTCGTCGTAGCGGCCCGCCGCCCCGACGACGGGCTCCGGCCGGGCCACCGCGGCCGGAGCGGGAGCGGTCCGACCGTTGAGCAGGTCGATCACCTCGCGCAGGCTTCCGACGCCGAAGACCTCTACACCCCCGACGACCGCCGCTTCGCCCGCATTGGCCGCGGGGACGATCATCCGCCGCACGCCGTCGCGCCGGGCTCCGACAGCCATCGGCAGCACGCCCCGGACGGGCTTCACCGAACCGTCGAGCGAGAGTTCGCCCACGAAGAGCGTGTCGGCCAGCTCTTCGGCTCCGATGCGGCCCATGGCAGCCAGAATGCCCACGGCAATGGGCAGGTCGAAGCCGGCGCCCTCCTTGCGCAGGTCGGCCGGGGCCAGATTGACGACCACCTTGCGGCCCGACATGCGCTCGCCCGAGTTCTCGAACGCCGCACGGATGCGCTGCTCGCTCTCCTTGACGGCGCTGTCGGGCAGACCGACCAGGTAAAGGCCCAGTCCGCCGCCCGCGATGTCGACCTCGACGGTCACCGTCACGGCGTCGATGCCGACCACGGCGCCTGCATGGGTTTTCACGAACATCGCCGTCCGGGTGTCAGAAAGGCACCTCGTCGCCGAGCGACGGAGGCGTCAGATCGAATTCGTTGCCGCCGAGCGCAGCTCCCAGTCCGCCGCCCGCCGGGATTTCCGGGGCGTTCGAGCCGCTGGCATAGTCGTCGTAGGCCTGCCGCGCATCGGCGGCCTGCGCGGGGGGCAGCATCGCATCGTCCATGTCGGCGAAACGCGCCTGCTCCTTGAGGAACCGCAGGTTGACGTCGCACACGGCGCCGTTGCGGTGCTTGGCGATGATGATTTCGGCCATGCCCGCCGTGGGCATGCCGTTCTCGTCCTGGTTGATGCCGTAATACTCGGGGCGGTGGATGAAGGCCACGATGTCGGCATCCTGCTCGATGGCGCCCGATTCGCGCAGGTCGGAGAGCTGCGGACGCTTCGAACCGCCGCGCATCTCGGTCTGGCGGCTCAGCTGCGAAAGGGCGATGATCGGCACGTTGAGCTCCTTGGCGATGGCCTTGAGCGTGCGCGAGATGAAAGCCACCTCCTGCTCGCGGTTGCCCTTCGAGTCCTGGTTGCCGGTCATGAGCTGGAGGTAGTCGATGATGATGATCTTGATGTCGTTGTGGATCTTCAGCCGCCGCGCCTTGGAGCGGAACTCGAAGACCGAGAGGGCCGGCGTGTCGTCGATGTAGAGCGGAGCCGAACCCAGCGGCTTGGTGGCCGATTCGAGGTGGCGCCACTGCTCGGGCGTGAGGCGGCCCGACTTGACGTCGTTGCCGCTCAGGCCCGTTTCGGCGACGATCAGACGCATCATGAGCTGCACGGACGACATTTCCAGCGAGAAGAACGCCACGCCCTGCTCGTAGTCGACGGCCATGTTGCGGGCCATGGAGAGCACGAAGGCCGTCTTGCCCATCGAGGGGCGCGCCGCGATGATGATGAGGTCCGACAGCTGCCAGCCCAGCGTCACGCGGTCGATGGCCATGAACCCCGACGGCACGCCGTTGAAGGCGCTGGCGTTCTTCGACGCCTCCTCGATCTGCATCAGGGCCCGGGCCAGGATGTCCTTGGACGACTGCACCGAACGCTTGACGTGGCCTTCGGAAACCTTGAAGATTTCGCCCTCGGCGAAGCCGATGAGCTCCGTGACGTCGGTCGACTCGTCGTACGACCGCCGCTGAATCTCGGTGGCCGAGCGGATCAACTCGCGCTGGACGTACTTCTGGGCGATGATCTTGGCGTGGAATTCGACGTTGGCGGCCGAACCGACCTTCTGCGTGAGCTGGGCCAGATAGGCCGCGCCGCCCACCTTGCCGAGCTCTTTCTTGACCTTGAGCCGCTCGGTCACGGTGTAGAGGTCGATGGGTTTGAGCTCCATCGACAGCTCCTCGATCGCCTTATAGATCAGACGGTGCTCCTCGGTGTAGAACGACTCGGGAGTGATGAACTCCTGAACGGTGATGATGCTGTCCTTTTCGAGCATCAGAGCACCGAGCACCGCCTCTTCCAGTTCGACCGCCTGGGGCGGCACGCTCCCCGCCGTCTCGGTCAGCGCTTCGTAGGCTTCGCCGTTGCGCCGGGACGGGGTAAAATCTTTCGCCATTTCGTAAGGATTCTTTCGAAGGTCAAAATTAGCGATTCTTTTCCGACATATCAAAAAAAATCCGCCGCACCCTGCGGACCCGCGGCGGGAATCACTCCCGCACCCCGAGCTCGCGCCGCGAAACGGCCAGCGCGGCCACGCTCACGCGGCAGTCGGGCACGGACCGGACGATGGCTTCGACGCAGGAGGCGAGGGTCGAACCCGTGGTCATCACGTCGTCGACCAGCAGGATGTGCCGGCCCGCCAGACGTTCGGGATGCCTCACGGCGAAAGCGCCCTCGACGTTGCCGGCGCGCTCGCGGCGGGGCTTGAGGGCCTGCGCCGCCGTATGGCGGCAGCGGAACACGCTGCGGCGGTCGACCCCGGCGCCCAGCTGCGCGGCGATCCCCTCGGCCAGGTATTCCGACTGGTTGTAGCCGCGGCGCATCCGCTTGAACGGGTGCAGCGGCAGAGGCACCACCGCATCCACATCGCCGTAGAGGCCGCTGTCGGCCAGACAGCGTCCGTACCAGTCGCCCATGACCCGGGCCGTGCGCCAGGCGCCGCGGTATTTGAACGAGTGGATCATGCGCCGCCAGCCGCTTCCCTGCGTGAAAAAGAGAAACCCCGACGCCCGCTCGACGGGCACCAGCCCCCAGAACTTGCGCAGCACCGGATTGTCGGCCTCGCGCCAGTAGCCGGTCAGGGGCGCCGTCGCCCGGCAGAGCGTGCAGATCGTGCGTTCGCCCCGAACGAGCGGCTCGCCGCAGACCGCACAGCGCGGCGGAAAGAGCAGGGCCGCCGCATCGCGGAGCAGGTCACTGAGGATCGACATCGGGCGTGACGACGATATGCCGGAACTCGGGGTGTCCGGCGAAGGTTTTCAACTCGGCGGCCAGCACCTCGCGGGCCCGGACCGACGAGGCGCCGCTCTCGATCTTGAGCAGCAGCCCCGCGAGGTATTCGCCGCGGATGCGGTCGACCGGAGGCGCCATCGGCCCCAGCAGCCGCCGTCCGAAGCGGCCGCGCAGCCGGTCGGCCAGAAACGAGGCGCCCCGCCGCAAGAGCTGCGGGTCGCGGTGCCGGAGCGTGAGCGCGACAAGACGCGCATAGGGCGGATAGAAGAAAGCCTGCCGCTCGGCCAGCTGCTCGCGGGCCATCGCCTCGTAGTCGCCCGCGACGACCTGCCGCAGCACGGGATGGCCCGGTTCGGCGGTCTGGATGACGACCTCGCCCTCCGCCGAGCGGCGCCCGGCGCGTCCGGCCACCTGGGTCAGAAGCTGGAAGGCCCGTTCGGCCGCCCGGAAATCGGGGTTGTTCAACAGGTTGTCGGCATTGAGCACCCCCACCAGCGCCACCCCCTCGAAGTCGAAGCCCTTGGCGATCATCTGCGTGCCGACCAGAATGTCGGTCTTGCGGCGGGCGAAGTCGGCCACGATGGCGTTGAACGCCCGCTCGGAGGTCGCCGTGTCGCGGTCGAGCCGCGCCACACGCGCCTCGGGGAAGACGCGGGCGATCTCCTCCTCGATCTTCTCCGTCCCGAAGCCCGCGGGCACCACGTCGGTCACCCGGCACGAGGGGCATTTCGCGGGCACGGGCTCGGTGTGGCCGCAGTAGTGGCAGACGAGGCGTTCGCCCGCCTTGTGGTAGGTGAGCGTCACGTTGCATTGGGGGCAGCGGGCCGTCCACCCGCACTCCGTGCAGGCCACATAGGGCGAAAAGCCGCGGCGGTTCTGGAACAGCATCGCCTGCTCGCCCCGGTCGAGCGCCTCGCCCAGACGGTCGAGGAGCAGCTTGTTGAAATGGACGTGCCGTTCGCCGCGCCGCGCCGCGCGCAGCGTGTCGGAGAGGACGATCCGCGGCGGCCGGGCTTCGCCGTAACGCTCCGTGAGAAGCGCCCGGCCGTACTTGCCCGTCGCGGCGTTAAGCCACGATTCGAGCGAGGGCGTGGCGCTGCCCAGCAGCGTGCGGCAGCCCATGAGGCGCGCCGCCATCACCGCGCAGTCGCGGGCGTGATAGCGCGGTGCCGGGTCCGTCTGCTTGTAGCTGGCGTCGTGCTCCTCGTCAACGATGACGAGCTGCAGCCGGTTCAGCGGCAAAAAGATCGCCGACCGGGCCCCGATGACGAACTCGCCCCCTTCGGAGCGGCTCAGCCGCAGGTAGGTCTCGGCGCGCCGCCGGTCGCTGAGCCGCGAATGGTAGGATGTCACGCGGCTGCCGAAGATGCGCTCCATGCGTTCGATGAGCTGCGCCGTGAGGGCGATTTCGGGCACCAGCAGCAGCACGTCGCCGCCGCGCGCCAGCACCTCGGCCGCAAGATGGATGTAGATCTCGGTCTTGCCCGACGAGGTGACGCCGTGCAGCAGCGCCGTCGTCTTTCCGGCGGCATAGGCCGCGCGGAGCGCCCCGAGCGCCTCCTGCTGCCGGGGCGTGAGGCAGGGCAGACGGAACGCCGCCCCGTCCCGCTCCGCAGAGCGTTCATGACGGCTCGAAAGGATGTATCCCTTGCGTTCCAGCACGTGCAGCACCGCACGGTCGGCCGTCACCAGACGCCGCGGCACCTCGCCGCAGGGCAGACCGCCGCCGGGTCCCGACGAGGCGATCTCCAGCAGCGCCTCGTACTGCTTCGGGGCGCGCCGCTGCAATTTTTCGAAAAGCCCGTGCAGCCGCTCCTCGTCGCGCAGCTCGGCGGCAAGGGCGAAATAGGTCTCCGTGCGGGGGCGGAACTCCTCGTCGGCGAAACGCTCGGGCGTGTCGGCCGAAGGTTTCATGAGCGACGGAAGCGCCACGCGCATCACTTCGCCCAAAGAGCACATGTAATAGGAGGCGATCCATTCCCACAGCGCACGCTGCGGCGGACCGACGATCGGGCGGTCGCACAGCCGGCGTCCGACGGTTTTGATCCGCCTGCAATCGGGACGGCGATCGTGCACCCGCCACACGATGCCCGCATAGCTCTTGCGGGGGCCGAACTGCACCGCCACGGCATCGCCCGGCCCGATCTCCGCCCCCTCGGGCACGGCGAACGTATAGGCCGGCCGGGCGAGCGGCAGCACTATGTCGGCGTAGCGGGGCATCAGATTTTGGTCAGGGTCTGGAATCCCTTGCCGTAGACCCCCATGACGCTGCCGACGGTCATGAACGCGTCGGGATCGATCGTCTTCACGAATTTGAGCAGCATCGACGTCTCGCGCTTGCGGCAGACCACCATGACGATCTTCGAGGCCTGCTTCGAATACCACCCCTGCGAGTCGATGAGCGTCACGCCGCGATGCACGTTCTCGGCGATGGCGTCGGCCATCTTCTCGTAGTCGTGCGTGACGATCAGCACCTGGTTCGACTGCTGGTTGCCGGCCATGACCATGTCGGCCGTATAGCCCACCACGGCCGTCATGACGAAACCGTAGATCACCGTGTCGATGTGGTAGCCCACCAGCATCGTCGAGGCGATGATGAAGAAGTCCGAGCAGATGAGGATGCGGCCGTAGCTGATCGTGCGGTACTTGTTGATGATCATGGCCACGATGTCCACCCCCCCGGTCGAGCCGCCCTGCGCGAAGCAGATCGAGATGCCCACGCCGGCGAGAATGCCGCCCAGGATCACCGACAGGATGCGTTCGAGGTGGAGGAAATCGCCGGCGGGAAGCACCGACTGCCAGAAGTTCAGTCCGAACGACAGCACGACGACGCAGAAGACGGTCTTCACGCCGAAATTCCACCCCACGATGAAGCCCGCCACCAGCAGCAGCACGGCATTGAGCAGGAAGACCATCGTTCCGAGCTGGATGTCGACGTCGAACCAGGCGCGGAAGGCATGGCACAGCACCAGCGAAAGGCCCGAGGCACCGCCGCCCGTACCGCCGACGGGCAGGATGCAGCCGATCCAGCCGAACGAATAGAGCATCATGCCGACGATCATCATCAGATACTCGCGGAAAATCTTCCAGACGGACTGCGCAGTAATAGGCTTCATTGCGTCGAAGGAATTTGGTTCGAAGACAAAGGTATGAAAAATTCGCCTTGGTAGGCATCGAGCGCCTCCAATCTTTTTTCGAGCAGCGCCCACAGCCGCTCGTTGCGCACCGAGCCCCACGTCGGCCCGCACCGGAACCGGGGCGGAGCCTCCGAGGCGAAGCGCTCGACCACCAGATCGGGCCGCAGGCGGCGCAATATGTCGACGAAAAGATCGAGGTACTCCTCCAAAGTCCAGAAACGGAACCGCTCGGGCGCGGCGGCGTACTCGGCGGCCAGGGGCGTGCCGCGGAAGAGTTGCAGCTGGTGGAACTTCACGGTCGTAAGAGGCAGGTCGTTGATCGCCTCGGTCCGGGCCACGAGCATTTCGTCGCTCTCGCCCGGGAGACCCAGGATGAAGTGGGCGCCGACATGCAGACCCCGCTCGGCGGTCATGCGCACGGCCCGCCGGGCGCAGGCGAAGTCGTGGCCCCGGTTGACGGCGCGCAGCGTCCTGTCCGAGGTCGACTCGATGCCGTATTCGACGGCCACGTAGTGCGTCCGGGCCAGTTCGGCGAGCAGGTCGAGCCTCTGCTCGTCGACGCAGTCGGGGCGCGTGCCGACGACGATCCCCGCGACCGAAGGATGGGAGAGCGCCTCGCCGTAGAGCTCCCGCAGCCGCGCGAGGGGCGCATACGTGTTGGAGAACGACTGGAAATAGACCAAATAGCGCGACGCCGTGCGGTAGCGCCGCGCATGGAATTCGATGCCCTCGTCGATCTGCTGCCGCAGACTCTTCGACGGGCGGCAGTAGGAGGGCGTGAAGGCCCCGTTGTCGCAGAACGTGCAGCCGCCGCGGCCCGCCGTGCCGTCGCGGTTGGGGCAGGTGAAGCCCGCATCGACCGAGAGCTTCTGCACCCGCTGGCCGAACAGGCGGCGGAAATAACCCGCATAGGAGTTATAGCGCCGCGAATCGCCCCAGGGATAAGTCATCGTCAGAACGACCAGTCGGCCGCGTCGAAGGTCTCTTTCGGGGCCTGCGGCACGTTGACGAAGAACTTCATCCCCGTCCGGCGTTCGATGTCGGCCACCGAGGTCATGTACTGCGCCGGCCGTGCGCCCGACGGGTAGTCCTTATGTTCGAACCAGAAGCCCGTGCACTGCAACTCGTCCGCAGCGAGTGCGCTGAGCGGCCGGCCCGTGCGGCCCGAGCGGGAGCGGAGCAGCACCTTGTAAAAGGCCGACGGCACGCTGACGGACCGGCCGCTCTTGTCGGCGGTCAGCTCGAACGAATCGCCGAACCAGGCGCCCGTCACGACGTAGAGCGTATCGGCGCAGACGTTGCGCCAGCATGCGAGTTCGAGCGAACCCCAGATGCTGCCGTTGAAACGGTCCTGACGCTGCGGCGAGGAGTTGGTGACGTAGAACGTCTGCTCGTTCATGGCCTTGTCGCGCTGGCGGTCGTTGGAGGCGATCATGTGGCCGCGCGAAAAACCGGGCTGGGGCTGGTAGGAGCCGCCCGTGAGGTCGGGCTGCACGGCGCGCGGAATCGAGGGGTCGTTGCGCCACGACGAGCGTCCGACGCTGCCGGCGGAGTAGAAGTCGTGGAGCGGATAGGCCACCCACACCGGACCGCGCATCGCGGCGCTGTAGCAGATCGTGTAGTTGCGCACCGGAGCGCCGCCGGGATAGGAGCTCCCCGGGCAGTAGTGGCGGGCGAAATAGTAGTCGTCGGGCAGCAGGGTCTGCCCGGGCAGTTCGGCCCAGCCGCTGTAGAGCGACAGGTCGGGATTGTCGAACACGGGGCCGGGATCGGGACCCGGCCCGGGACCCGGATCGGGGTCGGAGCCGCCGGTGCCCGTCTCGAAGAGCGCCTCCCCGCTCTCCAGACGGCGGTCGCCGAGCAGGATGAAGGCCCGGATCGCGAAGAGCGTCTTCTCGGGAAGGCCCTCCAGACGGCACGAGAGCACGCCGTCGTTCTTTTCGACCTCCGTGACCGTGACGGATGCGTCCGCCCCGCCGCCGGCGGGTCCGTAGACGAATCCGGCCGTCGAAGCCTTCAGCGCATCGCTGCCCACGAGCGTGAGGCACCGCACGTCGGCCGAAGTGCCGTCGACCGAAACGCTCAGGGGCAGGAACCAGTTGTCGGATGCGGGGCGATCGCCCTCGCCGCCGCAGGTCGTCGCCAAAAGCGCCAGGGCGGCGAGTGCAAATATCTTTTTCATCGTAACGTCTGTTTTTCGGGTGGACGCTCCGCCCGGCAGGCCCTACAGGCCCCAGTCGGAGGGGTTGTAATCGTATTTGGGTGCGTTGGGCACGTTGGTGAAGAACTCGAAGCCGGTGAGGCGTTCCAGTTCGGCCACCGACATCATCTCGCGCGAGGTCACCTTCTGGCCCTTGAGGTCGTTGTTGTGGGCCCGCACGAAGACGGCGCACATGAGCTCGTCGGCCGAGCACTCCATCACCGACTTGCCCGTGTTGCCCCGCTTGGTGCGCAGCGCGGCGATGTAGAACATCGTGGGGCACGACACGTCGCTGCGGCCGCCGAACGAAATCTTCTTGGGCGAGGCCGACTTGCCGTAGCCGTCGGTGTAGGGGTCGAAATAGGCGCCGATGACCAGATAGGTCGTGTCGGAGCACACCTTTCCGTCGATCCAGTCCTCGAGGGTGTTCCATCCGCCGCCGCCCGTGTTGAAGCCCGAGCTGTACTGGGGCGCGATGTTGGAGTAGTAGAACACCTGCTTGTTGATCTCCGACGAGCGGGTGCGTTCGTGCGACCCGAGCATGTGGCCCTTGTTGCATCCGCCGCCCGTATCCTTGCTGCGATACTGGATGTCGGCCGGAATGTCGGGGTCCTTGGAGTATCCCGAACGCCCCGAACCGCCCTCGTAACACTTGTGGCGCGGCGCGGCCACCCATACGGGGCAATGGTGCCCGGCGCTGAAGCAGACCGTGTAGTTGCGGGCCTGATAGCTGCCGATCTTGAAGCCGGGGCAGAGGTGGGTGGCGTAGTAGTAGTCGCTGTTCTCCACCTCGACGGGCAGTTCGGGCCACCCCGGATAGCGGGTCGCCGAGGTGCCGCCGCCCGACTCGCTGCGCGTCATGAAGGTCGCCCACTCGCTGCGATAACTCTCGCCGTCGATCTCCAGACACAGCGCGAACGAATAGAGCGTCGAGGGGGTCAGACCCGCGAGCAGCGCGGCGACCGGACTCTCGGACGATGCGGCCTCGGCGCGCTGCTCGACGCCCGTCGAGGTCTTGTAGACGAACCAGGCGGCCGAGACGCTCTTCGCGCCCGCATAGGTGTAGGCGCACGACACGAGGGCGCCGTTGTGCGTCACCTCGGAGAACGACGGTGCGGCGAACTTCGGCACCGCCTCTTCGCCCGGACCGGGATCGGTGCCGCCGCCCGCACCGCCGCAGAAGATGCGGATCGAGGTGAGGTAGCTGGCGCCCGAGCCGTTGAGCAGTTTGAAATAGCGGTGCTCGCCCGAAGCCGTGCAGTCGAAGACATAGGTGCCGTCGTCGTTCACCGCCTCGATCCGGCTGCCGTCGGGGCGGGGCGCATCGCCCAGGTAGAGGCAGATGTTCCTGTCCGCGGTGCGGCCCGCATAGACCAGCTCGATGCGGCGGATGACGCCCATGTCGTCGTCGTTGGCGATCCATCCCTGGCCCGACTTGAGCTGAATGCCGTTGCCGTAGTCGCCCACATTCGCCATGCTGAAGTCATAGCCGCCGAAACGGCACGTCGCAGGCGAATAACTGTGGTCGGGCCACTCGTTGTTGGTGTCGAGGAGGATGACCCGCGACTCGTCGGGGTCTTCGCCGCCCGCGGCGGCCTCCTGCTCGACGACCACCTGCCGTTCGGCCGTGCCGGGATACGATACGACGACCACGGCCGTGCGCGCCGTCCCCTCGTTGGCGTCGACGACGAAGACGATCGTGCCGCTCACGCGCACTTCGTCCTCCTCATCCTGAACGGGCTGCGGTTCGCCGCTGACGAACGAATGCACCCACGACGCTTCGCACCGCGCCTCGGGCAGCTCGTCGCCCCGGGGGTTGACGACGTCGTAGGCGATCGAGCACTCCATGCCCGAAGCCGGGACCACCGTCCGCAAGCCGCTCGTGATTTCGAACAAGGTCTCGTCCTCGCCCACGGCAAGGGTCGCGAACTCGCTCTCGGGACCCCAGATGCGGGTCTCCCCGCTCACCTCGAGGAAGGCCCGCACACGGTAGGTGCGCTCGGGCAGCAGCCCCGTCAGCCGGGCCTCGATGCGGTCGCCCGACACCCCGCACTCGGCGGTCGTCAGGAAATCGTCGGCATCGTCGGTATCGGTGCCGTAGGCGAATCCGGACTTCAGCGCCCCGAGCAGCGCCTCGCCGTGCGGCGCGCGGCAGCTGACAAACGCCGTCGTCCCCGTGATCTCCCGCACGGCGGGAGCCTCGAAACGGAATTCGGCAGCCGCAGGATCGGTCGGGGTATCTTCGCATCCCCACGACAAGGCGACCGCCACGATCAAAAACAAAAACTTCTTCATTTCCTGAAAAACGGTTATCTTCTGTGAAAAATTGTTCAATCCCGGTTCCGGGAGTCGATCCACACGGTCACGGGACCGTCGTTCACCAGCGCGACCTGCATGTCGGCGCCGAACTCCCCGGTGGGTACGTCGCGGCCGAGCAGACGCGCAACGGCCGCGGTGAAATATTCGTAAAGCGGGCGTGCGACCGGCTCCCCGGCCGCCCGCACATAGGAGGGCCGGTTGCCCCGGCGCGTCGACGCCTGAAGGGTGAACTGGCTGACGACGAGCACTTCGCCGCCGACCTGTCCCACGTCGAGGTTCATCACCCCGGCCTCGTCGTCGAAGATGCGCAGGCGCGTCAGCTTTCCGGCCAGATAGTCGGCATCTTCGGGGGTGTCGTCCACGGCGACGCCCACCAGCACCAGCAGCCCCCGGCCGATGCGGGATCGGATGCGGCCGTCGACAGCGACGGAGGCGTCGGTGACGCGTTGGATGAGCACTCGCACGGCAGAGAGGGATCAAAGGTTTTCGAAACAGGCCCACAGGTTGTCGCCCGCAGGCACGGGGGCCGTCACGGCGACGGGTTCGCGGCGCACGGGATGGTCGAATTCGACCCGGCGCGAATGGAGCGAGATGCCGCCGCCCGGAAGCGAACGCCGGGCGCCGTATTTCAGGTCGCCGCGGATCGGGCAGCCGATCTTCGCGAGCTGGGCCCGGATCTGGTGGTGGCGGCCCGTCAGCAGCTCGATCTCGACGAGCGTGTAGCGGGTTCCGGCCCCGATGACCCGGTAGCGCAGACGCGCCTCCTTGGCCTGGGGGCGGGGCGCATCGAACGCCTTCGAACGGTTGGTGCGGCCGTCGCGCAGGATGTAGTGGCGCAGCTCGCCGCTCTCGGGCACGGGACGGTTTTCGGTCAGCGCCCAATAGACCTTGCGGATGCGGCCCTCGCGGATCATTTCGTTGAGCCGCACGAGCGCCTTCGAGGTCTTGGCGAAGACCACGGCGCCGCTCACGGGGCGGTCGATGCGGTGCACCACGCCGAGAAACACCTCGCCGGGCTTGGCGTCCCGCATCTTGATGAAAGCCTTGATCTGGTCTTCGAGCGCGCTTTCGCCCGAGGGATCGGGCTGCACCAGATCGCCGCAGCGCTTGGCGACGATCAGCAGATGGTTGTCTTCGTAGAGAATGTCGTCCGGAGAGAACATGTCGCGGTCAGAGAATAAACGTAAAGGGCAGCAGCGACGCGGCGCAGGGCAGCACGGTCGCCGTGCCGCCGCCGCTCATGATGACCCGGACGGGCGACCCCTGACGGCGTTCGACGTCGACCATCACCTGGCGGCACTGCCCGCAGGGATAGCACTCGCGCTCCGACGGTGCGGAGGCGATGGCCAGCGCCTCGATCGGATCGTCGGCGTAGTTGGCCTGGGCGTAGAACAGCAGGGTCCGTTCGGCACAGAGGCCCGCCGGATAGACTTCGCTCTCGAAATTGCTGCCGTGGAGAATCCTGCCGCTGCGCAGCCGCGCCGCGGCCCCCACCCGGAAGCGGGAATAGGGTGCATGGGCGCCGGCCGTGGCGCGCTGGGCCTCGGCCACCAGCGTCCGGTCGGCCTCGGGCAGCTCGGAGAGCGCCTCGTAATGTTCGAAATCGAATCGGTACTGCTTTTCCATAGCTCTTGCGTGAAAGGGAAAACAGGGTAAAGTAAACAAAGATAATACAAATATTCCGATTCCGCCAAATTTTGCCCGGAGAAATCGCTCCCTGCGCCCTCCGCGCCCTCCGCACCCTCCGCACTCTCCGCACCGACATACCGACGCACCGATGAACCGATGAACCGATGAACCGGCGGGCCGAAGCCTGCGGACAGACTGCGGCGGCATGCGGCGGGCCCCCTTCGCGGGGCGAAGGCTCCGCCCCGCTGTCCGCGCGACCTTTCGCCGGATCCCCTCTCCGAAAAAAAAGAGCCGCCCCGCAGAGGGACGGCCCGCACGTGCGCCGCAGCGGGCGCCGCTCACTCCAGCACGAATTTGGTCTGGACGTTATAGTGCAGCTTGATGGTCTTGAAATCGAGCTCCTCCTCCTCGGCGAACTCCTCGGCCCCGGCCGCATCCATCAGCTTCATGCTGCGCACGCTCACGGCGTTGTCGTAGTAGGCGGGCATGATGTCGCTGTTCGAATCCCAGATGTAGAAACACTTGCCCGCCTTCTGGCCGATGGCTTCGGCCAGCGTCTCGGCGCTTCGGCGCGCATTGCGGATCGCTTCGACGCGCACCTGCTCCTTCAGGGTTTCGAGCTGCGAATGCGACACCCGCTGGATCACGACGTCCGAAATGCCCAGCTTGTCGAGCGCCTGCCAGGCTTTCGACACCTCGGCGGCCGAGTGGAGCAGCAGCTGGTATTTGGCCGTGGCGACCGAGGTGTTCCGGCGAAAAAACTCGCTCGACAGGTTGGCCACCTTGAGCTGTTTCTCGACATCGATCCCCAGCCGCTTGAGCGCCGCGATCATGTCGCGCCGCTGGCTCTCGACCGAAAGCCGGCCCTTCGAGTCGCGTTCGTCGAGGGTGATCGAAAGATAGAATTCATCGGGCACGACCTCCTTTTCGGCACGGCCCGTCACCTGGATGTAACTCGGATAGGCCTCCTCGGTCTGGGCCATCGCGGCCATCGCCACACACAGCGCAGCCGCCAACAATGCGATTTTTTTCATGATTCTTCCGTTTTCTTGAGGTAACCTGCAAACTTAACGCCGCACCGCCCCTCTTTATTGTCTTCTGACGAGCTTCACCACGTTTTCCACGTGGTGCGTGTGGGGGAACATGTCGACGGGCTGCACGGCCTCGACGCGATAGGCGCCGTCGAGCAGCGCCAGATCGCGGGCCTGCGTGGCGGGGTTGCAGCTCACGTAGACGATCCGCCCGGGCGCGGCGCGCAGCAGGACGTCGATGACCGGCTCATCGACCCCGGCGCGCGGCGGGTCGAGAATCACGACATCGGGCCGTCCGTTAGCCGCGATGAAGGCGTCGTCGAGCACCTCCTTCATGTCGCCCGCATAGAAGGCCGTGTTATCGATGCCGTTGATCGCCGAATTGACCTTCGCATCCTCGATCGCCTCGGGGACATACTCGATGCCCACCACGCGGCGGCAGTGGCGCGCGCAGAAGTTGGCGATGGTGCCCGTACCGGTGTAGAGGTCGTACAACACGTCGCCGGACTCCAATGCGGCGAACCCGCGCGCCACCTTGTAGAGCTCGTAGGCCTGGGCCGAGTTGGTCTGGTAGAACGACTTGGGCCCCACCTTGAAGCGCAGCCCCTCCATCTCCTCGACGATGTGGTCCTTGCCGCGGTAGCACACGGCGTCGAGGTCGCCCGTCGAGTCGTTGAGCTTGGTATTGATTACATAGCACAATGACGTAATTTCGGGAAAACGCTCGGCCAGATGGTCGAGCAGGGCCCCGATCCGCGGCCGGTCGTCGGCGCCGAAGACCGCGACGACCATCGTTTCGCCCGTCGACGAGGTGCGCACGACCAGGTTGCGCATCAGCCCCTCGTGCGTGCGTGCGTTGTGGAACGTGTAGCCGTGCTCCAGACAGAAACGCTTGGTCTCCAGACGGATGGCGTTCGACGGCTCGGGCTGCAACCAGCATTTGCGGATGTCCAGCACCTTGTCGAACATGCCCGGGATGTGGAACCCCGCGGCGGGTTCGGAGGCGATGTCGCCCCCGGCGGCCACCTCCTCGCGCGTGAGCCAGCGGCGGTCGGCGAAGGTGAATTCGAGCTTGTTGCGGTAGAACCGCGTATGCTCCGACCCCAGGCAGGGGGCGACGTCGGGCAGCTCCACCTTGCCGATACGCGCGAGCTGGTCGCGCACCTGGTCGCGCTTGAAGCGCAGCTGCTCGTCGTAGGGCAGGTTCTGCCACTTGCAGCCGCCGCAGACCCCGAAGTGCTCGCAGAACGGCTCGGCGCGCAGCGGCGACCGCTTCACGTAGCGGACCGCGTAGCCCTCCATGAAGCGGCGGCGCTTGAGGCGTATCTGCACGTCGACCACGTCGCCCGGGACGGTCATCGGCACGAAGACCACCTGTTCGTTCCAGCGGCCCATGGCCTTGCCTTCGGCGGCCAGGGTCGTTATTTCAAGCCCTTCGATCAAAGGGTAGTTCGCTTTCTTTCTTGCCATTTATCCAAGTGTAAGGTGAAAAGTTTCTCAAGCCGCAACCGGCGGAGCGAGCCGTGTTTTTTGCAAGCCTCCGCAGGACGGGGCTGCGGCTCGCACGGCTAACGCCGGAGTTCTGCTGCTCCCAGCTTCTCGCGGATGTAGCGCACCGCCGCGGGGTGCCCGGCCTGGGGCATGTTGCCGTGGTCGTAGCCGTCGAACTCCAGCAGCCGCACGTCGCGGTGCCCCGCCACGCGCATCATCCGCCAGAAGTAGGCCGTCTCCTCGTACCGGCCCAGCATCTCCAGCTCGCGGTCGCCCGAAAGCAGCAGCATCGGAGGGGCGTCGGGCCGCACGTGGGAGAGCGGCGCCAGATCGTCGACCCACGGTTCGGTGTCGGCCTTGCCCAGCTCCCGCCGCCGGGCGAAATGGGTGATCGTCTGACCGCTGTAGGGCACCAGCGCCAGAAACGCCGTATCGGGGTCGATGCCGTAGCGGGCCATCCAACGCTTGTCGAGACCGATCATCGAGGTGAGATACCCTCCGGCCGAATGGCCCGCGACGAAAATCTTCCGCGGGTCGCCGCCGTAAGAGGCGATGTGCCGCACCACCCAGGCCGCGGCCGCAGCCGCATCGTCGATGCACTCCCGCACGCCGACGCCGGGCACCAGACGGTAGTCGACCCCCGCCACGGCCAGCCCCTGCCCGGCCAGTTCCTGCGGAATCTCGCGGCGTCCGCCCGCAAGGCCCCCTCCGTGGAACCAGACGACGGTCGCGAAGCCCTCGCCGCCGGGACAGCAGAGGTCCAGCAGGCACATCGTATCGATGGCGGGATCGCCCGTGTGCGCACGATAGGGAATGGCCTCGATGCGGGTCTTCCCCCGGCGTCCGGCGAAAAGCAGCGGGGAGCAGAGCCCCAGCGCCAGCAAAAAGAGCAAAAGTCGTTTCATACGGCTGCGAACGGTTTCCGAACCGGGTCGATCGTCGCTCCGGCAAGACAAAGGTAGGCAAAATCCCGCAAAAAGCGTTATATTTGCACAAACATACACCGCAACATGAAAATAGCCTGTCTGACGTTCAACCCCATCCAGGAGAACACCTACGTCGTCTGGGACCGGACGCAGGAAGCCGTCGTCGTCGACGCGGGCAGCGGCAGCGACCGCGAAAACGCCGTGCTGGACAACTTCCTCGCCGACCACGGCCTGCGCCCCGTCCTGGCGGTCAACACCCATGGCCATTTCGACCACACGCTGGGCGTCAGCCACCTCCAGCAGCGCTACGGCATCCCGTTCGCCCTCTCGGAGAAAGACCGCTTCCTGCTGGAGAACGCGCAAACCGCCGGATCGGTCTTCGGCGTGAAGATCGGGCCCATGCCCGCCGCGATCGACCTCGATCTGGACCGCACGCCCGAAATCCGCTTCGGCGAGACGACCCTGCAAGTGATCCCCACGCCGGGCCACACGCCGGGCCACGTGGCGCTCTACGAACCCGCCGAAGGGGTCCTTTTCACGGGCGACACGCTCTTCCGCGAGTCGATCGGCCGCACCGACCTGCCGGGCGGCGACTATTCGTGGATCATGCGCTCGATCCTCGACCGCCTGCTGCCGCTGGGCGACGGGGTGCGCGTCTACCCGGGTCACGGACCGGAGACGACCATCGGCCACGAGGTGCTCTACAACCCCTTCATCGTCGAAGTGCTCAACCACGAAGTCGACTGCCGATGAACCGCCTGCTGCACCGCATACTCTACCGCCTGCTCCCGCTCGAGGGCTATCTGCGGGTCGTCAGCCGGATGTTCTTCGTCTGCCAGCGCCTCGGCATGGGCCGTCGCGCCCCGGCGACCGAATACGTGCACCATCTGCCCCGGCTGGTGCGGGCAGGCGACGTGTGCATCGACATCGGCGCCAATCTGGGCTACTACGCCCGCACCCTTTCGCGCCTGGCGGGCCCTGCGGGATGCGTCTACGCCGTGGAGCCGGTGGCTCCGGTGCGCAAGGTGCTGAGCCGCAACCTCCGGGGCTGCGGCAACGTCGACATCCTCCCCTTCGCCCTGGGTGCGGCCGACGGCCCCGTCCGCATGGGCAACGACTCGGTGCGGAGCCAGGGCTACCTGGGCACGGGCCGCAACTTCGTCGAGGAGGCCGGCCGGAGCGCCGGCATGGAGTTCACGGCCGAAATGCGGCGGGGCAGCGAGCTCTTCGCCGCGCTGCCGCGGCTCGACTTCGTCAAGTGCGACATCGAGGGCTACGAATGGGTCGTCATGCGCGAGATGCGGCCGCTGCTGGAGCGCTTCCGGCCCACGGTGCTCATCGAAACGGGCGGCGGCAACCGTCCCCGAATCATCGGGCTCTTCCGCGAACTGAACTACGACGGCTTCACGCTCGACGGCGGGCGGGAAATCCCGCTCGACCCCACGGGCCCGGAAAAGGACATCATATTCCGGCCGAAGTGACATCCGGCCTTCACCCTTCACTTTCCACCTTTCACTTTCCACCTCGCAAAATGCGCATCGACATCCTCACCGTCGTCCCCGATCTGCTGACCTCGCCGCTGAACGAATCCATCCTCAAGCGGGCGCAGGAGAAAGGGCTGGTCGAAATCGTGGTCCACAACCTCCACGACTACGCCCACGACCGCCGCAAAACCACCGACGACTACCCGTTCGGCGGCGAGGCGGGCATGGTCATGAAGTGCGAACCGGTCTTCGAACTGGTCGAGAAGCTCCGGAGCGAGCGCCGCTACGACGAGGTGATCTACACCTCGCCCGACGGTGTCCGCTACGACCAGCACGAAGCCAACCGCCTCTCGACGCTCGAAAACATCATCATCCTCTGCGGCCACTACAAGGGCATCGACCACCGCATCCGCGAACACCTCGTCACGCGCGAGATTTCGATCGGCGACTACGTGCTGACGGGCGGCGAGCTGGCCGCCTGCATCATCGCCGACTCGGTGGTGCGCCTCGTGCCGGGGGCCATCGGCGACGAAGCCTCGGCGCTGACCGACTCGTTCCAGGACAACCTGCTGGCGCCCCCGGTCTACACGCGTCCGGCCGAGTTCCGCGGCTGGCGGGTGCCCGACGTGCTGCTCTCGGGCAACTTCGCCCGCATCGCCCAATGGCAGGACGAGCAGGCCTGGGAGCGGACGAAACGGCTGCGGCCCGACCTGCTGGAAGAAGGTGAAAGGTGAGCCGGAGCCAGCGGAGGCGCGGCACCAAGTGCAAGCCTACGCCGGGGGTGGCTCCGGCTTGCCTGCCTGAAGGCCGACTTTTTAATACTTACTGAAAATGAAATATTTCCTACTTGCCGGCGAGCCGTCGGGCGACCTGCACGGCGCCAACCTCATCGAGGGGCTCAAAAAGGCCGATCCCGAAGCCGGGTTCCGCTTCTGGGGCGGCGACCGCATGGCCGAGGCGGGCGGACGCGAAAATCTGCTAAAACACTACCGCGAGACGTCGTTCTTCGGCATCGTGCAGGTGCTGCGCAACCTCCGCACGATCCGGCGCCAGATGCGCGAATGCCGGGCCGAGGTCGCGGCATACGCTCCCGACGTGCTGATTCTGGTCGACTACCCGGGTTTCAACATGAAGATGGCACGCTGGGCCCGGGAGCACGGCATCCGCACCTTCTACTACATCGCCCCCAAGGTGTGGGCCTGGCGCGAATGGCGCGTGAAAGCGATCCGCCGGTATGTCGACCGGCTCTTCATCATCTTCCCCTTCGAGCGCGACTATTTCTCCCGCAAGGGCATCGAACCCGTTTTCGAGGGCAACCCGCTGGTCGACGCCCTCGAAGCACGCCGCGCGGCGCTGCCCGCGCCCGAGGAGTTCCGACGCCGCCACGGACTGGACGAGCGTCCCATCGTGGCGCTGGTGGCCGGCAGCCGCCGGGGCGAAATCCGCGACAACCTGCCCCTCATGGTGCGCCTCGCCGAGCGTTTCCCCGACCGGCAGTTCGTCGTCACGGGGGTGCCGTGGCTCGAACGGTCGCTCTACGACCGCTACATGGCCGGCAGCCCGCTGCGCTACGTCTGCGATGAGACCTACGAGACGCTCCACGCGGCCGAGGCGGCCGTGGTGACCTCCGGCACGGCGACGCTCGAAACGGCGCTGCTGGGCACTCCCGAAGTGGTGGTCTACCGCACGCTGTGGTTCCAGGTGAAGCTGCGGCCCTACGTGCTCAAGTGCCCGTGGGTGTCGCTCGTCAACCTCAACCTCGGGCGCGAAGCCGTCAAGGAGATCATCCAGTCGGACCTCTCCGTCGACCGGGCCGAGCGCGAGCTGCGGGCCATCATCGCCGGAGGAGAGAAGCGTGCGAAGATGCTGGCCGACTTCGACGAGCTGCGCGCCACGATCGGCGGCCCCGGAGCCAGCGACCGGTTCGCCCGGCGGATGGCGGAGGAGCTGCGAAAAGAGAACCGATAATCCACAATCGCCCGGGCCGAAGACCGCAGGCGGACCGCGACAGAAAATTGCGGGTCTCCGCGCGGCGGAGGCTTCGGCCCGCACCCCGGCCGCGCCGGAACAAATTTCTGAAAACCCCGATGAAAATCATCTGCATTGGCCGCAACTACGCCCGGCACATCGAAGAGCTGGACCGCCGGGTCGGCGGAGGCGCCGGAATGCCCGCCGAACCGGTCTGGTTCCTGAAGCCCGACACGGCGATGCTGCGCAACAACGACCCGTTCTACATCCCGGCCTTCTCCCGGGAAGTGGACTACGAATGCGAACTGGTGGTGCGGATCAACCGCGTGGGCCGCGCCATCGAGGAGCGTTTCGCCCGCCGCTACTACGACGAGGCGGGCCTCGGCATCGACTTCACGGCGCGCGACCTCCAGCGCCGGGCCATCGCCGAGGGGCTGCCGTGGGAGGCGGCCAAGGCGTTCGACTGCTCGGCGGCCATCGCGCCGCGCTTCATCCCGCTCCCGGAGCTGGGCGGCGACGTGCAGCGCCTCCGTTTCGAACTATCGGTCAACGGCGAGGTGCGCCAGAGAGGAGATACGGCCGACATGCTCTTCACGGTCGACCGGCTCATCGCCGCGGTCTCGCGCTACATGACCCTGCGCATGGGCGACCTGCTCTTCACGGGCACTCCGGCCGGCGTGGGTTCCGTCGCTCCGGGCGACACGCTGCGCGCAACGCTGGAGGGGCGCGAACTGCTGAATTTCGACATCCGATAACCGGATCGCCGCGCGGCGGAGCGCGGCCCGCGAAAAATTCAGCCGTCAGACCGGCAAGCCGCAGCCGCCCCGGGCGCAGGCTTGCGACTTTCAGTCGCGGCACCTCCGCTGGCTGCGGCCCGAACAAATATTCATTTTGCCACTTTGTAAAAATGTTGCTTCACGAAAAACTCCGACCCTACCGCCTGCTGCTGGCCTCGCAGTCGCCGCGCCGCCGCGAACTGATGACGGGCTGCGGCCTGCCCTACGAAACGGCGCCGAAATACGCATGCGAGGAGCTCTACCCCGAATCCCTGCCTGCCGAGGAGGTTCCCGCCTACCTCTCGCAGCTCAAGAGCGACGCCTATCCCGCACCGCTGGAGCCCGGCGACATCCTGCTGACGGCCGACACGGTAGTCATCCTCGACGGCCGCGTGCTGGGCAAGCCCCGCGACCGCGGCGACGCCCGGGAGATGCTGCGCGCACTCTCCGGACGCACCCACACGGTTGTTTCGGGCGTGACGCTCCGCACGGCCGACCGCCGCCGCACCTTCTCGGCCCGCTCCGACGTGCGCTTCCGCCCGCTCTCCGACGAGGAGATCGACTACTACCTCGACACGCACCGTCCCTACGACAAGGCCGGCAGCTACGGCATCCAGGAGTGGATCGGCTATGCCGCCATCGAACGCATCGACGGCTCGTTCTACAATGTCATGGGGCTGCCGATCCAGAAAGTATACACCGAACTCGAAAAATTCATCGATCTATGAAACGCTCCCTGCTGACCTTTCTGTCGCTCTTTCTGCTCCTCCCGGCCGCGGCCGACGAGGGCATGTGGCTCCCGAGCCTCATCGCGCAACGCATCGGCGACATGCGCGCCAAAGGATTCCGCCTCACGGCCGACGACATCTATTCCGTCAACCGGGCCTCGATGAAGGACGCCGTGGTGCTCTTCGACGGCGGCTGCACGGGCGAGCTGGTGTCGCCCGAAGGGCTGCTGCTGACCAACCACCACTGCGGCTACGACGCCATCCAGAGCCATTCGTCGGTCGAGCACGACTACCTGACCCACGGCTTCTGGGCCCGCACGCGCGCCGAGGAGCTGCCCAACGAGGGGCTCAACGTCAAGTTTCTCGTCCGCATGGAGGAGGTCACCGACCGCATCGCCGCCGGCGAAACGGCCGAAGAGCTCGTCCGCCGGGCCGAAGCCGAAGGAACGGGCTACAAGGCCGCGGTCGAGCAGATGTACTACGGCAACCAGCAGTTCCTGTTCGTCTACGAGCAGTTCGACGACGTGCGTCTGGTGGCGGCACCGCCCTCGTCGATCGGCAAGTTCGGCGGCGACACCGACAACTGGATCTGGCCCCGCCACACGGGTGACTTTTCGGTCTTCCGCATCTATGCCGGACCCGGCAACAAACCTGCGCCCTACTCGCCGCAGAACGTACCCTACCGGCCGAAAAAGCACTTCACGATCTCGACGAAAGGGGTGCGCGAGGGCGACTTCACGATGATCTACGGCTTCCCGGGCAACACGCAGCAATACATCCTATCCGACGTGGTGAAGTACATTGCCGAGGTCTCCGACCCGATGAAGATCGCCATCCGTACGGGCCGCCTCGACCTCATCGCCCGGGCGCAGGCCTCCGATCCGGCCCTGCGCATCCATTATGCGGCCAAACACGCTGCGATCGCCAACGCCTGGAAGAAATGGCAGGGCGAGGTGCTGGGGCTGAAGCGTCTGGGCACCTACGAAAAGAAGCTGCGCACCGAGCGTCGGTTCGTCGAGGCGACGGGCGACGGCGAGGTGCTGGAGGAGCTGCACCGGGAGTTCGCGCGGGCGCTGCCCTACTATTACACGCGCGAACTGCTGGCCGAAACGCTGCTCACGCTCCGCTACGGATTCAGCGACGAGGAGCGCTCCGACCCGCTCTTCGCCCGCTGCGAACCGACCGAACGGGGGCTCTACCGCCAGGCGTTCCGCGAATACGCCGCGCGGAACACGCTTCTGCCGGCGATTCCCGAAATCGAGCGGGGCATCGCCCGCTGCGGCTCTCCCGAAGCCTATGCCGACCGGATCTTCGCGCTGGCGCTCGACGACCCGCAGAGCGAAGAGCTCGCGCAGCTGAAAAAGGCGGTTTCGGCACAGAGCGCGGCGATCGCCGACAGCCTCGGCACCCGGTCGCTGCGCAACTTCAACAGCGCCCGCATGAATGCGCTCTACGCCCGCTATGTCGACGGGCTCCGCCGCTGGGCTGCGGCCGAAAAGCGCGAAGGCGGGATGTTCCCCGATGCCAACCTCACGCTGCGCGTGGCCTACGGCACGGTGGCGGGCTACGAATACGCCGACGGCGAGTACCACAAGCCGCAGACCACCCTCGAAGGCATCCTGGCCAAGGACGACCCCGCCGTCTACGACTATGACATCCCCCAGTCGCTGCGCGAGCTCCACGCCTCGAAAGATTACGGCCGCTGGGGCATCGAGCTCGACGGCCGCCCGACGGTGCCCGTCTGCTTCCTGGCGACCAACCACACCACGGGCGGCAACTCGGGTTCGCCGATCCTCAACGCACGCGGCGAGCTGGTGGGCATCAACTTCGACCGCACGTGGCGTTCGACGATGAGCGACATCGAGTTCGACCCCTCGATCTGCCGCAACATCGCCGTCGACATCCGCTACGTGCTGCTGGTCATCGACCGCATCGGCGGCGCCGGCAGCCTGATCGACGAAATGACGCTCCGATAGACTCCCGCCCGCAGCCGGGGCGGCGGACAGGCTGCCGCTCCGCTCCTTCGGGCCGCATCCGGAACAAAAATTCGCCGTCCGCCGCAAAAAATTTGGAGGTTTGAAAATTAAGCCCTATATTTGTGCTCCCGAATCGCAAGTTCGGGCTCGTGTCGCCCAGGTGGTGAAATTGGTAGACACGCTACTTTGAGGGGGTAGTGAACAATTGCGTTCGTGCAAGTTCGAGTCTTGTCCTGGGCACTGAAAACCGCGTCTGACGAAAGTCGGGTGCGGTTTTTGTTTTTTCGTGCCTGCACCGTGTCCGCATTTTAGCCAGATAAGACAAAAAACATCGGAAAAGTCTTTATTGGTCCGACATGTTTACAAAACAATTATCCAACTTCATGCGATAAGAATCAGGTCTCGTACAAATAACGAGGGGCTGGCTGCGAATCGCAGCCAGCCCCTCGACGGAATTGAATTTCCATAAAGAATTTACTCGATCGGAAGGATTCGTCCAAAACGATTCCAATAATTTGGTTTTGTACTAAAGCCTGAACCCTTATCAGGAGCTTTATAAGCATCTAAACTCTCGGCAGGGACTTTAAGGCTACAATTAGGG
>USCH01000010.1 GCA_900553175.1 uncultured Alistipes sp. | reverse complement strand
TTTGTTCGGGTTGTGACGCCCCATCGGGAGTCGTGGCCGCGGCCGTCTGCGCCGCCGGGACTTCGAGGTATTCCGCCTCGGCCTGCCTCTCCTTCGCATCACGCCAATAGCCGAAGGCGATGGCACCCGCGGCGATCACGGCGGCGGCGATCGCTATCCAGATGAACCAGTCGGCACGCCGCCGCGGAGGGCGGTCGACATAGCGGCAGGCGGCAGTGGTCTTGGGCGGCTTGCCGTAGCGCAGGCCCCGCACCGAAGGATCGGGATTCATCTTCGCGGAGGGCGACACATGCGGCTCGGCGAAGGCTGTGCGGACCGCTTCGGCCAGTTTTCCGGGTTCCAACTGCGGCTGACGGGCGGGTTTCCCGCCGTCGGGAAGCGGAGCCGCGGGGCCGGGCTCATAGATAAAGGCGATGGTGCCGTTGGGGCCGGGTTTCATCACCCCGAAACCCTCGAGCGGATACTCCTGCCCGTGTTCGACGGCATGGCGCACTTCGAACACGAAGCGGTCGATCTCGCCCGCAGCCTCCAGTTCGCTCAAACCGTCGCCGAGCAGGATGCCGCGCAGCACGCCGTCGTCGCGCTTGAGCAACTCCGTGAAAACGACGCTCCGGCCGGGCTCCTTGACCAGGAAAGCGCCCAACTGGGGAACGACCAGCCGCTTATGCGACTCCAGACTGCGTGAAAGAATACGAACGAGCACGTCAGAGCAGATTTTCGATGATTGCATTACGGGTTCAAAATTACCCTTTTTCGGAGAAAAAACCAAAACAGGGCGCGTTTTTTCGAAATAAACGGCCGAAGAGTTGGCAGTTCGAAAAATATTCGCCTACTTTGCATCCCCGAACTTTTACGAATCCGGCCGAGCCACTTCGCCCCGAAATTTGCGAAGTAACCGAGACGGATGCGAAAACCGACAACGAACCGGACATGAAAGACAAGTACATCGACCTGATCGAGCAATCGTTCGACTTCCCCCAGGATGAGTTCTCCGTCGAGGACAACGAGCTGAATTTCCACGACATTCCGCTCATGGAACTCATCAAACAGTACGGAACCCCGCTCAAGATCACCTACCTGCCGAAGATCTCCCAGCAGATCAACCGGGCCAAGCGCATGTTCAACGTGGCGATGGCCAAAGTCGACTACAAGGGGTCGTACAACTACTGCTATTGCACCAAGTCGAGCCACTTCTCGTTCGTGCTGGAGGAGGCCATGAAGAACGACATCCATCTGGAAACCTCGTCGGCCTACGACATCCACATCATCAACGCACTCTACGACAGCGGCATCCTCGACAAGGACCGCTACATCATCTGCAACGGCTTCAAGCGGCCGCAGTATGTCGAGAACATCGCCCAGCTGGTCAACGACGGCTTCGGAAACACCATCCCGGTGATCGACAACAAGGAGGAGATCGACCTGTTCGAGGACGCCTTCACAAAAAAGTGCAAGGTCGGCATCCGCATCGCCTGCGAGGAGGAGCCCAAGTTCGACTTCTACACCTCGCGTCTGGGCATCCGCTACAACGACATCGTGGACTTCTACAAGGCCAAGATCAAGAACAGCAAGAAGTTTCAGCTCAAGATGCTGCACTTCTTCATCAATACCGGCATCAAGGACACGGCCTACTACTGGAACGAGCTGTCGAAGTGCATGAACGTCTACTGCGAACTGAAAGCCATCTGCCCCGAGCTCGACAGCCTCAACATCGGCGGCGGATTCCCGATCAAGAACTCGCTCAACTTCGAATACGACTACGAATACCTGACCGAGGAGATCGTCGCCCAGATCAAGAACATCTGCCAGCGCAACGGCATCGAAGAGCCCAACATCTTCACCGAATTCGGCTCGTTCACCGTGGGCGAAAGCGGCGCGGCGCTCTACTCGATCGTCAACCAGAAGCAGCAGAACGACCGCGAGAACTGGTACATGATCGACTCGTCGTTCATCACCACCCTGCCCGACACGTGGGGCATCAACCAGCGCTACATCATGCTGGCCGTGAACAACTGGGACAAGGAGTACCAGCGCGTGTTCCTGGGCGGGCTGACGTGCGACAGCGAGGATTTCTACAACTCGGAGTGCCACACCAACGCCATCTTCCTGCCCAAGCTGGAAAAGGGCAACACGCAGTACATCGGATTCTTCCACACGGGCGCCTATCAGGAGTCGCTCGGCGGATTCGGCGGCATCCAGCACTGCCTGATCCCCGCCCCCAAGCACATCATCATCGACCGCGATTCGGACAACGAATACTACACCCGGCTCTTCGCCAAGGAGCAGTCCTACCGCTCGATGCTGCGCATTCTGGGCTATTGAGAACGGCGGGATGCGGTTCGGAAAACGAAGCGGGAGGGGCCTTTCGGTCCCTCCCGCCCGTTTCCGGCAAACGGCGTCCTACGCGCCGAACAGGAATTCGAACGGCCGCGAAACGGGCCGGAACTCCGACGTGACATCGCCCGAGTAGATGCGGCCGCCTCCCAGCGGAAGCTCCCGCACGGGCGTGCCCTCCGAAAAATCCACGGCGGAGAGGTCCACCCGGAAAATCTCCATGGTCAGCGTCGGCTCGAACCAGTAGACCCGGCTTTTCTGGTCGGCGACGACCCGCCAGCGGGTCGACGCAATGTGCGGTTTGTCGGGCGACGAGATTCCGTAGGGCACCGAGACGTTGCGCATGACGGAGAACGTCACGGGCACGGCGACGGCGGGGTCGGAGCTCTGCTCCACGGCACCCACGTAGAACGAGGCCCGCGCAAAACGGTCGGACGAACGGTTGGTGCCCGGCAGCATCACCAGACCGCCGATCTGGCGCCAGTAGTCGTCGATGGCCAGCTGGAGGTCGTAGGCCGGGGAGTTGGTCAGCACGCGGTACTGGGGCCCGTGGTGGATCGTCAGCCGCCCGTCGAGGTATTCGAACACGGCGCAGTCGCCCGAGGGGTCGGACACGGCCAGATGCAGCCGCGACTGCACGCCGCCGGGAAGATCGGGGGCGTCGATGCGGAAGCGCTCCTGCGCAAGTTCGGCGACCGCCTCGGCGACCGTGGCGAAATTGTCCAGCACATACTGGGTCCAGATGCTCAGCCCCATGACGGGACGGTCGTCGTCCGGAAACGAATAGACCGATTCGGGCAGGAAGAGCAGGTTGGCGACCAGTCCGCGTTCGTTCATGCCGTCGGCGATGCCGATGTCGTAGCCCGCGGCGGCGACGGAGCCGTATTTCGACGTCCAGAACACGGTGTTGTCCGTGAGGGCTCCGCGGCGCTGAATGCCCCGGGGAAAGAGGTAGAGGTTGGTCTGCGGGTCTTCCCGCCAGTCCATGGTGCGTCCCGTCACGGTCATCCCTCCGGGACCCTGGTAGACTACGCGCGTGCACGCATCGGCACGCCGGAGCGCCGCGGCAAGCAGCAGCGTGCCGCAGAGAATCAGAAACAGCATTTTCATAATAACAAACAGGTTCATGCCCCGCTCCCCTGCAAATCGGATGCTAAATCGCAAAAAAACGTATCTTTGACTTCGTCTTAAATACTCCCGCTCGGCAAAATACAAGCGAGCTTGTTTTTGCCCTCGCTTATTCGTATCTTTGGCTGCGCCGAAGATACTCCGTCTCGGCAGAATCAAGCTGACGCTTGCTTCTGCGCTCGACTTTTCGTATCTTTGTCGGGCGCCGCGCTTCGCTCCGGCGGCGCGGAAATTGCCACAGGAGAGGAGCGACCCGCACACACACGCCGTCACGATGCAGATACGCAAAGCCGAATTCCGATGCTCCTCGGAGCGCATTTCGCAGGTTCCGAAAGACGACCTGCGCGACATCGCCTTCATCGGGCGCAGCAACGTGGGCAAATCCTCGCTCATCAACATGCTGACGGGCCGCACGGGGCTGGCCAAAGTGTCGGGCACGCCGGGCAAGACGCGGCTTATCAACCACTTCCGCATCGACGACGCCTGGTATCTGGTCGATCTGCCCGGATACGGATACGCCCGCACGTCGAAATCCGTGCGGCAGGAGTTTTCGAAGCTCATCACCGACTACGTGCTGCGCTGCGAGAGGATGCACTACCTCTTCGTGCTGGTCGACAGCCGGCTCGAACCGCAGCGGATCGACCTGCGCTTCATCGGCATGCTGGGCGAAAACGGCGTGCCCTTCGGCATCGTCTTCACCAAGGCCGACAAGCTCTCGCCGACGCAGGTCCGGCGCAGCGTCGACCGCTATGCGGCCGCATTGGCCGACGAGTGGGAGGAGCTGCCGCCCATGTTCGTGTCGTCGTCGGAACGGGGCACGGGACGGGACGAGATTCTGGCCCACATCGAAAAATGCCTCGAAGTTTGACCGATTGTCGAAAAAACGCACCCGGAAAGGTGCGTTTTTTCAACCTATTGTTCTATATTTGCACCACCAAAACCCATAACCCCCATGGCAATCCATAAAATCAAGATCTTCTCGGGTCGCGGTTCGGAGTATCTGGCGCAAAAGATCGCCGCCAGCTTCGGCACGACGCTCGGGCAGTCGGAAGTGCTGCGTTTCAGCGACGGAGAGTTCCAGCCGTGCTACAACGAATCGATCCGCGGCTGCACGGTGTTCATCATCCAGTCGACGTTCCCGCCCTCGGACAACCTCATGGAGCTGCTGATGATGATCGACGCCGCACGCCGGGCCTCGGCCCATCAGGTCGTGGCCGTGATCCCCTACTTCGGGTGGGCCCGCCAGGACCGCAAGGACCGCCCCCGCGTGCCGATCGGCGCCAAGCTGGTGGCCAACATGCTGCGCGCCGCAGGTGCCGACCGCGTGATGACCATGGACCTGCATGCCGACCAGATCCAGGGATTTTTCGACGTTCCGGTCGACGCGCTCTACGCCAGCGGCATCTTCGTGCCCTACGTGCGCAGCCTGAACATCGAGGACCTCTCGATCGCAGCCCCCGACATGGGCGGCGCCAAACGGGCCAACACCTACGCCAAACTGCTCGGCACGCCGATCATCATCTCGCACAAGGAGCGCGCCAAGGCCAACGTCGTGGGCAAGATGACGGCCATCGGCGAGGTCGAGGGCCGCAACATCCTCATCGTCGACGACATGATCGACACGGCCGGAACGATCTGCATGGCTGCCGACATGCTCATGTCGCGCGGAGCCCGGAGCGTGCGCGCCGCCATCACCCACCCCGTGCTGTCGGGTCCCGCCTACGAGCGGATCAACGAAAGCGCACTGGAGGAGGTGATCGTCACGGACACCATTCCGCTCAACCCCGACAAGGACCTGCACAAGTTCACGGTGCTGACCGTGGCGGACATCTTCGCCGACGTGATCGAGCGCGTGCACAACTACAAGGAGATTTCGTCGATATTCTTCAAATAGGAGCGGATCGAAAGCCTCGGCTTTCGGTTCGTCCGGAACCCCGTTCGCCCCTGCCGGAAATTCCGGCAGGGGCGAATGTCTTGAACGGGCGGATACAGCTCCGGACAAGCGGACAGCCAAGCGGACGGACGGGCAGACGGACGGGCAGGCGGACGGGCAGGCATGCAGGCGGGCAAACAGACGGGCGGGCGGGCGGACGGACAGACGGACGGGCAGACGGACGGGCAGACGGACAGACAGACGGGCGGACAGACGGGCGGACGGACGGACAAAGAGGCAAAGAGGCAGAGAGGCAGGGAGGCAGGGAGGCAGGGAGGACGAAAGGACGGGAGGACGGGAGGACGGGAGGACGACGCTTCCGGAACGAAAGCGGCAGCAGCCGGCGGAACCCGATGAAACACAGAGCCGAATCCGAAACCCGCATCCCGAAATATTCCGTTCGGACCATTGCGTTTGTCGAAATATATTATTATATTTGTATGCGACCTAAAACTTCCGGAAATGAAACCTCTCCTGCTACCCTGCCTGCTTCTGTGGGCAGTCGGCGCCTCCTCCTGCCACGACGGGGGGGGGTCGAAGCACGTCTCCGAAACCTTGCGGCAGCTCGACCGCACCGTAGCCGAACGCGACACCTACATCCAGCTGCGCAACCGCAACATCGAGGAGCTGAAAAAGCGCCGGCAGGAGCTCGTCCCGGGGGACGACTACTACCGGCTCAACGAGGAGATCATCGACGGATACACCTCCTTCCGCAGCGACTCGGCCGTGCGCTACATCCGGGAGAACATCCGTCTCGCCCAGCAGGGAAACGACCCGGGCAAGCTGCTGGACAGCAAGCTGCGGCTCGCATTCAGCTATTCGCTCTCGGGGCTTTTCATCCAGGCACAGCGAATTTTCGATGAAATAGACCCCGCGCGGCTCAATCCCGGCCAGATGCCCGCCTACTGCTGGAACCGCATCCGCTACTTCGAGCAGCTGAACAGATACACCAACGATCCGCAGCTCTCGGTGGGATACGAAGCCGAAATCAGACGGCTGCGCGACACGCTGATGCGGTTTCTCCCCGAAGGATCGTCCCTCTACGCCAAGGAGCGGGCCTTCCAACTCCAAAGCCAGGGCCGGATCAGCGAGGCACTGAACATCATGACCGCGCTCTTCGAAGAGGAGCAGCCCGACACCCACGGCTATGCGATGCACGCGATGGGCATCGCTACGCTCCACCGCCTCGCGGGCAACCGCTCCATGGAAAACCGCTATCTGGAGATCGCGGCCACAGCCGACATCAAGAACGCCATCATGGAAAACGAGGCGCTTCTCCAGCTGGCGGTCAATCTGTTCGAGGAGGGCGACATCCGGCGGGCGTACAACTACACCCGTTCGGCGCTGGACGATTCGAACTACTACAATTCCCGGTTCAAGAGCGCACTCATCGCCCGCGTGCAGCCCATCATCGAAAGCAACTACCTGCAAAAAATCCAGCACCAGCAACGCAACCTGCAACGGTTCATCTTCGCGCTGAGTCTGGGTCTGGTCGTCCTCATCGTGCTTTTCGCCATCGTCTGGAAGCAGAAAAACACGATCGCCCGCTCGCGTGCGAACATCTGCGAAATCAACAGCAGGCTCAACGAAGCCCAGTTCATCAAGGAGCAGTACATCGGCCACTTCATCAGCCGCTGCTCCTACTACATCGACAAGCTCCACGCATTCCGCAAGGAGGTGAACCACAAAATCAAGAACGGGCAGGCGGATCAGCTCTACAAACCTTCGGCCCGGGAGATGGAGCGGGATGTCGAGGAGCTGATGAAGAGCTTCGACGAAGCGTTTCTGAATCTCTATCCCCGTTTCGTGGAGCAGTTCAACAGCCTGCTCAACGAAGAGGGCCGCTACCGCCTCGACGACAAACGGCTCAACACCGAATTGCGCATCTTCGCTCTGATGCGCCTGGGCATCACCAACGTGGGACAGATCGCCGAATTCCTGCACTGCTCGCTCCAAACCGTCTACAACTACAAGAGCAAAGTCAAAAGCAAAACCCGCCCCAACATCGGCAATCTCGAAGAGGAAATCGACAGAATCCGCCTCTCCTCATTCCGCGCGACTACGGAAACATCTAATTAAGACGAGGGGATACAAAAAGTCAAGACATTCATTGTCAGCAGTTTAAATTTTACAACCATTTACTTTTTCGACTACTTCGGATTTAACATCGTCGGATTTTTTTTCCCGATTGGGTTACTTTGCATTCGGACCCGCTACAGGACGGCCGACCACCGTCCGCAGGCCAACCCGACCCATGAAACCGAACCTACGACCCGAACGACCGAAAGCAGCTCCTTTCGCACGGCTTTTCCGTGCCGGAGGAGTGTTTCTCGCCCTCCTGCTGACGCTCCTGCCCCGATCGGGCAGCGCCCGGCAGCCCGACTTCGTGGACGGGTACCACGGAGGCATCTACGGCCACTATCCCGTGGAGTGGAAAACCCGTTTCCTGGTTCAGACGCTCGAAAAACACCCCGAATGGCGCATCTCGCTGGAGATCGAGCCCGAAACATGGGACAGCGTGCAGCTCCGCACTCCGGGCGACTACGAGCGCTTCAAGGCGCTCGCCGCCACCCCGCGCGTGGAATTCGTCAATCCGACCTACGCCCAGCCCTACTGCTACAACATCTCGGGCGAAAGCCTCATCCGCCAGTTCCAGTACGGCATCCGCAAACTCCGCAAGCACTTTCCCACAGTCGAATTGCGCACCTACGCCTGCGAAGAGCCCTGCTTCACGAGCTGCCTGCCCCAGATTCTGCGGCAGTTCGGGTATCGCTACGCATCGCTCAAATGCCCCAACACCTGCTGGGGCGGCTATGCGGCCCCCTACGGCGGAGAGAGCGTGAGATGGACCGGACCCGACGGGTCGTGGATCACGACCTCGCCGCGCTACGCCTGCGAAGAGCTGCTCGAAGGCTCGGTCTGGCAGACCACGGCCTGGGGCAACGAACCCGAATACCTCGACGCCTGCCGGCAGGCCGGCATCGAACACCCCGTGGGCATGTGCCTCCAGGATGCAGGCTGGCGCAACGGCCCCTGGATCGGCCACGGTGAGAAAATCCGGGCCGGATCGAGGTACGTCACCTGGCGCGAATATTTCGAAGGACTGGATTGCGAACGCCCGAAGGAGCGCTACCGCTTCTCCCAGGAGGAGGTGCGCCCCGGACTGATGTGGGGCAGTCAGGTGCTGCAACGCATCGCCCGGCAGGTGCGCCGGACGGAAAATCTGCTTCCGGCGGCCGAAAAAACGGCGACGATCGCCCTGCTGACCCGGGGATTCGACTTCCCGCAGGCGGAGATGGACGAAGCCTGGCGGACGCTCATGCTGGCCCAGCATCACGATTCGTGGATCGTGCCCTACAACCGGCTGCACGGCACCGAAACGTGGGCCGCACACATCGCCCGCTGGACCGCGACGGCGGACGGGCGGGCCCTGAAGCTGATCGGCGACGCCCAGCGCCGCATGGGCGGCACGGAGCGCATCGAAGGGGACCGGGCCACGCTGCGCGTCTGCAACACGGCCGGATTCGCGCGCAAAGAAACGGTGCGGATCGCGCTGCCGGAGTCGTGGCGCGGACATCGGATCGCCGTCACCGACATCGAGGGACATGCGGTGGAGGCGGCGCCGACGGAGGAGGGAATCTGTCTCCGGGCCGAAGTTCCCTCGTTCGGATACACGACTTACGCCCTGCGGCGCGAAGATGCCGCCGCGGAGCAGGCTCCGCAGACCGACGGCTGCACGATCGAAAACGAATGCTGCCGCATCACGGTCGATCCGGCGCGCGGCGGCACGATCCGGGAGCTGCGGGTCAAGGGCCCGGACGGGTCCGAGGAGTGGACCGACCCGCAATCGGAGTACGCATTCGGCGAGCTGCGCGGCCATTTCTGCGACAACGGAGGGTTCCGCTCGTCGACCGAGACGCCCGCCCGCGTCACCCGGGGCCGGAACGGCGACCTGGAGCAATGGCTTCTCATCGAGGGAACGATCGCCTCGCACCCCTTCACGCAGCGCATCACGCTCCGCAAGGGGTCGCCCGAAATCGAAATCTCGCTGCGCATCGACTGGCGGCACAACGAATGCATCGGAGAGTTCCGGCAGCGCGACGCCTACGCCAATCCGCGGCGCGCCTGCTACGACGACCGCTACAAGCTCACGATGCTCTTCCCCGCAGCGCTCGACGATCCGCATCTGGACAAGGACGCTCCGTTCGACGTCTGCCGCAGCACGCTCGGCGACACCCACTACAACGACTGGCGCGCGATCAAGCATCAGGTCCTCCTGCACTGGGTCGATCTCGCCGAGGCCGGCCGCCGAGGCCGCGGACTGGCGCTGCTGAGCGACCGCACGACCACCTACCGCCACGGAACGGGCGAGCCGCTGGGGCTCACCGTGCAATACTCGGGCGGAGGGCTGTGGGGCTGCGATTATCCGCTCGACGGTCCCACGCAGATCGACTGCGTGCTGCTTCCCCACCGGGGCGGCTGGGACCGCGCAGGGGTGGACCGGGCGAGCGTGCGGCACAACGAACCGCTGCTCTGCTCGCTGCATGCCGACGCCGCGATGGAACGGCGTTCGCTGCTCGACACGGGCGCGACAGGCTACGAGGTGGTGACCGCCTACCCGGCCGACGGCGGTGTCGTCGTCCGGCTCTTCAACGCCTCGGGCTCCGGACGGCCCGCAAAAATAGGGTTCGGCCGTCCGTTCCGCCGCATCGACCTTACCGACCTCAACGGCAACCCGACCGCCGCATGCCGCATCCGCAAGGAGGCGGACGGATGCTCGGTGCGCATCCGCGCGCCCCGCTTCGGCGTAACTACCCTGTTCATACACGAAAACCCATGAGAATACCGCTTTGCATACTCGCCCTCGCGACGGCCATCGCCTGCCAGAGGACCCCGCACGACGCACGGACCGCACCCGCCGACTGGGTCGATCCGTTCATCGGAGCCAGCACCAGCACCGCAGCGGCCGGCGTCTATCACGGACTGGGCAAAACCTTTCCGGGGGCGGCGACCCCGTTCGGCATGACGCAGGTCAGCCCCAACACGATCACGGGCGGCGACAACAGCCCCGGGTACAGCTACGAGCACACCACCATCGAAGGATTCGCCCTCACACAGATGAACGGCGTGGGCTGGTTCGGCGAGCTGGGCAACTTCCTCGTCATGCCGACGACCGGACCGCTCCGCACCGTCGCCGGACGCGAAGACGGCACGATCGAGGGGTGGCGCTCGCATTACGACAAAGATTCGGAGGAGGCCCGCGCAGGCTGGTACCGTGTGCGGCTGACCGACTACGGCATCACGGCCGAATGTTCGGCGACGCCCCGCTGCGGCATCATGCGCTTCACCTTCCCGCAGACCGACACGGCCCGCATCCAGATCGACCTGGCACGGCGCGTGGGCGGCACGGCCCAGCGGCAGCACATCCGCGTGGAGGACGACCGCACGATCAGCGGCTGGATCCGCTGCACGCCCCAGACGGGCGGCTGGGGCGACGGCGAGGGCGACGTGGCCTACACGCTCCACTTCTACGCCCGGCTGAGCCGCCCGATGGTCCGGCACGGCTTCTGGCGGGCCGACATACCCGCCTCGTGGAGCCGGCACAAGGACGACGTGGTGAGCGACCGCTATCTGAAACGGGTCGCAGCGGCCGAACGCATCTGCGACGCGGATGAACTGGAAGGCGACCACATCGGATTCTTCACCGAGTTCCCGACCGCCGAAGGGGAGCAGGTGGAGCTCCGGGCGGGCATCTCGTTCGTCGACGCCGAGGGAGCCCGGCGCAACTTCGAGGCGGAGATCGCCGGAAAGAGTTTCGACGAGGTGCGCACCGGGGCCCGCGAGGCCTGGAACGAGGCGCTGGGCCGCATCCGCATCGAGGGCGGCAGCGACGCCGACCGGCGCATCTTCTACACGGCGCTCTACCACACGATGATCGATCCGCGCATCTACACCGACACGGACGGCCGCTACGTGGGCGGCGACCTGAAGATACACTCCTCCGACGGAACGTTCACCAAACGCACGGTATTCAGCGGCTGGGACGTCTTCCGGAGCCAGATGCCGCTCCAGACGATCATCAATCCCGAAGTGGTCGACGACCTGCTCGCCTCGCTCACGGAGCAGGCCCGCACGAGCGGCCGCGAATATTACGAACGCTGGGAGCTGGCCAACGCCTACACGGGCTGCATGCTGGGCAATCCGGCCCTGTCGGTGCTGACCGACGCCTACGCCAAGGGCATCGGCCGGGAGTACGACGTCGAGGAGGCCTACCGCTACGCGGTGAACACCTCGCGCCTGTTCGGCAACGATTCGCTGGGCTACACCCCCTCGTCGCTCTGCATCTCGCACACGCTCGAATACGCCTACGCCGACTGGTGCGTCGCCCGGCTGGCCGCCCTGCTCGGAAAAACGGAGGATGCGGAGCGGTTCGACCGCAAGGCCGGAGCCTGGCGCAACATCTTCGACACCGAAAAAGGCTGGTTCCGCCCCCGTCTGGCCGACGGCACATGGATGGAGTGGCCCGACGACGCCCGCACCCGGGAGTGGTACGGATGCATCGAGTCGACCCCCTACCAGCAGGGCTGGTTCGTGCCCCACGACATCGATGGAATGGTCCGGATGATGGGCGGACGCGAGGCGGCGCTCGCCGATCTGGAACGCTTCTTCGAGTCGACGCCCGAAGACATGCACTGGAATCCCTACTACAACCACGCCAACGAACCGGTCCACCTGGCGCCGTTCCTCTTCAACCGGCTGGGCCGACCCTGGCTCACGCAGCACTGGACCCGCACGATCTGCCGCAACGCCTACGCCGACACCGTCGAAGGCATCGTCGGCAACGAAGACGCGGGGCAGATGTCGGCCTGGTACGTGCTCGCCGCCTCGGGCCTCCATCCGGCATGCCCCGGCGAGCCGCGGATGGAGATCACCAGCCCCGTGTTCGACCGCATCGAATTCAGGCTCGACCCCCGCTATGCGACGGGCCGCAGCTTCGTGGTCGAAGCACACGGCAACTCGCCGGAAAACCGCTACATCCAGCGCGCCGAACTCAACGGCAGGCCCTACGACCGTTCGCACATCGACTTCGCCTCGATCGCGGCCGGAGGGCGGCTGGACCTCTACATGGGACCCGAACCCTGCTATCGGTGGGGCGTCGGAGACCCCGAGGCCGAGGAGTGCGGGACCGCCTCCGGCCAGAGCGGCCCGCACGGCGCCGGCGCAGCGGCCGCCCCGGAAACGAACGCAACAGACAAACCATAAAATTCCTAACAACCAACACCTATGAAAAAACTCTACTGCAAATGCCGCATGTCGCTGCGGCTTGCCTGTCTGGTGGCGGGACTCGGAATGATGTCGTGCTCCGACGACGAAGCGAAGGAGGGTGCCCCGCACCGTCCCGACCAGCCGATCGAGCTCGAATCGTTCGCACCCAAAACAGGACCGATCGCCACACAGGTCATCATCAAGGGCAAGAATTTCGGCACCCGCGTCGAGGACATCGCCGTCTACTTCAACGAGAAGCGCGCCGCCGTCATCTCGTCGACGGGCGAACGCATGCTCGTGCTGGCACCCAAACTGCCGGGCGAGGAGTGCGTCATCCGCGTGGTCATCGGTGAAAACGAGGCCCGTTTCGACGAAGTGTTCGACTACATCGTCCAGACCTCGGTGTCGACGCTCGTCGGCGGCACGAAGGGCGCCAGCATGCCCTCGGGCACCGTCTCGCTGAGCAGCGCCCAATTCTCCCGGGTATCCGAGACGGGTCTGGCCATCGACGCCGACAAGAACCTTTTCGCCTGCTTCAAGACCGAAGAGGATAATCACCGGCGCTTCTACATGATGAACGAGGAGTCGGGCAACATCAAGTCGGTGGCCGAAACCGAGATTCTGGTGAACGACATGCTGATCTCCTACGACTACGCCTCCGACCGGGTTTACTGGTTCAACACCAACGTCGGCATGGACGATTACGGCTTCTTCGACCCCTCGGCCGACTACACGCGCATCACCGAGCCGTCCATCAAGTGGGACCGCGAGCTGGGCTACACGGCCGGAATGTCCTCGTGGGGCGGCCGTCAGGGCTTCGCCATGAATCCAGGCGACCACAAGTTCTACTTCTACACCAACGAGGGCACCGTAGCCCGTTTCGATCCGAAGAGCGGCCGCGGCGAAAACCTCACGACCGAAGCGTTCAAGGATGCGGCCGGCGATGTCAAAGGCATCGTCTTCGACCCGCGCGACCCCAACATCGCCTACTTCTCGGTCAAGAACCGGCACTGCATCTACAAACACGACATCGAGGCGGGCACCTGCGAGCTGTGGGCCGGCCGCCGGAACACCTCCGGCTATCTGGACGGCGCCCTCGACGAGGCGCAGTTCAACAGTCCGTGCCAGATGTGCGCCGACGAGGACTACATCTACGTCGCCGACAGCGAAAACCACTGCATCCGCCGCATCACGCTGGCCACGGGCTACGTGTCGACCCTCGCGGGAACGCCCCGCACGCCCGGCTACGCCAACGGTCCGGCCGACGTATCGCAGTTCAACAAGCCCATCGGTCTGGTGATCGACTCGGACGGCATTCTCTACGTCAACGACTGCGAGAACTACGCCATCCGCCGCATAGCCACCGAATAAGCCGGTTTCCACCCCTTAAATGAAGAGACAAATGAAGCGATTTCTATTCATATGCGCCCTGCTGCTGACCCTCGCGGTCCAGGCCGGCGCACAGACCCCGCAAAGAAAGTCCATCACGCTGAAAGGAACGGTCGTCGACCCCGGCAACCAACCCGTCGTCGGCGCAACCGTCTACGTCAAGGACAAACCCGGCGTGGGAACGCTCACCAACTCGGAAGGGCGCTTCTCGATCCCCATCGACCTCTACAACACGCTGGTGGTGTCGTTCGTCGGTTTCGAATCCTATGAACACACCGTCGTCTCGGCCGACGAAGTGCACGTGCAGCTCCAGGCCGGCAACGAACTCGAAGAGGTCGTCGTCGTGGGTATGGGCACGCAGCGCAAAGTCAGCGTCACGGGTGCCGTGGCCGTGGTCGACACCAAGGCGCTCGAACTGCCCGCGACCAACATCGTCAACACGCTCGGCGGACGCGTGCCCGGCGTGATCTCGATCCAGTCGAGCGGCGAGCCGGGACGCAACATCTCCGAATTCTGGGTGCGCGGCATCGGCACGTTCGGCGCCAACAGCGGCGCGCTGGTGCTCATCGACGGTCTGGAAGGTTCGCTGAGCCAGATCGACCCCGCGGACGTGGAGAGCTTCTCGGTGCTGAAGGATGCCGCCGCAACGGCCGTATACGGCAGCCGCGGCGCCAACGGCGTGGTGCTCGTCACCACCAAGCGCGGCCAGGAGCAGAAGCTCAACATCACCTTCCGTTCGAACTACACCATCTCGGAGCTGCGCCGCCTGCCCGAATACCTGCGGGCGTCGGAGTATGCCGAGCTGGCCAACGAAGCGGCCGTGGCTTCGGGCATGAGCCCCATCTACAACAGCACGCAGCTCGAAATCATCCGCCACGGACTCGATCCCGACCTCTACCCCGACGTCGACTGGCAGAGCGAAATCCTCAAGCCCGTCTCGTTCCAGCACACCCAGTACATCAGCGCACAGGGCGGCGGCAGCATCGCCCGCTACTTCGCCAGTCTGGGCATGTCGCAGGAGAGCTCGGCCTACCGCAACCTCGAGGACAGCAAGTACAACAAGGGCGTAGGCTACGACACCTACAACTACCGCATCAACATCGACATCAACCTGACGAAGACCACCCAGCTCTATCTGGGCGCCACGGGTTTCATGTCGGTCAACAAGCGCCCGAGCATGGGCAAGCCCTACAGCCGTCTGGACCAGTCGCTCACCGACTGGATCTGGGACTCGCAGTCGAAAACCACGCCGCTGATGTACCCGCTGCGCTATTCGAGCGGCGAGCTGCCCTCGTCGGGCACCGACAGCGACATCCCGCCCCACGTGCTGCTCAACTACACGGGCAACACCGTCGAGAACCACAACCGCAACCTGATCAACATCGGCCTGAAGCAGGACCTCTCGATGATCACCGAGGGTCTGAGCGTCAAGGCCACCGGATCGTGGGACGCGCAGAGCCTCTTCGGCGAGAGCCGCTATTCGATGCCCAGCCTCTACTACGCCCGCGAACGCACCAATACGGGCGAGCTGATGCTGTCCGAGCAGGTGACCTCCTCGTCGGTGCAGTACAACTCCGAATCGTGGAGCTGGCGCAAGCTCTACTTCGACGGACAGATCAACTACGACCGTGCGTTCGGCAACCACCGCGTGGGCGGCCTGCTGTTCTACTACCTGGAGAGCACCGTCGAATCGGGCGCCGACAGCAGCATGAACGCCATCGCCAAGCGCTACCAGAGTCTCTCGGGACGCTTCACCTACGGCTTCAAGGACACCTACTTCGTCGACCTGAACTTCGGTCTGAACGGCTCGGAGAACTTCAAGACCGGACAGCAGTACGGATTCTTCCCGGCCGTGGCCGTGGGCTGGGTGCCGACGCAGTACAACTTCCTGAAAAAGTCGAAGTGGCTCAACTTCCTCAAGATCCGCGCCTCGTACGGCAGCGTCGGCAACGACCGCATCAGTCTGCTGCGCTTCCCCTACCTGACCATCATCCGCGAGGATAACGCCAAGAAGACCTGGTGGGGCGGTGTGGGAACGCTCACCGAGGACCGCGTGGGCGCCGACAACCTCCAGTGGGAGAAGGCCAACAAGTTCGACGTCGGTCTGGACGCCCACCTCTTCGGCGACCGCTTCACGCTGACGATCGACTACTTCCGCGACCGTCGCGAAGGAATCTTCCAGCAGCGCACGCAGATTCCCGACTACGTGGGCGTGATCAGCATGCCCTACGGCAACGTCGGCAGCATGACCAGCTGGGGCGGCGACGGCAACTTCGAGTATTTCCAGCCGCTGGGCAAGAACGCCCACTTCACCCTCCGGGGCAACTTCACCCTCTCGAAGAACAAGATCAACAACTGGGAGGAGACCGAACAGCTCTACCCCTATCTGAGCAAGAACGGCTACGCCAACAACGTGCAGCGCGGCTACATCGCCCTGGGTCTGTTCAAGGACCAGCAGGACGTGGACCTCAGCCCCGAACAGTTCGGCACGGTGCGTCCGGGCGACATCAAGTACAAGGACGTGAACGGCGACGGCGTAATCACCGACGACGACCAAGTGCCCCTGTTCGCCTATGCGGGCATCCCGCAGTTCATGTACGGCTTCGGCGCCGAGCTGCGCTACCGCAACTGGACCCTCAACGTCATGTTCAAAGGCACGGGCAACAACTACTTCCTCTACGGAGGCGCCATGAGCGACAAGTTCGACGGCTACATTCCGTTCAACAACGGCTACAAGGGCAACGTGCTGGCGCTGGCCTACGATCCGGCCAACCGCTGGACCTCGGCCGAATACTCGGGCAACCGGGCCACGGAGAATCCCGACGCCCGCTTCCCCCGCCTCTACTACGGCAACAACACCAACAACACCAAGCCGTCGACCTTCTGGAAAGGCAACGCCCGCTACCTGCGCCTGCAGGAGCTGAGCCTGAACTACAACCTCCGCACGCCCGGACTGCGCAAGGCGCTCGGACTGCAATCGGTGGATTTCCAGGTCATGTGCGAGAATCTGGCCGTGTGGGACGGCGTGAAGATCTTCGATCCCGAACAGGCCATGCAGACCGGACACTCCTATCCGATCCCGCGCCGTTTCTCGCTCCAGATCTACCTGAACTTCTAAACCCAAACGGCACAAAGACATGAAAAAGATAGCAATCATACCCATCGTTCTGCTGAGCTGCCTCATGGGCGCCTGCAACTTCCTGAACGTGGACGACTACTTCGAGGACACCTTCTCCGAGGAGAAAATCTTCGAAAGCCAGTACAACATCGAACGTTATTTCAACGGTGCGGTGGACATGCTCCCGATCGAAGGACGCATGTACTACTGGTGCAGCGTGCCCGGCGCCACCGGATCGGACGAGGCGGTCAGCTGCGGCACCTTCTTCAACGGATTCCTCGACGTCTCCTTCCCCGGAACCGAGCTCACCACCGACCGCATCTCCTACACCAGCATGTCGGGCTGGCAGTGGTCGTTCAACGTGTGGCCCACCTCCTACAAGATCATCCGCAAGGTGAACACCATCCTGCCCCGCATCGACGAGGTGCCCGACATGAACGCCTTCGACAAGATGTCGCTGCGCGCACAGGCCCGCTTCCTGAGAGCCTACGCCTACTACTGGATTCTCCAGAATCAGGGTCCCGCCATCCTGGTGGGCGACCGGATTTTCGACACCAACGAAGCGCCCGACTACTACCTCACGCAGCGCAACACCTACGACGAGTGCGTGGACTACATCTGCTCGGAGCTGGAGGCCGCGGCCGAAGGGCTCAACGACGCCCAGCCCGTCGACCTGTTCGGACGCCCCACCAAAGGCGCCGCCCTGGCTCTGGTGGCACGGCTGCGCTTGCAGGCGGCCAGCCCGCTCTTCAACGGAGGCAGCGCCGCCAAACGCTACTTCGGCAACTTCCGCCGCAAATCCGACGGTGCGTACTACGTATCGCAGGAGTACGACGAGCGCAAGTGGGCCGTGGCGGCCGCTGCGGCCAAACGCGTGATGGATATGGGCATCTACGAGCTGCACACCGTGGCGGCCGACGAATACACCCAGCCGCTGCCCGCCAACGTTCCCGCAGCCGCATTCCCCGACGGTGCGGGCGGCATCGACCCGCTGCGCTCCTACTCGGAGATGTTCACCGGCGAGACGACCAACGTGCTCAACAAGGAGCTCATCTGGGGCATCGCCACCTCGAACGTGGCCGACCAGATGGACGTGGTGTTCCCCATCGGACTGGGCGGCACGAACGCCATAAGCATCCCGCAGCGCATCATCGACGCCTACCGCATGGCCGACGGCCGCGACATCGCCAACGCCAGCACGGAGTATCCCTATGAGAACCGGCCCTACGACCGCGCATGCGTCACCGCATCGGACAAGCAGCTCTCGCGCGACTACATCCTCAAGGGCGGCACCTACAAGGCCTACGCCAACCGCGAGCCCCGCTTCTATGCGAGCATCGGCTTCTCGGGCGCCTACTGGACGCTGGAGTCGACCACGCAGGAGGACATGAAGCACAAGGTGGTCAAGTACCACAACGGAGCCGCCAACGGCAAGAGCGCCACGCAGCGCATGGGCATCTACAACCTGACGGGCTACACCTGCCGCAAGTACGTCCATCCGCGCGACGCACGCACCGGATCGGGCAACCCGCGCATGATCGCCAAAACGTTCCCGCTGATCCGCTACGCCGAGGTGCTGCTCTCCTACGCCGAAGCGCTGAACAACCTCACCGAAAGCCACGAGGTGAACGGCCAGACCTACTCGCGCGACACCCGTGAAATGGCCCGCGCATTCGATCAGGTGCGCTACCGCGCCGGACTGCCGGGCGCCTCGGAGGAGGAGCTCGCCTCGGCCGACGCCTTCAACCGGCTCATCCAGCGCGAACGCATGGTCGAATTCCTCCACGAGAACCGCCGCTACTACGACATCTGCCGCTGGGGAATCTTCGAAGAACTGGAGCGCGAACCGCTCACGGGCCTCAACGTCGACGCCGACGAATGGGAGGGCTTCTACGTGCCGACCCCCATTTCGCACCAGTCGATCCGCGAACGCACGTTCCGCTCGAAGTACATGTTCATGCCGCTGCACCGCGACGAGCTGCGCAAGGTGCCGAGCCTCGATCAGAACCCCGGATGGGAAAAATAACCGATCAAAAACATTCAGAAGATGAAAACATACGGTAAAACGACGGCGCTCGTCGCCATGGCGACGCTGGCTGCCGCCCTCATGGGCTCCTGCGAAATGGAATACTACGAGGAGGAGCTCTACCGCAAGGAGATTTCGCTCGTCAGCGGCGAAAACAACATCATCGGTCAGGAGTTCGAATACGGCGGAGACGAAGGGCAGTTGGCCCTCTACGCCAGCGGCACGACGGGCCTCGATGAGAACGTGACCGTGACCCTGGAGCTCGACCGCGAGGCCATCGGCGAGTACAACCGCCGCAACTACGACACGCAGTTCGACAGCTATGCGATGCAGGTGCCTGCGGAGAACTTCACCATCGACCCGATGACCCTGGAGATGGAGGCGGGCAGCTGCACGGCCTTCTGTCCGGTGCGGGTGAACACCGACGGCCTGCTGCCCGACCAGACCTACTTCATTCCGCTGCGCATCGCTTCGGTGTCGTCCTGCATGGCGTCGACGAGCAAGAACTTCGTGCTCTTCGAAATCTACCGCAAGAACGCCTACGCCACGACCAAGACGACCACCTACTACACGATGAACGGAACCACGCAGGAGGGCTGGCTGGTGGACAGCTTCTTCGGCTCGAACTCCAAACGCCAGGCGATCAACTCGTCGAAGCCGGTTCTGCCGCTCGACGCCCGCTCGATCCGCATGCTGCCCGCCGCGAAGGCCTCGAGCGACAAGACGGAGATGCGCGCATGCAGCATCCGCGTGACGGTCGATCCCGAAGCGTGGATCAACGTTCCGGTCTACGAGGAGGGCGTGCTCACCGACCGCGTGCAGCCCATGCAGCGGGTGACGCTCGCACCCTACCTCGACAGCCAGGAGGCCGTCAGCGTCCGCATGTCGTCCAAAGAGGTGTCGGCCTACGACCCCGCGACCGAGACGTTCCACCTCCACTACTACTACCGGCTCGCAGGCGAAAGCCGCTGGTACGAAGTGCACGAAACCATGACCCGCACGCAGTATTAATCCATTCATCGCATCGAACATGAAAAGAAACCTCATAATAATCTGCATGATCGGTCTCTTCACCTCGAATCTGGCCGCATGCAACGATTTCGACAATCCGGAAATCGCATACGAAGAGGCCCCCGAAGCACCCGTACGTCCGGAAGCGCCCAGCATCGATCCCTCGTGGGATCTGGTGCCGATGATCGACGAAGGGCAGCAGAGCCCCAACGTGTTCGTCTACAAGGACAAGAAGTACGACGCCCTGTTCACCCGCACGCTGGGCTGGAACGGCGGCGACGGCGTGCTGACCACCGCGCTGCCCGACGGCAACATCTACTGGACCTTCAACGACAGTTTCTACGGAACGGTCGACGCGGCAACCCGTACGCGCAACAGCAGCAGCTTCCCGCGCAACAGCATCATGATCCAGACGGGCGAGAGCGGCGACGAGGATCTGGTCTGGCTGGCCGACTACGTGCAGACCGATGATCCGAATGCGGAACGCTACTACCACGCCCGCACCCACCTGCGCCATCCCATGGCCCGGCTCTCCGACGCCGAGATCGCCCGCGGCGAGATCGACCAGGATTACATCTACTGGGCCGGCGATGCGACCGTCTACAACGATCCGGGCCGCGGCAACGTGCTCCAGATGCTCTGGATCGGCGTCGACCTCACGCACGGCAACGGCTCGATGATCAACTTCAGCAGCTGCCTGCGGGAATACTGCCTCGACGGCACCCCGGGCGACGGCCGCTACATGTCGGAGCTCTCGTGCAACCACGAGTTCGGTTCGGACGGCTACGGCTACGGCGCCACGATGTACGAAGACCGGGAGGAGGGGCACGTCTACCTCTACACCACCAAGCAGGAGGGTCTCTCCTCGCGCGTGCTGGTGGCCCGCACCGAGACGCTCGACCTGCGCAGCACGTGGTCGTACTACATCCGCGACCTGAACGGCGACTATCACTGGCAGACGGCGCTGCCGACCGAGGAGGAGCAGATCCGCTCCTACATCACGACCCATTCGGGGTCGATGCCCTGGGTCTTCGAGCATGAAGGCAAATACTACATGACCATGCAGAGCTTCCCCTTCGGCCGCGGCATCTACATCTACCGCAGCGACAACCCCTACGGGCCTTTCGACGAACGGCAGCTGCTCTTCACGCTGCCCCCGACGCTCGACAAGATCGGCAATCCCTATCACCAGCGCTGGTACATGATCAACCTCCATCCGGCGCTCTCGCGCGAAGGGGAACTGGTCTTCTCGACCAACAGCGACCCGATCAATTTCTGGGATAATTTCCAACGCGAAGGCAGCGCCGACTTCTACCGGCCCTTCTTCTTCCGCGTATTCGGCTGGGAACACGCGTTCGACCAGGAATAGCCAATCATCGGTCCTCCGCTCCGCACGGAGCGGAGGACATTTTCCGCACCGACGGCGCCCGCATGCGGCGCTGCCGGCAGCGACCGGCTCCGGCAGGAACGACCGGGGCGAAACAGCCGGCAATGAGGCGCCCGGCACGGAACGGCTCCGAAACGGGACCCGTTTGCAAATCCGGACGCAATTGCCTAATTTCATACCGCAGACGCTACTGCGGAAGCGACAAACGAATAACGACACGATGAAAAAAAGACTTCTGTGCATTCTGCTGCTGGCCGCGACGAGCCTGACGGCCGCAGCGCAGCAAATCGCCCCGTTCAAGGAGGGCGACCGGGCCGTATTCCTCGGCAACAGCATCACCGACGGCGGACACTACCACTCCTACATCTGGCTCTACTACATGACGCGCTTCCCCTACATGAATGTCGAGGTGATGAACGCCGGCATCGGGGGCGACACGGCCGCTGACCTCTACAAACGGCTCGACGACGACGTGTTCAACAAGCGTCCGACCGTGCTGACGGTGACTTTCGGCATGAACGACACCGGATATTTCGAATACAACCAGCCCGGAGCCGAAGAGTTCGGAGAGAAGCGTCTGGCCCTCTGCCGCGAAAATTACGAGAAGATCGAACAGCGCCTCCGCACGCTCGAAGGTGTGCGCGTCGTGCTGCTGGGCAGCTCGCCCTACGACGGCACGGCCCGCATCGAGAACAACACGCCTTTCGAAGGCAAGAACGAAGTGATGAAGCGCGTGGTGGAGTTCCAGCGCGAAGCGGCGGCCGAAAACGGCTGGGAGTTCCTCGACTTCAACGCGCCGATGACCGAGCTGACGCTGCGCGAGCAGGCCGCCGACCCGGCTTTCACGCTCAGCGGCGGCGACCGCATCCATCCGGGCAACGACGGCCACATGGTGATGGCCTACCTCTACCTCAAGGCCCAGGGCATGGCGGGCAAGGAGGTCGCCGACGTCTGCATCGACGCCGACCGGGCGAAGGTGCTGCGCGCCTCGAACTGCACGATCGGCGACATTCGCCGCAACCGCCGCGAGCTGAGCTTCGACTATCTGGCCGAGGCGCTGCCCTACCCGCTCGACACGCTGCCCCGCGGCTGGGGCGACGTGCGCTCGCAGGCCGATGCCGCGCGGCTGGTGCCCTTCGTCGAGGAGATGAACCGCGAAATGCTCTGCGTTAAGGGACTCGAGGGCGACTATGCGCTCTGGATCGACGACGAGAAGATCGGCGAATGGTCGGGCCGCGAGCTCGGAGAGGGCATCAACCTGGCCACGCTGGACAACACGCCGCAATACCAGCAGGCGCTCGAGGTGATGTTCCTGAACGAATACCGCTGGGAGATCGAACGCCAGTTCCGCGACTACGCCTGGATGCAGTTCGGATTCCTGCAACCCCGCGGCCTGCTCAACGCCAACGACCGCCGGGCCGTCGAGGCCATCGACCGGGGCAAGGAGAAGGACGGCTGGGTGATGGGACACCGCGGCAACTTCTCGCAGCTCATGCACGAATCGGTCCGCGAAGCCCGCACGCGCGAGATGCAGCTGCTCGTCGACCAAATCTACACGATCAACAAACCCCGGGTGCACCGCATCGCGCTGCGCCGGCTCTGAACCCATAACCCCCTCGCCCCATGAAAAGATTCCCGATCCTCGGCCTGCTGCTCGTCGTCATGCAGCCGCTCGCGGCCCGCGACACGAGCGTCGAACGCCTCGTATGCGAAGGACTGACCCGTCCGCTGGCCATCGACACGACCACACCCCGTTTCGGCTGGCAGCTCCGCTCGTCCAGAGAGGGCGACGCCCAGCGCAGCTACCGGATCGAGGTGGCCTCGGACAGTCTGCTGCTGGCTGCCGGAAAAGCCGATCTGTGGGATTCGGGCGAGGTGCTCTCCGCATGCTCGGTCGGCGTACCCTACGAGGGCCGGCAGCTGGAGGCGCGCGCACGGTGCTGGTGGCGGGTCACGGTCTCGACATCGGTCTCGAAGCGCCGCATCGTCTCGTCCATCGCCCGTTTCGGGATCGGACTGACCGATCCCGGAGCGGTGGCGGGCGAATTCATCGGACAGGAGGGTTCGGGCCCGCGCGCCGTGCTGCTGCGCAAGCGTTTTACGTCCGGAGAGGCCGGGCAGGAGGCGCTGCTGCACGTCAATTCGCTGGGCTACCACGAAATATGGATCAACGGCCGCCGGGCGGGCGACGCCTGTCTGGCTCCGGCCGTCTCGCAGCTCGACAAGCGTTCGCAATGGGTCACCTACGACATCACGCCTCTGCTCCGCGAAGGCGAAAACGAAGCGGTCGTATGGCTGGCGCCGGGGTGGTACAAACCGACGACGTTCCGGCGCTGGCAGCCCGAGCGCAGCTACGCCGAACCGCTCGTGCGGGCCCAGATAGACGGATGGAGCGGCGACGGATGGCAGACTCTCTGCCGCACCGACGACACCTGGCGGGCCGCTCCGAGCGGCTACCGCGACACGGGGTCGTGGCAGGCGCTCCACTTCGGAGGCGAAGAGGTCGACGCACGGCTCAACCCCCGCACGATGGAGGCAGCCGATCTGGACCGTCTCGACTGGGGGCCCGTCATGACGGCGGCGCTGCCCGGCCACACGGCGACGCCCCAGATGGTCCAGTGCGACCGGATTCAGGAACGGCTGCCGGTGAGCGCCTGGAAGCAGGCGGGGCCCGAATGCCGGCAGTTCGACTTCGGCCGGGTGCTGACGGGCTGGCTGGAGATGACCCTGGAGGATGCGCCCGCAGGCACCCGCATCGAAATCGAGTACAGCGACGAGGTGGATGCCGAGGGCCGGATCGTCGACCAGCGGCAGCGCGACACCTACATCGCCCGGGGCGGAGGCCGCGAGCGGTTCGTCAACAAGTTCAACCACCACGCATTCCGCTACGTGCGCATCACGGGGCCCGTCGTGCCCGACGCGGACGGACTCAGGGCCCTGGCCATCCACACCGACTATGCGCCGGAGGCGACGTTCGCCTGCTCGGACGAGGACATGAACGCCATCCACGACATGATCGCCCGCACGGTGCGCTGTCTGGCCTTCAACGGCTACATGGTCGACTGTCCGCACCTCGAAAGGGCCGGATACGGAGGCGACGGCAACTCGTCGACCGAGACTTTCCAGACGCTCTGCGGCGCCGGGCCGCTCTACCGCAACTGGGTGCAGGCCTGGGGCGATGCCATGCGGCCGGGCGGCAGCCTGCCCCACGTGGCGCCGAATGCCGGACGCGACGGAGGCGGCCCCTACTGGTGCGGATTCATCGTCATGGCCCCTTGGCAGACATGGCTCAACTACGGCGACCGGACGCTCGTCGACCGCCACTACGACGCCATGCGCGCGTGGATCGGCTACGTCGAACGGCACATGCGGGAGGGACTGCTCCGGCGCTGGCCCGAAGTGCCCTACCGCGCCTGGTATCTGGGCGACTGGCTGGCGCCCCAGGGCGTCGACGCGGGCAACGAAGCGTCGGTCGATCTGGTCAACAACTGCTTCGTAAGCGACTGCTACGCCAAAATGGCCCGCATGGCCCGCATGACGGGCCACGACGAGGATGCCGCACGTTACGAACGCAGCCGGGAGGCGCTGAACCGCACGATCCACGAGCGTTTCTACGACCCCGAACGGCACGTCTACGCCACCTCGTCGCAACTGGACATGGTCTATCCGATGCTCGTGGGCGCCACGCCCGATTCGCTGCGCGACGAGGTGCGCCGGCAGCTCTTCGCCTACACCCGCGAGACGATGAAGGATCATATCGGCGGCGGACTGGTGGGCGTGCCCGTCATCACGCGATGGACCGTCGAGGAGCGCTGTCCCGACTTCATGTACCGCATGCTCAAGCAGCGCGACTATCCGGGCTATCTCCACATGATCGACCGCGGCGCCACGACGACCTGGGAATACTGGAGCGGCGAACGCAGCCGCGTGCACAACTGCTACAACGGCATCGGCACCTGGTTCTACCAGGCCCTCGGCGGCCTGCGCACCGATCCCGACGCACCGGGCTACCGGCACGTCTTCATCGACCCGCAGATTCCGCAGGGGGTAAGCTGGTGCGAAGTGGGCAAGGAGACGCCCTACGGCCGCATCGACCTCCGCTGGGAGACCGACGGCGGCAGTCTGACCGTGGAGGTCACCCTGCCGCCGGGCGTGCAGGCGACGGCCCTCGTGCCAGAAGGGTGCCGCACGGGGCGTGCCGACCGACGGAAGATCGCTCCGGGGCAGCGGGAAATAACGCTCGGAAGCGGTTCGCACCGACTGATGTTCCGACTGAATCCGTAAACGGGAAAAAACCGGAATTCCGATGAAAAACATACGCGACATACGCTCCGCAACGATGCGGAGCGGGAAATTTGCGGTCCTTTGCGCCGCGCTTCTGGCCCTCGGGACGGCCGCACGGGCCGCCGCGCCGGGGAAAGCGGTCTCCGCTCCCTACGCGAAGCCCGCCGCCCCGAAAGAGGGGCTCGTCGGACTGGTCGACACGCGCCAGGGCACCGACTCGCATTTCGGCATGAGCTACGGCAACACCTACCCGACCACCGCCATGCCCTACGGCATGCACACCTGGTCGGCCCAGACCGGGGAGAACGGCGACGGATGGAAATACCGCTACGCCGACACCCGCATCCGCGGCTTCCAGCAGGCGCATCAGTGCAGCCCCTGGATGGGCGACTACGCCGTCTGGTCGCTCATGCCCGAGACGGGCGAGCTGGTGCTCGACGCACGCGAACGGGGCGCGGAATTCAGCCACGACGACGAGATCGCCCGTCCGCACTACTACAAGGTGACCTTCGAAAACGGCATCACCACCGAAATGGCCCCCACCGTGCGGGGCGTGCATCTGCGGTTCGCCTATCCCAAACGCAGCGGCAGCGCCTATCTGGTGCTCGACGGCTATACGGGCGAAAGCGACATCAGGATCGACCCCGAAAGAAGGGAGATCACCGGATGGGTCAACAACCAGCGTTTCGTCAACCGGCCCGAGACGTTCCGCTGCTGGTTCGTCATCCGTTTCGACGCTCCGTTCGAGGAGTTCGGCACGTGGGAAAACCGGCAGGGCTCCCGCCGCGCAGGCAGCCGCACCGAGAGGGGCGAGGGGTGCGGCGCCTATGTCCGCTTCCGCGACGGAGCCCGCGTGGAAGCCAAGGCCTGTTCGTCCTACATCTCGGCCGAGCAGGCCCGCATCACCCTCGAACGGGAGCTGGGCGCCGACCGCACGCTGGAGGAGACCCGCGCCCACGGCGCACGGACCTGGAACGACCTGCTGGGACGCATCGCGGTCGAAGGCGCCGACGAAGAGACCCTGCGCACGTTCTATGCGTGTCTGTTCCGCGCCAATCTCTTCTCGCGCAAGTTCTACGAGCGCGACGCCAAGGGGGAACCCCTCTATTACAGCCCCTACGACGGCGAGGTGCACCGGGGCTACATGTACACGGACAACGGTTTCTGGGACACGTTCCGCTCGCAGTTCCCGCTGACCAACCTGCTGCACCCCACCCTCCAGGGACGCTACATGCAGGCCCTGCTGGCGGCTCAGGAGCAGTGCGGATGGCTGCCCGCCTGGTCGGCCCCCGGCGAGACGGGCGGCATGCTGGGCAACCACGCCATTTCGCTGCTCGCCGACGCCTGGATGAAGGGCATCCGCACGTTCGACCCCCAGCAGGCGCTGCGCGCCTACGCCAAGGAGGCGATGAACAAAGGCCCCTGGGGCGGCGCCAACGGCCGCGCCGGATGGAAAGAATACTGGCAGCTGGGCTACGTGGCCTATCCCGAGTCGATGGGATCGACGGCCCAGACGCTCGAATACGCCTACGACGACTTCTGCGCCTGGCAGCTGGCCCGCGCCGTGGGCAACGAATTCTACGAGGGCATTTTCGCCCGCACGATGTACAACTACCGGCACGTCTTCGACCCCGCGACCGGATTCATGCGCGGACGCCGCATCGACGGCAGCTGGGTCGAGCCGTTCGATCCCTACGAATGGGGCGGTCCCTACTGCGAAGGCAACGCATGGCACTACAACTGGTCGGTGTTCCACGACGTGCAGGGGCTCATCGACCTCTACGGCGACGACCGGACCTTCACGGCGAAGATGGATTCGGTCTTCACGGCACCGCCCACCGTGCACCCCGGAACCTACGGCGGCATGATCCACGAAATGCAGGAGATGGTCGAAGCCGGAATGGGCCAGTACGCCCACGGCAACCAGCCCATCCAGCACATGCCCTACCTCTACTGCTACGCGGGCGAACCGTGGAAGACGCAGTACCGCGTGCGGCAGATCATGAGCCGGCTCTACAATGCGGGCGTGAAGGGCTATCCGGGCGACGAAGACCAGGGCGGCATGTCGTCGTGGTACGTGCTCAGCGCGCTGGGGCTCTACAGCGTATGCCCCGGGACCGACCAGTACGTCATCGGCAGCCCCCTGTTCCGCAAAGCCTCGATCGCCCTCGAGAACGGCCGCACGTTCACCGTCGAAGCCGCAGGCAATTCGCCCGAGAACGTCTACATCGTCGGGGCGACGCTCAACGGAGAACCGTTCGAGCGCAACTGGATCGCCTACGACGAGATCATGCGGGGCGGGACCCTGCATTTCGAAATGGGCCCCGAACCCAATCTGAACCGCTGCACCTCGAAAGCCGCGGCTCCTTTCTCGCTGTCGGATCCGCAAAACCGATAATTCCAATTTTCAACCCCATATGTACAGACACATCCCATTCATGACGCTGCTCCTGGCGCTGCTGCCCGCAGACATCGCCGCCGCAGAGCAGGCTCCCGACGCCCAGCAGGCTCCCGTCTCCTGCGCCGAACAGGTCGACACGATGATCGGCACCGAAGGGGTCGGGCTCACCTCGGGCTACCTCTATCCCGGCGCGACCAGCCCGTTCGGCATGGTGCAGTTCACGCCCACCTACTTCGCCAAACGCGGAGGCTTCGTAATCAACCAGCTCAGCGGCGGCGGTTGCAGCCACATGGGCAACTTCCCCACCCTGCCCGTCAGAGGCCGGATGGAGGCCTCGCCCGAAAACATCCTCAAGTTCCGCGTCGGCATCTCCGACGAGCGGGGGCATGCGGGCTATTACGAAGCCTGCGTGCAGGAGGCCATCCGCGCACGGCTCACCGTAACGCCACGCACGGGCATGGCCCGCTTCGTCTATCCCGAAGAGGAGCGCTACGGAACGGTCATCATCGGCGGAGGCGTCGCGGCGACCGACATCGAGCAGGCCGCGGTGGTCATCACGGGCCCCAACAGCTGCGAGGGGTACGCCGAGGGAGGCGACTTCTGCGGCATCCGCACCCCCTACAAGGTCTATTTCGTGGCCGAATTCGACGCCGAAGCGACCGAGAGCGGCATCTGGAAAGAGGAGCGCCTCACACCCGGCGGCCGTTTCGCCGAAGGACGCGAATCGGGCGTCTACTTCACGTTCGACCTGACCCGCGGGCGGGCAATCGGCTACAAGATAGGCGTCTCCTACGTCTCGGTGGAGAATGCGCGCGAGAACCTCGCGGCCGAAAATGCCGGATGGGATTTCGAAGCGGTGCGCAGCGCGGCCGAGGCCCGGTGGAACGACATGCTGGGCCGCATCGAGGTGCGGGGAACGAACCCCGACCGCACGCGGCAGTTCTACACCCACCTCTACCGCGCGCTGATCCACCCCAACCTGTGCAGCGACGTGAACGGCGAGTACATGGGCGCCGACTTCAAGGTGCACACGAGCCGCACGGGACACTACACCTCGTTCAGCAACTGGGACACCTACCGCACGCAGATCCAGCTGCTGGCGATGATCGCCCCCGACGTGGCGTCGGAGGTGGTGCTCTCGCACCAGCGGTTCGCCGAGGAGGCGGGCGGCGTCTACCCCCGCTGGGTGATGGCCAACATCGAAACGGGCGTCATGCAGGGCGACCCGACCCCCATCCTGATCGCCAACGCCTGGGCCTTCGGCGCCCGGGACTACGATCCCAAACCGATCTACGCCCTGATGCGCAACAATGCCGAACGTCCCGGCGCCCGCTGTCAGGAGGTCGAGGAGCGCCCGGGGCTCGAACAGTATCTCCAGAAGGGCTACTGGAACGCTTCGGAACAGCTCGAATACACCTCGGCGGACTTCGCCATCGGACAGTTCGCGCTGCACGCCTGCGGCGACGAATTCGCCAGCTGGCGCTACTTCCACTTCGCCCGCTCGTGGCAGAACCTCTACAACCCCGAAACCGGATGGCTGCAATCGCGCCACGCCGACGGCTCGTGGAAGCCGGTCGACGCCGACTGGCGCGAATCGACCTACAAGAACTATTTCTGGATGGTGCCCTACAACCTGAAGGGGCTCATCGACCTGATCGGCGGGAAAGAGGCCGCCGAAAAGCGGCTCGACGAATTCTTCGTACGCCTCGACGCCGGATACACCGACACATGGTTCGCGTCGGGCAACGAGCCCAGTTTCCACATCCCGTGGGTCTACAACTGGGTGGGACGCCCCGACAAGGCGTCGCAGGTGATCCGCCGCACGCTCGACGAGCAGTATTCGAGCGCCGTCGACGGTCTGCCGGGCAACGACGACCTGGGGACGATGGGCGCCTGGTACGTCTTCGCCTGCACGGGGCTCTATCCCATGATTCCGGGCGTGGGCGGATTCACACTCAGCACGCCGCTCTTCGAAAGCGTCACGATCCACATGCCCCGGGGCGACATCCGCATCGAGGGCGGTTCGGAGCAAAAGCCCTACACCACGGCGCTGCGGCTCGACGGCCGCCCGCACGACCGCGCCTGGATCGACTGGAAAGCCCTGGAAAACGGCGCGACGCTCGAATACACCGCATCGGCCCGTCCGACGGGCAAATGGGGCACGCGCGAACTGCCGCCCTCCTACGAATAACCCGAAAAAACACTTCCCGCCATGAAAAAAGCGATCTTCATGCTGCTCGCGCTCTGCGCCGCGCTCCCGCTTGACGCACAAAGCCTCCGCACGGGCGACGAACTGCTCGACCGGGCTTTCGCGCTGGCCATCCGCACCGTCGACGACAACACGGACGGGCTGCTGCTCAAGGCCGGAGGCGGCTACGGAGGCGAATGGACCCGCGACATCGCCATCAACAGCTGGAACGGAGCGAGCCTGCTGCGGCCCGAAGCGGCCCGCCACTCGCTATGGAGCGTGACGGTCGACGACCGCCGGCGCGTGGGGCACCAATACTGGGACAAAATCATCTGGGTGGTGGCGGCCTACGACCACTACCTGGTGTGCGGCGACCGGGCGTTTCTCGACGAGGCTTACACCTGCGCGCGGAACACGATGGAGGAACTCGAACAGACGGCCTTCGAACGACGCTACGGACTCTTCATGGGACCCGCCGTCTTCCAGGACGGCATCGCCGGGTACGACGAGCCCGTATGCGACCCGGAGAACGAGTCGTCCTACGTGCTCGACCACAAGAATGCGGCGGCCATCAAATGTCTGAGCACCAACTGCACCTACTACGCGGCCTACCGGGCGCTGGCTGCCATGTCGCGCATCGCAGGCGACGGACGGGCGACCTCATTCGACAAACGCGCCAAAGCACTGCGCACGGCCATCCGGAAAAATTTCTACCATCCATCGGAGCACCGGCTGGACTATCTGATCGACCACCGGGGCGCGGCGCATCCCTACCAGGAGGCGCTGGGCGTGGCATTCGCCGGACTCAACGGCGTGGTGACCCCGGCCGAAATGGGCGGCATCGTGCGTCATGCACGCACTTCGGAGTTCGGCATTCCGTGCGTCTTCCCCGACTTTCCGCGTTTCTCGCCCGAGCGGCCCGGGCGGCACAACGCCACGATCTGGCCCTTCGTCAACGCGTTCTACGCCGACGCCGCGCTGCGGGCCGGAGAGCGAGCCGTATTCGAATCGGAGCTGCGCAACCTGGCGCGGCTGGCCGTGGAGTACGGACCCGACAACTTCCAGGAGGTATACAACCGCCTGACGGGCGAACCCGACGGCGGCTGGCAGCGCGGGAAAAAATGGTGGCTCAATCCCGACCAAACGTGGTCGGCGACGGGCTATCTGCGTCTGTTCCTGCTCGACGTCTTCGGCATGCGCTTCTCGGAGGAGGGCGTGACGTTCCGGCCCGCGGGACTCGGCTCGGCCGAACGCATCGAGCTCAGCGGCATCCCCTACCGCGGTGCGCTGCTCGACATCGTGCTGACGGGCCGCGGCGACCGGATCGCCCGCTGCACGATCGACGGAAAGCAGGTCGCAAAAGCCTTCATACCTGCCTCGGCGCAAGGACGCATCCGCATGGAAATCGACCTGAAATAATTCGTTGCACATGAATAACAAACACACGTTCGCGCTCTTCGCAGCGCTTCTCTTCGCCGGGCATCTCGCGGCACAGCCCCGCCCGGCCTCCCTTTTCACCGACAACATGGTGTTGCAGCAGAACGCCACGACGGCCATCTGGGGTCAGGCACGGCCCGGCAGCACGGTCACCGTCACCGCCTCGTGGTCGCGCCGCGCAAGCTGGCGGACGACCGCCGGTCCCGACGGACGCTGGCGTGCGGAGATCACGACGCCGAAGGCCGGAGGCCCCTACACGCTGACGCTGAGCGACGGAGAGCCCCTCGTGCTCCGGAACGTCCTCGTGGGCGAGGTGTGGCTCTGCTCGGGTCAGTCGAACATGGAGATGCGCGTGGCCGACCGCGTGACGGGCTGCGAAGCCGAAATGGCCGAAGCCGAAGGCTATCCCGAAATCCGGCTGCTGCACATCGACAACCGGTCGGCCATCCGTCCGCAGGAGGAGGCGACCATCCGCTACGGCGGCTGGCAGGTCTGCTCGACGGAGCACGTGGCCGACTTCTCCGCCACGGCCTACTTCTTCGGCAAGGAACTCCACCGAAAGCTCAAAGTGCCCGTGGGGCTGATCGAAAGCTGCTGGGGCGGCACGGTGGCCGAGGCGTGGACCAGCGCCGAGGCGCTGGCCGAAATGGAGGCTTTCGGCGTGAAGCTCGACCGGCTGAAGCAGCTGCCGGAGAGCCCCGAGCAGAGGCAGCGGCTCTTCGAACGGGAGATGGAGGAGTGGCTCGGCAAGATGACCGAAGCCGACCCCGGATTCCGGCAGGGCCAGCCCCTCTGGGCCGATCCGTCGTTCGACGACGGAGCCTGGCAGCGCTTCGCGGTGCCGGGATTCATCCAGGATCAGGGACTGAAGAATTTCAGCGGCTTCATCTGGATGCGCCGCGACATCGAAATTCCCGAATCGTGGAGCGGCTGCGAACTGACGCTCTCGCTGGCGGCCGTCGACGACAACGACTGCACCTATTTCAACGGCACGGAGGTGGGCCACACCGAAGGGTGGATGTCGCCGCGCACCTACACGATTCCGGCATCGCTCGTCCGGGCGGGCAAGGCGACCGTGGCGGTGCGGGTGATGGACACCGGCGGCAACGGCGGCATATACGGCGACGCATCCGCCCTGCGGCTGTCGAAATCGGCCGACGAGTGGATCGACCTTGCGGGCACGTGGCGCGGAAAGGTGGCGCTGCGGCTCTCCGAAGCCCCCGAAATGCCGGTCAACACGGCCCGCGAAGTGAACTATCCGGCGTTCCTGTACAACGCCATGATCCACCCGCTGGTCGGCTACGACATCCGGGGCGCCATCTGGTATCAGGGCGAAGCCAACGTCGACCGGGCGGCGCAATACGCCGACCTGCTGCCGCTGATGATCCGCGACTGGCGCGAAAGGTGGGGCAAACGCTTCCCCTTCTACATCGTCCAGCTGGCCAACTTCATGGAGCGGCAGCAGGGGGCCGAAGAGTCGGAATGGGCCGAACTGCGCGAAGCGCAGCAGCAGACGCTCCGGCTCGAAAACACGGGACTGGCCGTGGCGATCGACATCGGCGAGGCGGCGGACATCCATCCCAAAAACAAACCCGAGGTGGGACGCCGGCTGGCGCTCCAGGCGCTCAGCGGCACCTACGGGAAACGGGTCGTCTGCTCGGGCCCCGTCTACGAGGGGCACCGGATCGAGGGCAATGCGATCCGCATCCGCTTCTCGCACGCGGACAAAGGGCTGTGCAGCGCCGACGGCGGAGCGGTCGAGGGTTTCTACATCGCCGGAGCCGACCATCGGTTCCATCGCGCCGAAGCGGTCATCGAGAAGGGCACGGTCGTCGTATCGAGCCCCGAAGTGGCACGTCCCCTGGCCGTGCGCTACGCCTGGGCCAACAATCCCGAAGCCAACCTCCGCAACGGCGCCGGACTGCCGGCAGGACCGTTCCGCACGGATTGCTGGGCCAACCCGCAGACGCAGCGATAAGGGGGCTTGCGAAATGGCGTACGAGCCTCCGAAAGGTACATGAAGGCTTACTCGCGATTTTCGGACAAAGAGACGTAAAATACTGAACCACAATATTCATCAAAGAGCATTCGCTCCCGATATCCTACTTTGCCACCTAACCGGAATTCCCATCCGTCCGAAAGCCGCGCGGAAACGAGTATCTTTGTTTTACGGAACGAATCGGGTGTTCCGCACCCCTGTCGGCCGCACCACCGAATCCAATTTCTAAACCTTTACCTAATATGAGAAAACTGACTTTGCTTCTCGCAGTCGCCCTGATCGCATGCGCTCTGCCCGCATGCGAGGAGGAGACGACGCTTCCGTACGATCCGGTCGAAAACCCGGACGACAACACTCCGCCCGTCGAAGACCCGGAAGACCCCGAACCGCAAACCGTCACCTACCGGATCGCAGAGGTGCGGCAATACTCGCCCGACAACGCGATGGGCGTGGAGCTGACGGACAAATTCGACTTTTTCGCCACGCCGCGCATGACCCTCGTCACGTCGCCGTCGAAAACGACGTTCGCGTTCGACAACGGCGAAGTGCCTTTCCTGCCCTTCGCGACCGAACTGCCCGAAGGCGAGATCGAATGCGAACTCGACACCAGCGTCTCGCCCAACGTACTGCGAATCAAGGACACCGAGACGGTGCTCGCCACGTTCGACGCCCAGGGATTCCGCATGTCGTTCCAACTCGACTGCAAATCGCTCAGTTACAGCTACAAATTCAAAAGCATCGAATAACACGATTCGGACATGAAACAGAATTTCAAAAAATACGCTCTGCGGGCGGGCGTCATTCTGGCGCTTCCGCTCTTCATCGTCGCCTGCTTCTTCTTCGACGACATCATCGCACCGGCACGCGCCAGCGTCGACAGCGAGATCAACATCACGGCCCCGATCCGGATCGAGCCGATGACCGACAACTGGAACAACCCCGGACGCTTCGTCTTCGCCATTCTGGCCCCCAAAGCCTGGAACCTGAAGCAGAACGCCTCCCTCACGCTCACCTCCAACAACGGCGACAGCTGGCGCGTCACGCCCGACGTCACCGGCGAGGTGCTCACCCTGATGCCCGAAAGCGAGGCGGAGCCCTACACGGAGCTGCCGTGGTCGGAGGCCTGGATCAAATACGCCGCCTATGCGACCACGCAGATGGTGGCGACCCCGGAACAGGACATGAACGATTTCGAATGGGTCGTATGGCGCTCGTCGAGCAGCTTCAAGGGGCATGACAAGACCGAATCGGGCGGCGACTACTCGGAACCGATCCGCGCCACGGTCAACATCCGGCTGAAGACCGGCGAGGAGCCGATCAACTGCCACCTGGGTTACGCCTACTGCTACGATTCGCGCGGATTCCGCAACATGTACAAGGACACCGATTCGAGCTACGACTCCAAGAACGACGCCGCGGGCGTTCAGGTGGGCATCACCTACAAGGAGATCACCACCTATGCGCAGGTCTTCGCCACGACCCCCTCGGTATTCCGCTACGGCGACATCTTCGCCGTGCAGTTCACCCGCCAATACTCCGCACTCAAGGATGCCGATGCAGTCTATCTGTGCGGCACGGCCGTCTACAACGACGGGCAGACCGCCGAAGTCACCACGGCCAGCGAAGCGAACCGCATGGAGATCAGCACGAACGGCCGCCGCTGCGAGAAATACATCTATCCCCGGCACTTCTTCTCGCTGCCGTCCGATGCCGTAATCTCGGAGCTCCGGTTCTACTTCATCAACGCCGACGGCAGCATCGTCGTCAAGAACGAAGAGGGGCAGGAATTCCCCGCGGAACAGGCCGCCGAATAAGTCCCTGACACGGAGCCCCCAGCGGCTCCCGCAAAAACGAACATGATGCGCAAAATCATTCTCACGATGTTCGGAGCAGCCCTTTGCGGCTGCTCCGCAACGTCTCAATCCGCCGCACCGGCCCTCCCCTCGTGGGCGCTGGGACCGTTCGTGCGGCCTGCGGGACAGAATCCCGTGATCGAACCCGACACCGCGGCCCGCTTCCTCTGTCCGATGGCGGCGGATTCGGTCCGCTGGCGCGAAAGCGACACCTTCAACCCTGCGGCGGTCCTCCTCGAAGACCGCATCTGCGTTCTCTTCCGGGCCGAGGACAACTCCGCGACCGGAATCGGCCAGCGGACCTCCCGCATCGGACTGGCCGAAAGCACCGACGGCGTGTCGATGTCCTGCCGCCCCGAACCCGTACTCTTCCCCGACGACGACATCCAGAGGGAGTGCGAGTGGCCCGGAGGATGCGAAGACCCCCGCATCGCCATGGCTCCCGACGGGACCTATGTCATGCTCTACACCTCCTGGAACCGGCAAGTGCCCAGGCTCTGCGTGGCCACATCCCGGGACCTCGTCTCCTGGGTCAAGCACGGTCCCGCCTTCGCGAAGGCATACGGCGGCCGGTTCCGCGACATCCCCTCCAAGTCGGGGTCCATCCTCACCCGGCGGCAGGGCGACCGGCTGGTGATCGCTCCGCTCGGCGGCAAGTACATCATGTACTGGGGCGAGCAAATGATCAACCTCGCGACCTCCGAAAACCTCATCGACTGGACGCCTCAGGTCGGAGAGGACGGCGAACTGAAAGGGATCGTATTCCCCCGGGAGGGCTATTTCGACAGCGCCCTGACCGAATGCGGACCACCGGCCCTGCTCACCGACCGCGGAATCCTCCTGCTCTACAACGGGAAGAACCGCACCGATTCGCTGCGCGACGACCGGTATGCGGCCGGGACCTATGCCGCAGGACAGATTCTATTCGACGCCCGAGACCCCGAAAAGGTGATCGACAGGCTCGACACCCCCTTCTTCCGCCCCGAGGAGCCGTTCGAAAAGAGCGGCCAGTATGCTGACGGGACCGTTTTCATCGAAGGTCTTGTTTTTTTCCGCGGAAAATGGTACCTTTACTACGGCTGCGCCGATTCGCTGGTAGGCGTGGCCGTATGCGATCCGACGGATCGATGACGAAAAACGAACGACCATGTACACGCACGACAACCGCACGGTAGTGACTCTGGACGCCGGAGGGACGAATTTCGTCTTCGGCGCGATGCGCTCGAACCGCTTCATCACGGAGCCTCTGACCCTTCCGTCGCAGGCGCACGATCTGGACCTGTGTCTGGGGACGCTCAAGCGGGGCTTCCGCGAAATCATCGGCCGGCTGGACGAGAGGCCCGCGGCCATTTCGTTCGCCTTTCCCGGCCCGGCCGACTATCCGAACGGGGTGATCGGCGGCTACCTTCCGAACTTCCCCTCGTTCCGCGACGGCGTGGCGTTGGGACCGTTTCTGGAGATGGAGTTCGGCATTCCGGTCTTCATCAACAACGACGGCGACCTGTTCGCCTACGGCGAGGCGCTGGGCGGCATTCTGCCCGAGGTGAACGCACGCCTCGAGGCGGCGGGGAGCGCCAAGCGCTACCGCAACCTGCTGGGCTACACCTTCGGCACGGGCTTCGGCATGGGCATGGTCATCGACGGGCGGCTGAACCGGGGCGACAACTCGTGCGTGGAGACCTTCTGTCTGCGCCACAAGAAGATGCCCGACGTGATCGTCGAGGAGGGCGTGGCCGTGCGGGCCGTCAAGCGCGTGTACGGAGAGCTCACGGGGAATCCCGATCACGGGCTCGAACCCAAAGACATTTGCGAGATCGCCGACGGGAAGCGTGCGGGCGACGCCGAAGCGGCCCGGGCGGCATTCGCCGAGCTGGGCGAGATCGCCGGCGACGCCATGGCCACGGCCGTGACCCTCACCGACTCGCTGATCGTCATCGGGGGCGGCATCACCGCCGCGCGCAAGTACATCATGCCCGCGCTGCTGCGCGAAATGAGGGCTGCGATGCGTCAGTTGAACGGCGATGAGCTCCGCCGCGTGCAGATGGAGGTGTACGATCTGGACGACGAGGCCCAGTTCGCCGAGTTCGCGCGCGGGGAGATGCGCCCGCTGAAGGTCTACGGATCGGACCGCTATGTGGCCTACGACCCCAAGAAGCGGGTGGGCGTGGCCATCTCCAGGCTCGGGGCCAGCAAGGCCATCTCCATCGGCGCGTATGCCTTCGCACTCTCGATGATCGACAAGGACGAATAGTAAAAGGCCCCTTGATCGGAAGACAGAAAAGCGCCGTCACCCTGCGGGTGGCGGCGCTTTTGCAACATGTCGGCGGTCACTTCAGCGGACTGTCGGGCTCGCGCGACATGACCAGATAGAACATCCGGTCGAGGAACGCGGGGGCGAACTTCTTGACGAAATGCGTCGCGCGGCCCTCGGCCTCCATCAGACAGAGACGCCTGCGGCGCAGAATGCCCCGCTCGACGATGCGGGCCACCTCCTCGGCAGTCATCATCTTCGACTCGTCGCGCGGCGTCTCGCCCTGCTGCGAGCCGTCGGCCGTGAGGGCCGAGAAACGCACGTTCGAGGCGGTGAATCCCGGACAGGCGATCATCACGTGCAGCCCCTTTTTGAGGTTTTCGATGCGCAGCGTCTCCAGAAATCCGGTCATGGCGTACTTCGAGGCCGAATAGCCCGTGCGGCCGGGCAGGCCGTGGAGCCCCGCCACCGACGAAATGCCGACGATGGAGCCTTTCGACGCCTGGAGGTAGGGCAACGCATATTTGCAGCAGTTGACCGTACCCCAGAAGTTGACGTCCATCAGGCGGTGCAGCACCCCGAGGTCGACGTCGTCGAAGAGCGCCCGCATCGAAATGCCCGCATTGCAGATGAGCACGTCGACGCCCCCGAACGCGCGCACGGCCGTGTCGATCAGCTCGCGGCACTCTTCGGGCCGGGTCACGTCGACGCCGCAGCAGGCGGCCTGACCGCCCCCGGCGCGGATTTCGTCGGCCAGAAGGCGGAGTTTCTCGACGCTTCGGGCCCCCAGAACGACCCGGGCGCCCCGGGAGGCATACTCGCGCGCCATCGCCTCGCCGATGCCCGACGAAGCGCCCGTGATGACAATGACTTTGTTTTCGAGTGTTTTCATAATCGATCATCTATTTCTACCTGCAAACAGTCGTAAGCCAGGTGCACATGCGGCGGCAGCAACTGCGAAGCGGCGGCATGCAGCCCGATTTCGTGGGACATGTGCGTGAGGTAGGCTTCGCGCGGCCGCACCCGGTCGACGAGCCGCAGCGCCTCGTCCACGCTGAAGTGGGAGTGGTGCCGCTCGAAACGAAGCGCATTGACCACCAGCACGTCGACACCCGACAGTTTTTCGGCTTCGGCGTCGCCGATCGTCTTGAAATCGGTGAGGTAAGCCAGCGGCCCGATCCGGAATCCCGTGACGGCGAAGCGCTCGGAGTGGCCGCCCTCGACGGGTACGATCCCGGCATCGCCGATCCGGAACGGCTCTCCCGGAGCGATCTCGTGCAGCTCCAGCTCGGGAACCCCGCGGTACTTGTCCTGCGCGAAAGCATAGTCGAAATCCTTGCGGACCGTGGCTGCCGTGCGCGGCGAAGCGTAGAGGTCCACCCGGTGGATCGTGGGCGGATAGTCGACGAAGTTGAAGGCCCGCACGTCGTCGAGCCCGGCGATATGGTCGCGGTGTTCGTGCGTCAGCAGAATGGCGTCGAGCCGCCGGACGCCCGTGCGGAGCATCTGGTAACGGAAATCCGGACCGGCGTCGATCACCAGCCGGGTCCCGCCGACCTCGACCATCGCCGAGGTGCGCAGCCGACGGTCGCGCGGATCGGACGAGCGGCAGACCCGGCAGCGGCATCCGATGACAGGCACGCCCTGCGAGGTTCCGGTTCCCAGAAATGTGAGTTTCATCATACAAATATAGGAAAAAATTTCTATCTTTGTTCACGATAAATGTCGCGGCGGCAGCGGCCCGGCCGGTCCGTCACCGCTTCCGGCGCGATTTTTTTGCAAACGTTTCCAAACCAAATTCCACTCCCTGCCTATGTTCAAAGGACAACCCAAAGGCCTCTACGCTCTTTCGCTGGCCAACACGGGCGAGCGTTTCGGCTACTACACCATGCTCGCGATCTTCACGCTCTTCCTTCAGGCCAAGTTCGGCTATACGGAGGCCGTGACCACCCAGATCTACGGCATCTTCCTGGCCGCCGTCTACTTCATGCCCTTTTTCGGCGGCATTCTGGCCGACCGTTTCGGTTTCGGACGCATGGTCTCGCTCGGCATCTTCATCATGTTCGGCGGCTATGCGCTGCTGGCCGTTCCCACGGGTACGGGCACCGCGGCCCAGGCCATGATGTTCGGGGCGCTGGCCCTGATCGCCTGCGGCACGGGTCTCTTCAAGGGCAATCTGCAGGTGATGGTCGGCAACCTTTACGACGATCCGGCCTATGCCCCGAAACGCGACAACGCCTTCTCGATCTTCTACATGGCCATCAACATCGGCGCCATGTTCGCCCCCGCGATGGCCAAGTGGATCACCAACTATTTCCTCGCACAGGACGGGTTGGAGTACAACGCCCAGATTCCTGCGCTGGCCCACCAGTACATGGCCCAGGGCAGCGCGATGGCTGCCGAGCCTCTGGCCAAGCTGCAGGAGCTCTCCGCACAGATGGGTGCCGGTGCCGCCGACCTGGGCGAGTTCTGCCGCCATTATGTCGAGAAGCTCTCGACGGCCTACAACATGGGCTTCGCCGTGGCGTGCGTTTCGCTGGTCATCTCTTATGCGATTTATGCCGCTTTCCGCAAGACGTTCCGCCATGCCGACGTCACGGCCAAGCAGCAGTCTGCTTCGGGCGCTGCGGCGCAGGTCGAGCTCTCGCCCGCGCAGACCCGTTCGCGCATCACGGCCTTGCTGCTGGTCTTCGCCGTGGTGATCTTCTTCTGGATGGCGTTCCACCAGAACGGCTCCACGATGACTTTCTTCGCGCGCGACTACACCACTCCCGAAGCCACGGGCCTCACGCGCATGGGCTTCAACATCTTCAACCTGGTGCTCGTCCTGGTGGGCGTCTATGCGCTCGTCGGCTTCTTCCAGTCGGAGAAGCAGCGCGGCAAGATTGTCAGTGCCGCTGTGTTCGCCGCTGCCGCCGCCGCGCTCTACTTCCGTTGGCGGGCGACGCCCGACCCGGTGCACATCCTGCCGCAGGAGTTCCAGCAGTTCAATCCCTTCTACGTCGTGGCGCTCACGCCGATTTCGGTGGCCATCTTCTCGGCGCTGGCCCGCAGGGGCAAGGAGCCCTCGGCCCCGCGCAAGATCGGTTTGGGCATGATCATCGCCGCGGGCGGCTTTTTGATCCTCACGCTCGGTTCGGTGGGCCTCATGTCGCCCGTCGAGGTCAAGGCCGCCGGTGCGAGCGACGCTTTCGTGTCGCAGAACTGGCTCATTTCGACCTATCTGGTGCTGACGTTCGCCGAGCTGCTGCTCTCTCCGATGGGCATCTCGTTCGTTTCGAAAGTCGCGCCTCCCAAATATAAGGGCATGATGATGGGCTGCTGGTTCGCCGCCACGGCCGTGGGCAACTACGCCACCTCGCTCATCGGCTACCTGTGGGGCAGCGGCATGGCGCTGTGGATGGTCTGGAGCGTCCTGATCGTGCTGTGCCTGCTCTCGGCCCTGTTCATCTTCTCGATCATGAAGAAACTCGAAAGCGCCACGGCCTGACGCGTTCCGTCCCGTTTCGGTCCGGGCATCCGCAAGGGTGCCCGGATTTTTTCCGGTCCGGCCGCCCCGCCCCATCCCGGACCTGACGATCCGCCCGATCCGCTCCCAAAGCTCCCGGGCCTCCTGCCCTCTCCCCGGAGCGCCCTCGAAGCCCCATGCCCGCTCCATTCCGAACCTGCCCCCTCCCCGATTCTCCCCCGGAAGCCCCCGATCCGCCCGAAATATCCAGTTTTTCCCCGGCTGTCGGCCGGAAATCGCCGTTTCGACCGCTCCCGTTGTCCGAATTGTCCGCATGGATGATGAAAACCGGCAAAAACAGAAAACTTTTTTGGTTCCGTGAGTTTTCTTGTTATATTTGTCTCGAAT
>USCH01000009.1 GCA_900553175.1 uncultured Alistipes sp. | reverse complement strand
CGAACGGCCCCGCACTCCGATTTCGGAACATCCGCTTCGGTTTCCCGCCAGCGCACGGGACCCGGGGCGGGTGTTTCTGCGTTCCGGGGGCGGAAAGAGGGAACGGCCCGGAATCGCACGGGGAGAGTGGACGCGGGCCCGGGAGCGCACGGGAAGAGCGGACGCGGCTCGGGAGCGGAGCTGTCTGCCCGGGCGGCCGGGCCGGATCATGCCTGCGGCGGGTGTCGTTTTTGATGCGGAGTTGTGAATTTTGACGGAGTTTCGCATCGGATCTTCCCATTTTGTCGGGTGAGAGAGCGGTTTCCGGCAAAAAGATTTTAAATTTGTTCGGAATTGTTTCGACCCGTTCCCGTTCCGCCAACCCAACTTTCAGACCCGATATGAAAAAACTTCTTCTGCTTTTCGCCGGCCTCGCCGCTTCGTGGTGCGCGACGGCCGGAATCGTTTTGCCCGAGATCATCGGCGACCACATGATCCTGCAACAGAACTCCGATGCGAACATCTGGGGCTGGGGCGATCCGGGCGCTGCGGTGAAAGTCTCCGCCTCGTGGGGCGCCAAGGCCGCCACCCGGTGCGACGCCGCAGGACGCTGGCAGGTGTCGCTCCCGACGCCCGCCGCGAGCTTCGAACCGCAGCGGATCACCATCCGCAGCGGCGAGACGGTGACGCTCGACGACGTGCTGGTGGGCGAAGTGTGGTTCGCTTCGGGTCAGAGCAACATGGACATGCCGCTGGGCGGTTACTGGAATGCGTTGATCGAAGGCGCCAACCGCACGATCGCCATGGCCGATGCGCAGCGCGACCGCGTGCGTTTCGTGAAGGTCGTCTACGCCCAGTCCTATACGACCGCCGACCGGGCCGAGGGGCGCTGGAACCCCTTCACCACCGCCACCGCGCCCCGCATGAGCGCTGCGGCCTACTACTTCGCCGAAACGCTGTCGCAGGCGCTCGACGTGCCCGTGGGGGTGATCGACGCCTCGTGGGGCGGCAGCCGGATCGAGTGCTGGATGCCGTGCGACGCGCTGGCGGCCTACGGCGACATCGACCTTTCGGAGCGCTGCTACGAAGAGTCGGAGCTGCACATGCGTCCCATGGCCATGTACAATGCCATGGTCCATCCGCTCACCCGCTACACGCTGCGGGGTTTCCTCTGGTATCAGGGCGAATCGAACATCGGCCATCACAGCGATTACCACTACCGCATGGCCGACATGGCGGCCGCCTGGCGCCGGGCGTGGGGCGGGGGCGAACGCATGCCCTTCTTTTTCGTGGAGATCGCGCCGTTCGCCTACGGGCATAATCTGGCGGCCTACCTGCGCGAGGCGCAGTACCGGGCGCAGCGGGAAATACCCAACAGCGGCATGGTGCCGACCAACGATCTGGTCGAACCCTACGAGTCGGCCAACATCCATCCGGCCCGCAAGCGCGAAGTGGGTGAGCGCCTTGCCTTCTGGGCGCTCAACCGCACCTACTCGCGTCCGCAGGTGGCGTGCGAGGGCATGCAGCTGCGGTCGGTCGAGATCGCCGGCGGCCGCGCGCACCTCGACTTCGACTTCACCGAAGGCGGCTTCGGCCGTCTGACCGACATCCGCGGCTTCGAGGTCTGCGGCGCCGACCGGGTCTTCCGGCCCGCGCAGGCCGCGCCCGAGAGCAACACCCGCATGATGGTGTGGTCCGACGAGGTGCCCGAACCGGTGGCCGTGCGCTACGGGTTCGGCGATTTCATGCCCGGCACGATGGTCAACGGCCGCGGGATGCCGCTCATTCCGTTCCGCACGGACGATTTCTGAAACACCAAATGAACACCGATATGAAAAAAACACTTCTTTTTCTGGCCGCTCTGGCCGTGACGTTCCGGGTGGCGGCCAAGGTCGAGCTGCCCGAGATCATCGGCAGCGACATGATGCTGCAACAGAATGCCGACGCCCGCCTGTGGGGCTGGGCCGATCCCGACGCTGCGGTGAAGATCCGCACCTCGTGGGGCGAGAAGGTCGCGACCCGGAGCGATGCCGACGGCCGCTGGTCGGTGACCGTCAAGACTCCCGCCGCGAGCTTCGAGCCGCAGCGGATCACCGTCGAGAGCGGCGAAAAGGTCACGCTGGATAACGTGCTCATCGGCGAGGTGTGGTTCGCCGGAGGACAGAGCAACATGGAGATGGGGCTGGGCGGCTTCTGGAACTGTCCCGTATTCCGTTCGAACGACTGCATCGCCCGGGCCGGCGCCCAGCGCCACAAGATCCGCTACGCGAAGATCAACCGCACGATGTCGATGACGCCCGAGGAGCGCGTCACGGGCAAGTGGGTCGAGTTCACGCCCCAGACGGCGCCGCTGTGCACGGCCGTGGGCTATTTCTTCGCCGAGATGGTGAGCGACGTGCTCGGCATTCCGGTCGGCATCATCGACTGCACGTGGGGCGGCAGCCGCGTCGAGGGGTGGATGGACCGCGAGACGCTCGAATCCTACACCGGACCCGGTGCCGAGGACCTCTCCGAGGAGGCCATGAAGGCGTGGCCCGCCGAGAGCCTTCAGCCGCTGAAGATGTACAACGCCATGGTTCATCCCCTCATCGGCTACACGATCCGCGGATTCCTGTGGTACCAGGCCGAGTCGAACATCGGCGGGCACGAGTGGTACGACCGTCACTTCGCCGACATGGTGGCTCTGTGGCGGCGCGAGTGGGGTCAGGGCGAGATACCTTTCTATTATGTGGAGATCGCGCCTTACCAGTATTGCAACGGCGATCTGTCGGCCCGTCTGCGCGAGGCGCAGTGCCGGGCGCTCGATCTGATCCCCAACAGCGGCATGATTTCGACCAACGACCTGGTGGAGCCCTACGAGGAGTTCAACATCCATCCGGCCAACAAGCACGGCGTGGGGTATCGTCTGGCCGGCATGGCTCTGGCCCGGACCTACGGGATTCCCAACATTGCCTGGGAGAGCCCCCGCTACCGGTCGATGGAGATCATCGACGGCAAGGCGTGGATCACCCTTTCGCCCACGCCGATGGGGTATAACCGCATGCAGGGCATCGAGGGCTTCGAGATCTGCGGGGCCGACCGGGTATTCCACCCCGCACAGGTGGCCATCGGTCCCGATCCCGACTTCAAGCTGATCGTCTCCTCGCCCGAGGTGCCCGAACCGGTGGCCGTGCGCTACTGCTTCAAGGAGTTCCAGATCGGCAATCTGGCCGACATCCGGGGCCTGCCCGTCATTCCGTTCCGCACCGACGACTTCCCGTTCGTGCGTCCGTAGCGGCGGGATCGGAAAACGCTTCGCCCCCGGCACCGATGTGCCGGGGGCGTTTTCGTGGGGATGCCGGACCGGAGGAGCAGTGCCGGGCCGGAGGAGCTGCGCCGGACCGGAAGAGCTGCGCCGGACCGGAAGAGCTGCGCCGGACCGGAAGAGCTGCGCCCGCCGGGGACGGGGGCCTGCGGGTGCGGCCGACCGGACTGTGGCTGCGGTCGGGGATGCCTGCCGAACGTTCCTGCCGACCGCATCCGGCGGCTGTGTCCGGCTGTGCCCGGCCGCTCCCGGCGCACCCGATCGTATCCGCCGGCCGCGCTCGGCAGCACCTTACCTTACCGTCTCCTCGCGGCGCACGAGCGGCTCCCATTCGGGGTGGCGCCGGATGTAGATGGCCACGAACGAACATTGCGGCACCGCGCGCAGCCCTTTGGCGCGGATATCCTCCAATACGGACCGGACCATGGCGGCACCGTAGCCCCGGCCTTCGTGACGCGGCGGAACGTAGGTGTGCGTGAGGATGACCGTGCCCGGCTCCCGGAGGTAGTCGATGACGGCCCGGTCGCCGTCGAGGTCGAATTCGTAGCGTTGTTCGAGGGTGTTGTCCACGAACGGAAGCGTGTTTTTCATGACGTGTCGTTTTTTTGTGCCGCAGCGTTCAAAAAAGGTTCCGAACCGGAAATAAATCGTACTTTTGTAATCGATGAACGATTTTCTCGCCCCTTTATTGCTCGACTGGTATGCCCGCTGCGGCCGCGATCTGCCGTGGCGCCGCACGCGCGATGCCTACCGCATCTGGCTCTCGGAGATCATCCTCCAGCAGACGCGCGTCGCCCAGGGTGCGGGGTATTACGAGCGTTTCACGGAGCGCTTCCCCGATGTCGCCTCTTTGGCCGCTGCGGACGAGGACGAGGTGCTCAAGCTGTGGCAGGGGCTGGGGTATTACAGCCGGGCCCGCAACCTCCATGCGGCGGCCCGCGAGGTGGCCGGACGCCGGGGCGGAGCGTTCCCCGACACGTTCGCCGGTCTCCGCAGCCTGCCCGGTGTGGGCGACTATACGGCGGCGGCCGTGGCGTCGATCGCTTTCGGCCGGCCGTGCGCCGCGGTCGACGGCAACGTCTACCGCGTGCTGTCGCGTCTGTTCGACGTGGACGAGGCGATCGACACGACCGCCGGACGGCGCCTTTTCGCGGAGCTGGCCGAGGCGCAGCTGGACCGGGCGCATCCGGGACGCTACAACCAGGCGATCATGGACTTCGGCGCGCTGCAATGCACGCCGCTCCGGCCCCGGTGCGGCGACTGCCCGCTTTCGGAGCGCTGTCTGGCGCTGGCGGCCGGCACGGTCGGCGAACGTCCGGTGAAGCGCGGTCGCACGAAGGTGACGGAGCGCTGGTTCCACTACCTCGACATTTCGTGCGGGGGTCTTACACCGCTGTGCCGTCGCGAAGCGGACGACATCTGGCGCGGCCTTTACGAATTTCCGATGATCGAAACCTCCGGCCCGGAGGATTTCGGGGCGCTGACGCAGCGGGAGGAGTTCCGCCGCTGGACGGGTGCCGACTGGGTGCTGACGGGCCGGACCGATCTGCCGCCCCACCGCCTCTCCCACCGGGTGATCCATGCTGCGGTCTACCGCATCGAAACGCGGACGCTGACGGCGCAGGCCGCCGCCGCGGCCGTCCCTGTCCGGCAGCTCGGCGACTATGCCGTGCCGCGGTTGCTGGAGCGCTATCTGATGAGGTAGGCGAGGTAGGCGGCGTAGACGGCCAGGAACAGAGCGCCCTCCCATCGGTCGATCTCCTTTTTCCGGAACGTGAATGCCGTGAGCAGCAGCAGCGCCGAGCAGAGCGCCACCATGGCGATGTCGATGAACGTGATCCCGCCCAGGGTCAGGGGCCGGATCGTGGCGCTTGTCCCGAGAATCAGCAGGATGTTGGCGATGTTCGAACCCACTACGTTGCCCAGGGCCATTTCGGCTTTGCCTTTCAGGAGTGACACCGCCGAAGAGGCCAGCTCGGGCAGCGACGTGCCTCCGGCCACGAGCGTGATGGCGATCACCGATTCGCTCACGCCCAGTTTGCGGGCGATCGAGGTGGCGTGGTCGAGAAAGAGCTCGCCTCCTCCGACCAGTGCGGCCAGTCCGCCGAGAATCATCGCGGCCGTGATCCAGACCGCCCGCTGCGGCCGTGCTGGATTTTCGGCGGCTGCTTCGGCGGGCGGTTCGCGGCGTGCGGTGCGGCGGATCGTCAGGAGCATCACGATGAGGTAGAGCACCAGAAACAGGATGCCTTCGCCCCGTCCGATGCGGTCTTCGGCGCCCGGGCGGACGAAGCTGTCCGAAGTGCAGGCCAGCAGCAGCAGCGATACGGCCAGCCCCAGCGGAATGTCGCGCCGGATGTTTCCGCGCGTGAGCGGCACGGGCCGGATGAGGGCGCAGATGCCCAGGATCGCCAGCGTGTTGAAGATGTTCGAGCCGACGACGTTGCCTATGGCCACATCGCTCTTGCCCGCGGCGGCCGACAGCACGGAGACGACCAGTTCGGGCGTCGAGGTGCCTACGGCGACCACCGTCAGGCCGATGATGAATTCCGGCACGCGGAAACGCTGGGCCAGCGCCGCCGAACCGTCGGTCAGGAAGTTGGCTCCGGCCAGGATCAGTCCCAGCCCCAGGAGCAGCAGAAGAGTATCCATTCGTTCACTTGATTAGCAGGATGAGGCTCGCCGCCATGACGGCCATGCCCGTCACCACGCCGTAGATCGACGTGTGGGGCTCTCCGTATTCGCGGGCTGCGGGCAGCAGTTCGTCGATCGAGATGAAGACCATGATTCCGGCCACGCCCGCGAGGATGCATCCCATGAGTGTCGGCGACATGAAGGGCATGAGCACCAGCCAGGCCAGCAGCGCCCCGACCGGTTCGGCCAGACCCGAGGCGAACGAGAACAGAAAGGCCCGCCGGCGGCTGCCCGTGGCGAAGTAGACGGGAATGGCGACGGCGATGCCTTCGGGGATGTTGTGGATGGCGATGGCTGCGGCGATGGCGATGCCGAGGCCCGTGTCGTCCATGGCCGAAGCGAAGGTGGCGATGCCTTCGGGAAAGTTGTGGATGCCGATGGCCAGCGCGGTCATCAGCCCCATGCGCATGAGGCGGGGGTTGCGGGGGCGTTCGCCGATCTCCTCCACGCGGCGCGCTTCGTGGGGGTTCTCGACCGAGGGCACGATCCGGTCGATGATGCCGATCGCGAGGATGCCCGCGAAGAAGCTCGCCGCCGCGATGATGCCGCCCGTGCGGGAGCCCCATTCGGCTGCGAGGGCTGTGTCGGCCTGCCGGAAGAGTTCGACCAGCGACACGTAGATCATCACCCCGCCCGAGAGACCCAGCGAAAACGACAGCAGCCGTCGGTTGGTGTGCGTGGTCAGAAAGGCGATGGCGCTGCCGATGCCGGTCGAGAGGCCGGCGCCGAGCGTGAGCAGCAGCGGTATGAGCAGGTTCTGTTCCATGTGCGGCGGTTTTCGGAATCGTCGTCGGCGATCCCGTGCAAAGATAGTGCTTTCTTTGCGGGTTGCGCATACCGGACCGACGGTATTTTTTCGCCCGATTATAGATTGCGATCTCCTGCGTTTCGGGCATGCAGCCATTTCTTCCGCAGGATGTCGTTCGCGGCCTTTGGCCGCGTTTGCAGGTCTGACCCACCCCTAAATCCCCTCCTCGGAGGGGACTTCGGGCGCAACCTGTTCCGATTCCCGAATTTCGAAAGGTCGGTACCTATTCACAGGTCATCTCCCGCCGGCGGGGGTGTCGAACGAATGTTGAAAATTTTCATCCGATGTGTTGCACGCCCCGTGAAAATGCGCTATCTTTGCCGACGAATACAAGCCCATTCGCGTCTTCATGAACTCCCGAATCCCCATACCGTCGGTGCAGAGCCTCTGGCTGCAGGACTATTGGGCGGGTTGCGGTTCTGTCGCGATGGCGGCATCGTTGTCTTATTTAGGGTAACTTTCGGGTTGCCCTATTTTTTTGCGCTTCGGCCGGATGAAAACGAAATACGTCAATGCCCGCATTTTCCGCGGCGATCGTTTCGGGGAGGGGTCGCTTCTCGTCGAGGGGGACCGCTTCGCGGAGGCCGCGCCCGGCGCCGCAGCCGACCGCACGGTCGATCTGCGGGGGATGCATGTCGTGCCGGGGCTGGTCGACGTGCACGTCCACCTGCGCGAACCGGGCTTCCCGCACAAGGAGACCATCGCCACGGGTACGGCCGCAGCGGCGCGGGGCGGTTACACCGCCGTCTGCTCCATGCCCAACCTCGACCCCGCGCCCGATTCGCCCGAGCATCTTCGCGTGCAGGCGGACCTGATCCGCCGCGACGCGCTCGTAAGGGTTTACCCCTATGCGTCGATCACCGTCGGACAGCGCGGCTGCGGCCGGCTGGTCGACTTCGGGGCGCTGGCGCCCGAGGTCGTCGGCTTCTCCGACGACGGGCGCGGCGTGCAGTCCGACGCCCTGATGGAGGAGGCCATGCGCCGGGCTGCGGCGGTCGGCCGGCCGATCGTGGCGCACTGCGAGGTCGACAGCCTGCTGCGCGGCGGCTACATCCACGACGGCGATTATTGCCGCCGGCACGGCCATCGGGGCATCAGCTCCGAGAGCGAATGGCGGCAGGTCGAGCGCGACATTGCGCTGGCCGAAAAGACCGGGTGCCGGTATCATGTCTGCCACGTCTCCACGCGCGAGAGCGTCGAACTGGTGCGGCAGGCCAAGGCCCGGGGCCTTGGTGTGAGCTGCGAGACGGCGCCCCACTACCTGCTGCTCTGCGACGAGGAGCTGCGGGAGGAGGGCCGTTTCAAGATGAATCCGCCGCTGCGGAGCCGGGCCGACCGCGACGCGCTCGTCGAGGGCGTCGCCGACGGGACGATCGAGGTCGTCGCCACCGACCATGCGCCCCACACGGCCGGGGAGAAGCTGCGCGGACTGGCCCGGAGCGCCATGGGCATCGTCGGGCTGGAGTGCGCCTTCCCGCTGCTCTATAAATATTTGGTGCTGTCCGGAACGATCCCGCTGGAGCGGCTCGTGGCGCTCATGTCGACGAATCCCCGCCGGATTTTCGGTCTCGGCGGCGGTCTGGAGCCGGGCTGTCCGGCCGACTTCACGGTGCTGGACCTCGACGCGCAGTACCGGATCGACCCTGCGGCGTTCCGCTCCAAGGGGCGCGCCACGCCCTTCGCCGGATGGCCCGTGCAGGGGAGGGCGGCGATGACGGTCGTGGGAGGTCGCGTCGTTTACGACGGAAATTAAGAATGAAGAATTAAAAATCATTGGACTGCGGCTTCGGGAATCATTTTTAATTTTTCATTTTTAATTGTTTCGCTTCCGCGAGGAGCGGAGGCAAGATGCGGAAAAGAGAAGCCGAAAACGAAGAGATGACGAAAGAGAGCAAAACGATATGAAACCCTACACCAAGAAAATCGTACTCGAAAACGGCCGTGAGTTTTACGGTTACGGTTTCGGTGCCGACCGCGAGACGATCAACGAGATCGTCTTCAACACCTCGATGGTCGGCTATCAGGAGATCGTCTCCGATCCGTCGTACACCGACCAGACGGTGGTCATGACCTACCCCCTGATCGGCAACTACGGCACCGCCGAGGAGGACTACGAGACCAAGTTCCCGACCATCGGCGGCATGATCGTCCGCGAGTACAACGACATCCCGTCGAACTTCCGTTACACGCGGACGCTCCACGAGGTGTTCGAGGAGCTGGACATTCCCGGCATTTCGGGCATCGACACCCGCACGCTCACCCGGATCATCCGCGACGAGGGGAGCCAGAAGGTGATGATCGCCGATGCCTCCCTGCCTCTCGACGAGGCTCTGGCGCGCATCCGGGCCTACGAGCTGCCCCACGACATGGTGGCCCGCGTGAGTTGCAAGAAGCGCTGGTTCTCGCGCACGCCCAACCACCGCTACGACGTGGTGGCCGTCGACTGCGGCATCAAGTACAACATCATCCGCTGTCTCAACGCCAAGGGCTGCAACGTCACGGTGGTTCCCTACGACGCCTCGGTCGAGGAGATTCTGGCGTTCCGCCCCGACGGCATCTTCCTCTCCAACGGCCCGGGCGACCCGACGGATGTCGGACCCGTGATCGAGAAGGTGCGGGCGCTCCGGGGCCGACTGCCGATCTTCGGCATCTGCATGGGCCACCAGATGGTGGCGCTGGCCTACGGGGCCAAAACCTTCAAGATGCGCTTCGGACACCGCGGCGGAAACCATCCTGTCAAGTGCCTCGACACGGGCAAAATCGAGATCACGAGTCAGAACCACAGCTATGCCGTCGACATCGAATCGCTGAAGAACACCCCTCTGCGGCTGACGCACGTCAACCTGCTGGACGGCACGGCCGAGGGCGTGGAGTGCGCCGAGGAGCGGGTCTTCTCGGTGCAGTACCATCCCGAGAGCGCGCCGGGGCCGCAGGACAGCATCTATTTGTTCGACAAGTTCATTAAAATGATGGAGGAGCACAAAAATGCCTAAGAGAAAAGACATACGCAAAGTGATGGTCATCGGCTCGGGTCCGATCGTCATCGGTCAGGCCGCCGAATTCGACTACGCCGGAACGCAGGCCTGCCTGGCCTTGCGCGAGGAGGGCTACGAGGTGGTTTTGGTGAACTCCAACCCGGCCACCATCATGACCGACACCCACATCGCCGACAAGGTCTACATGGAGCCGCTGACGCTCGAATACGTGGCCAAGATCATCCGCTACGAGCGTCCCGACGCCATCGTGCCGGGCCTGGGCGGACAGACGGGGCTCAATCTGGCGGTGCAGCTGGCCAAGAAGGGCATTCTGGCCGAATGCCAGGTCGAAATCCTGGGTACGTCGTTCGAGTCGATCGAACGGGCCGAGGACCGCGAGCTCTTCAAGGAGCTGTGCCAGTCGCTGGGCGAACCGGTGCTCCCCTCCGAGGTGGCCTCGTCGACTGACGAGGCGGCGGCGATCGCCCGCGGGATCGGCTACCCCGTGGTGCTGCGTCCGGCCTTCACGCTGGGCGGCACGGGCGGCGGCTTCGCCGACGACGAGGCGCAGCTGCGCGAGATGATGCGCAACGCGCTGGCCCTCTCGCCCGTGCACCAGGTCCTCATCGAGAAGAGCATCAAGGGCTACAAGGAGATCGAGTACGAGGTGATTCGCGACTCGAACGACACGGCCATCGCCATCTGCAACATGGAGAACATCGACCCCGTGGGCATCCATACGGGCGACTCGATCGTCGTGGCGCCGAGCCAGACGCTCACCAACCGCGAATACCAGATGCTGCGCGATTCGGCGCTGAAAATCATCCGCGAGCTCCGGATCGAGGGGGGCTGCAACGTGCAGTTCGCGCTGGACCCGCTGTCGTTCAAATACTACCTCATCGAGGTCAATCCCCGCGTTTCGCGTTCGTCGGCCCTCGCCTCGAAAGCGTCGGGCTATCCCATCGCCCGCGTGAGCGCCAAGATCGCCGTGGGCCTCACGCTCGACGAAATCCGCATCGCCAACACGCCCGCCTCGTTCGAGCCGACGCTCGACTACGTGGTGACCAAGATCGCCCGCTTCCCGTTCGACAAGTTCTCCGACGCCTCCAACCAGTTGGGCACCCAGATGAAGGCCACGGGCGAGGTGATGGCCGTGGGCCGCACCATCGAGGAGTCGCTGCTGAAGGCCGTGCGGTCGCTCGAAACGGGCGTCTGCCACATCCATCACAAGAAGTTCGACGACTGGACGACCGACCGTCTGCTGGATTACATCAAGGCGGGCACCGACGACCGGCTTTACGCCATCGCCCAGCTCATCCGTCGCGGCATCGACCTGGTGCTGATCTACAACAACACCAAGATCGACCTTTTCTTCCTGGAGAAGTTCAAGAACATCGTCGAGTTCGAGAGCGTCGTGCGGGCGCATCCGCTCGATGTCGAGACGCTGCGCGATGCCAAGCGCATGGGGCTGAGCGACAAATACATCGGTCAGCTGTGGGGTCTCTCGGAGCAGGAGATGTACCGCCTGCGCGAGCGGCACGGCATCTTCCCGGTCTACAAGATGATCGACACGTGCGCCAGCGAGTTTTCCTCCTACGTGCCTTATTTCTACTCCACCTACGAGCTCGAAAACGAATCGCTCGTCAGCGACCGCGAAAAGATCGTGGTTCTCGGCTCGGGCCCGATCCGCATCGGCCAGGGCGTGGAGTTCGACTATTCGACCGTCCATGCCATCTGGTCGATCCGCGAGGCGGGCTACGAGGCGATCATCGTCAACAACAACCCCGAGACCGTCTCGACGGACTACACCACTAGCGACAAGCTCTACTTCGAACCGCTGACCGTCGAGGACGTCATGAACGTCATCCGGCTGGAAAAGCCCAAGGCCATCGTCGTCTCGCTGGGCGGACAGACGGCCATCAACCTGGCCGAGCCTCTGGCCTCGCTCGGCGTGCCGATCATCGGCACCGACTGCGAGGCGATCCGCAACGCTGAGGACCGCGGCTGCTTCGAGCGCATCATGGAGGAGCTGGGCATCCCCCAGCCCGAGGCCGAGGCCGTGACCGACATCGAAGCCGGCGTCCGCGCCGCGGCGCGCATCGGCTATCCCGTGCTGGTGCGTCCGAGCTACGTGCTGGGCGGCCGCGCCATGCAGATCGTGTCGAACGAGGAGCGCCTGCGCCATTACCTCCAGACGGCCGTCGAAGTCAACGTCGACCAGCCCGTGCTGGTCGACCGCTACATCATGGGCAAGGAGCTGGAGGTCGACGCCATCTGCGACGGCCGCGACGTCTTCATCCCCGGCATCATGGAGCATGTCGAGCGCACGGGCATCCACTCGGGCGACTCGATCAGCGTCTATCCGACCTTCAGCGTCTCGGAGGAGGCCAAGCGCAAGATCGTCGACTATACGGTGCGGCTGGGCCTGCGCATCGGCATCGTCGGGCTCTACAACATCCAGTTCATTCTCGACGGCAACGACGAGGTGTATGTCATCGAGGTCAATCCGCGTTCGTCGCGCACCGTGCCTTTCCTTTCGAAATCCACGGGGGTGCAGATGGCCCACATCGCCACGCAGGTCATCCTCGGAAGGAGCCTGCGCGAGCTGGGCATCACGGAGGTCTGCGGCCCCGAGAAAAAGCGCTGGTACGTCAAGGCCCCGGCTTTCTCGTTCGCCAAGATCCGCGGCATGGACTCCTACCTCTCGCCCGAAATGAAGTCGACGGGCGAGGCGATCGGCTACGACGACAAGCTGACCCGCGCCCTCTACAAGGCGCTGCAGGCCACGGGGATGAACGTCTCGAACTACGGGACGATCTTCGTGACGATCGCCGACCCCGACAAGGAGAAGGCTTTGCCGCTCGTGCGGCGTTTCTACGAACTGGGCTTCAACATCGAAGCCACGACCGGAACGGCCGCATTCCTGCGCGGGCACGGCATCCGCACCCGCACGCGCCGCAAGCTGAGCGAGGGCAGCTCCGAAATCATCGACTCGCTGCGGCAGGGGCATGTCAGCTATGTCATCAACACGATCGACATCAACCAGCACGACACGCGGCTCGACGGCTACGAAATCCGCCGCACGGCCGTCGAGAACAACGTGACGGTCTTCACGGCGCTGGAGACCGTAGCCGTGCTGCTCGACGTGCTCGAGGAGATCACGCTCCGGGTTTCGACAATCGACGCCCAATGATGTACAGGAACGATATTTACACCATTCTGGAGAATGCGCCGCTGACCGATGCGGTGCGGCGCATGCGCCTCGAAGGCGACACGCAGTGGATCGTGCGGCCGGGACAGTTCGTCAACATCGCGCTGGAGGGCAGGTTTCTGCGCCGCCCCATCTCGGTCTGCGATTACGATGAACGCTCGATAGTATTGATATACAAAGTAGTGGGCGAGGGCACGGCGCAGATGTCCCGCATGCGGCCGGGCGAGCGGCTCGACCTCTTGACCGGTCTGGGCAACGGCTTCGCGACGGACAACGATGCCCGCAGGCCGCTGCTGGTCGGCGGCGGGGTGGGGGTGCCGCCGCTCTACAACCTCGCGAAGAGACTTCTCGCCGCCGGAAAACCGGTGCAGGCCGTGCTGGGATTCAACACCGCCGCCGAGGTCTTCTATGCCGACGAGTTCCGCGCGCTGGGCTGTTCCGTCACGGTCGCCACGGCCGACGGCTCCCGGGGGGTGAAAGGCTTCGTCACCGACGCCCTCGCGGGGCTCGCGTTCGATTATTTCTATGCCTGCGGCCCGCTGCCGATGCTCCGGGCCTTGTCGCAGGCCACGGCGTGCGACGGCCAGCTGTCGTTCGAGGAGCGCATGGGCTGCGGTTTCGGCGCCTGCATGGGCTGCTCGTGCCGGACGCTCACGGGCGGCAAGCGCATCTGCAAGGAGGGCCCTGTGCTGCGCAAAGAAGAGATACTTTGGTGAACCGATAATCAAGTGCAGGGCGGACGCAGCCTGCGGGGGATGCTTGCGGGCCTCCGCGGGGCGAGGCTGCGGCCCGCCTGCCTGACGGCAGCAAAAGCGACGAAGAAACTTTTGGGAAGAAAAATATGACAGACACTTCCGTCCTGCTTTCCGGGTTGAGGTTGGACAACCCGGTCATTCCGGCCAGCGGCACGTTCGGCTACGGCGCCGAGCTGAGCGAGTTCTACGATCTGGACATCCTCGGATCGTTCGCGTTCAAGGGCACCACGCGCGAGCCGCGTTTCGGCAACCCCACGCCGCGCATCGCCGAGTGCCGCGAGGGGATGATCAACGCCGTGGGGTTGCAGAACCCCGGCATCGACCGCGTCATCGCCGAGGAGCTGCCGCGCCTGCGCGAGGTGTTCCACAAGCCCGTCATCGCCAACATTTCGGGCTTCTCGGTCGAGGAGTACGCCTACTGCTGCGAGCGGATCGACCGCGAGGAGCAGGTGGGGCTGATCGAGGTCAACGTTTCGTGCCCCAACGTGCGGCACGGGGGCATGTCGTTCGGCACCTCGCCCGAAGCGGCCGCCGAGGTCACGCGCGCCGTCAAGGCCGTGACTACCAAACCGGTATACATCAAGCTGAGCCCCAACGTGACGGACATCGTGTCGATCGCCCGGGCGTGCGAGGAGGCCGGGGCCGACGGTCTGTGCCTCATCAACACGCTGCTGGGCATGCGCATCGACATCGCCCGCCGCCGGCCCGTCATCGCCAACACGATGGGCGGTTTTTCCGGCCCGGCGATCTTCCCCGTGGCCGTGCGGATGGTCTGGCAGGTGGCCCGGGCGTGCAAAGTGCCCGTCATCGGGTGCGGAGGCGTGCAGTCGGCCCGCGACGTGATCGAAATGATGATGGCCGGCGCCACGGCCGTCGAGGTCGGCGCCGCCAATCTGGTCGATCCCTATGCCTGCAAGAAGATCGTCGAGGCGCTGCCCGCCGAGATGGAGCGGCTGGGCATCGAACGGCTCGAAGATATAATAGGAATCGTGGAATAAGAGCGACTTTTGGCCGAACGCAGCCTGCGGGGCACGCATAGCGGGCCTCCGCCGGGGGGGGAGCTTCGGTCCGCGCGGCTCCGGGAGCCGCACTCGAAACGAAAATAAACTTTTTTGAAATGAACAGAGACGTCATCATCGCCTGCGACTTCAAGTCGGCCGACGACACTTTCCGGTTCCTCGACCTTTTCGAGAATGAAGCGCGCAAACCCTTTCTGAAGATCGGCATGGAGCTCTTCTATGCCGAGGGCCCGGCCGTCGTGCGCGAAATCAAGCGCCGGGGCCACCGCATCTTCCTCGATCTGAAGCTCCACGACATTCCCAACACGGTGCGCAAGGCGATGGCCGTCCTGTCGCGGCTCGACGTGGACATGTGCAACGTCCACGCCGCCGGAACCGTCGAGATGATGCGCGCCGCTCGCGAGGGCCTTACGCGCGGGGACGGTTCGCGGCCCCTCCTGATCGCCGTCACGCAGCTCACCTCCACCAGCGAGGAGCGCATGCAGCGGGAGCTGCTCATCGGAGCCTCCATGAACGACACCATCGTGAAGTATGCCTGCAACGCCCGCGAGGCGGGGTTGGACGGCGTGGTCTGCTCGCCGCTGGAGGCCGGCATGGTCCACGAAGCGTGCGGTGCCGGCTTCCTGACCGTCACCCCCGGCGTACGCTTCGCCGACGGCGAAGCGGCCGATCAGGTGCGCGTCACCACGCCCGCCCGCGCCCGCGAAATCGGTTCGGACTTCATCGTCGTGGGGCGCCCCATCACCGCGGCGGTCGATCCCGTGGCGGCCTATCGCCGCTGCGTGGAGGAATTTGTAAAATGAATGGTTAATAATTAATAGGGAACAGGATTTGTCGGAACTCTGTTATCCGCTATCAATTATTCACTGAAATATGAAGCCTGTAAGACTGTTTTACCTCAAAAGCTGCCCGTTCTGCCGCAAGGCGCTGCGCTACATCGACGAGGCCCGGGCCGAACGTCCCGACCTGGCGGCCGTCGACATCGAAATGATCGAAGAGTCGGAACACCCCGAGGTGGCCGACCGGTTCGACTACTACTATGTGCCGACCTTCTATGTCGACGGCGTGAAGGTCCACGAAGGGGCCGTTTACCCCGGCGAGGTGGAGCGGATTCTGCGCCGGGCTTTGGAATGACGGCTTGCGCTTTTTGGGTCCCGGAACGCTGCCCGTCGCGCGATGAAACGCTCGTCGGCCGTCTCGTGCGGGTGTGGGAGACGTCGGTGCGGGCCACGCACGGCTTTCTGAACGAGGAAGACATCCGCCGCATCCGGCCGCAGGCCGCACATGCCTTGCGTACGGTGGCCGATCTGTGGATCGTGCGCGATGCGTCGGGCGCTCCGGTCGCTTTTGCGGGCGTGGATGGATCGCAACTCGAAATGCTGTTCGTCGCTCCCGGCCATCGCGGCGCCGGGGTGGGGGCGGCTCTGGTCCGCCGGGCTTTCGCCCTGGGCGTGACGGAGGTAGCGGTCAACGAACAGAATTCTGCGGCGCGGGGATTCTACGAACGCATGGGGTTCGCCGTGTGCGGCCGCAGCGAACGGGACGAGCAGGGAGAACCCTTTCCGATTCTGTATATGAAACTGAAAAACGATAACGACAAACCGAACATGGAGAAATCAATTGCCAAAGATTTGCTGTCCATCGGCGCGGTCTTCCTGCGCCCCGAACAGCCGTTTACCTGGGCCAGCGGCATCAAGAGCCCGATCTATTGCGACAACCGTCTGACGCTGACGGCGGTCGGCGTGCGCGAACGCGTCGAGGCGGGTCTGGCCGAGACCGTGCGCACCCGCTTTCCCGAGGCCGAGGTGCTGATGGGAACCTCCACGGCCGGGATCGCCCATGCGGCCATCACCGCCACGCTGCTCGGCCTGCCGATGGGCTATGTCCGTTCGGGTGCCAAGGACCACGGCCGCGGCAACCGCATCGAGGGCCGGTTGGAGAAGGGCCAGAAGGTGGTTGTCATCGAGGACCTCATTTCGACGGCCGGATCGTGCATCGAGGTGGTCGAGGCGCTGCGCGAAGCGGGCGCCGAGGTGCTGGGCGTGGCGTCGATCTTCACCTACGGCATGCGGAAGGGGCTCGACCGCCTGCGCGAGGCCGGGGTGGTGAACCACAGCCTTTCGAACCTCGATGCGCTGGTCGAAGTGGCCGCCGAGGAGGGGTACATCCGTCCGGAGGACAAGGCGCGGCTGCTCGCCTTCCGCGATAATCCCACCGACGAAAGCTGGATGAAATGAGACATTTGATAGACCCCATGGATCTGTCGGTCGGGGAGACCGCGCAGATCATCGCTCTGGCCGAGGAGATCATCGCCGACCGGGCCCGCTTCAGCCGGGCCTGCGCGGGCAAGAAGCTCGCCACGCTCTTTTACGAACCGTCGACCCGCACCCGGCTGAGCTTCACGTCGGCCATGCTGGAGCTGGGCGGCGAGGTGATCGGATTCTCCGATGCCGCGTCGTCGTCGGTCTCCAAGGGCGAGACCGTGGCCGACACGGTGCGGGTGATCCGCTGCTTCGCGGACATCATCGCCATGCGCCACTTCAAGGAGGGGGCGCCGCTGGTGGCCTCGCAGTATGCCGGCGTGCCGGTCATCAATGCCGGCGACGGCAGCCATGCCCATCCGACGCAGACGCTGACCGACCTGCTGACCATCCAGCGCGAAAAGGGCCGGCTCGACCACCTGACGATCGGCTTCTGCGGCGACCTGAAGTTCGGCCGCACGGTCCACTCGCTCATCAAGGCGCTTTCGCGCTACGAGGGCGTGCGGGTGATTCTCATTTCGCCCGAGGAGCTGCGTCTGCCCGATTACATGCTGCATGAGATGAGCGGCGGCTCCGGTCTGGAGTTCCGTGAGGTGCGCACCATGGAGGAGGTGATGCCCGAGCTGGACGTGCTCTACATGACCCGGGTGCAGAAGGAGCGCTTCCTCGACGAGGAGGAGTTCGACCGGGTGAAAGACAGCTTCGTGCTCGATCTGGAGAAGCTCCGCACGGCCCGCGAGGATATGATCGTGCTGCATCCGCTGCCGCGTGTCAACGAAATCGCGCGCGAGGTGGACAACGATCCGCGTGCGGCTTATTTCCGCCAGGTGGAGAACGGCAAGTTCGTGCGCATGGCCTTGATCCTCACGCTGCTCCGCTGGGCGGGCGAGAACCGTCCCTACGACCGCACGCCGGTCTTCGGCGAAGAGTATGTCGTGGGGGGCATGGAGTGTGCGAACCGCCGCTGCATCTCCGCCACCGAGGATGTCGACCGCCTGTTCCGCCGCGGTGCCGACGGCGTGTGCCGCTGTGCCTATTGCGAAGCGAAAGCGAAGTGATTTTGTCGATAAATTGTCGATAGAATCCGCCCGTATGTTTGGGATTGCGGACGGAAAGAGTTACTTTTGTGACGTCGTTCGGCGACAAGGGTTAGGAGAGCCATTCGAAGCGATGCATGCGATGAATTCCATAGAGTGCCAGGAGCGCAGGAAACGGCAGGGCCGCTCTGCGGCCTGCGGGTCCCGCTACCGACAGCAGTGTGTCGGGGCGCATTCGCAGGGCTTCGGGACCGTCGTATGCCGTACGATCGGATAGATACAGGACCGCCAAGGCGTTGCACGCCCTGGCGGTCTTGCTTTGCATAAAACCAAGGAAGATATGAAAGTCGGTGTGATTATGGGCTCGGTGAGCGACTGGGAAGTGATGGCCGATGCCGTGCGGACGCTCGGGGAGTTCGGCGTCGATTGCGAGAAACGGGTCGTGAGCGCCCACCGCACGCCCGACCTGCTGTGCGAATACGCCAAGACGGCGCGCCGGCGGGGGCTGGGCGTCATCATCGCCGGAGCCGGGGGCGCCGCGCATCTGCCGGGCATGGTCGCGTCGATGACGACGCTGCCGGTGGTGGGCGTGCCCGTCAAGTCGCGGGCTCTGAACGGGCTCGATTCGCTGCTGTCGATCGTGCAGATGCCTGCCGGGGTGCCGGTGGCCACCACGGCCATCAACGGCGCGAAGAACGCCGCCCTGATCGCCGTGTCGATCCTGGCTTTGCAGGACGACGCGCTGGCGGAAAAGCTCGCTGCGTTCCGCGCGAAGCAGACCGCCGACGTGCTGAACGCCGAACTTTAGCATGAAGACGATCGGAATCATAGGAGGGGGCCAGCTGGGGCTGATGATCGCCGGGGAGGCGCGCAAACTGGGCGTGCGGACCGTGGCGCTCGACCCTGCGCCCGACGCCCCGGCCTTTGCCGTGTGCGACGGGCGGATCGTGGCGCCCTACGACGATGCCGCGGCGCTGGAGAGGCTGTGCCGGCAGTGCGACGCCGTGACCTACGAATTCGAGAACGTGCCGGGCGAAGTGCTCGTCCCGCTGGCTGAAAAATACAATATCCCGCAGGGTTTCGAACCTTTGTACGATTCGCAGGACCGCCTGCGCGAGAAGGAGAACGCCCGCGCCCACGGCTTCGCGACGCCCGAATACCGGGCCGTCGGCGACGAGGCGTCGCTGCGCGCCGCGCTGCGCGAGATCGGCTTCCCGTGCGTGCTGAAGACCCGCACGCTGGGCTACGACGGACACGGCCAGCGGGTGCTGCGCTCGGAGGAGGAGCTCGCGGAGGCGCTGCCGCTGCTCTCCGCGCCCTGCATCCTGGAGGCGTTCGTCGACTTCGATTACGAGGCCAGCCTGGTGATGGTGGCCGACCGCGAACGGATCGTCACCTTCCCCGTGGGCCGCAACGTCCACCGCGACGGCATCCTCGACCTCTGCTTCGTGCCGGCCGAGGGGCTCGCGCCCGAACTGGAGGCGCGCATGCGCCGGACGGGCGAACGCTTCATGCGCGGGTGCGGCTATACGGGCATTCTGGCCGTCGAACTCTTCGTCCGGGGCGACCGCTTCTGGTTCAACGAAATGGCGCCGCGCCCCCACAATTCGGGCCACTGGTCCATCGAGGGCTGCTCGACCAACCAGTACCGCGAGCTGGTTCGCTACCTCGTCGGCCTGCCGCTGGAGGAGCCCCGCCTGCTGCGGCCGACGGTCATGAAGAACATTCTGGGCCGCGACCTCGAGGCGGCGCGGCGGATCGGGGCCGAAGGCGGCGAGGGCGTCTACGTCCACCTTTACGGCAAGACGGAGAGCCGCCCCCGGCGCAAGATGGGCCACATCACCTTCGTGGGGATGACCGCCGCGGAGTATGCCGCGCGCTGGGCCGGAAAATTCGGGAAACGATGAAAGAAGAAGATATGAAGAACCACCGTATTTACGTCGAAAAACTTCCCCGCTTCCGGGTCGAGGCGGAGAGCCTGCGCAGCGAGCTGAACGCCAATCTGGGACTTTCGCTCGGGACGCTGCGCCTGCTGAACGTTTACGATCTGTTCGGCTTCAGCGAGGAGCTGCTCGAAAAGAGCCGCTATACGGTCTTCGGCGAGATCGTCACCGACCGTGTGAGCGACGTTTGCGATCTGACGGGATGCCGCTGCATCGCCGTCGAGTTCCTGCCGGGGCAGTTCGACCAGCGGGCCGCTTCGGCCGTCGACTGCGTGCGGCTCATCGACCCTGCGGCCGACGTCCGCATCCGTTCGTCGAAGCTGCTCGTGTTCGACGGCTCGGTGAGCGAGGAGACGCTGGCGAAAATACGCCATTATTATATCAATGCCGTGGAGGCCCGCGAGAAGGACCTCGCCGTGCTGAACGAGCAGGAGCAGGCCGAGGTGAAGCCCGTCGGGGTGCTGGAGGGTTTCCGCGACCTGGCGGATGCCGCCCTGCAAGGCTGTTGTAAGGCGTGGGGGCTGGCGATGAACGCCGACGACCTGCGCGAGGTGGTGCGCTACTTCCGGGAGGAGGGGCGCGATCCCTACGAGACGGAGCTGCGCATCCTCGACACCTACTGGAGCGACCATTGCCGCCACACGACCTTCACCACCGAACTGACGGACATCGCCGTCGAGGAGTCGTTCCTCAAGGACGAACTGGAGGATTCGCTGGCCCTCTACCTGCGCATCCGCCGGGAACTGGGGCGCGAGCACAAGAGTTTGTGCCTGATGGACCTGGCCACGATCGGCGCCCGCTACCTGCGGCAGCGCGGACTGCTGGACGATCTGGAGGTGAGCGACGAAAACAACGCCTGCTCGGTCTACGTCGACGTGGATGTCGACGGGGCGCCGGAGCGCTGGCTCCTGCAATTCAAGAACGAGACCCACAACCACCCGACCGAAATCGAACCGTTCGGCGGTGCATCGACCTGTCTGGGCGGCGCCATCCGCGACCCGCTGTCGGGCCGCAGCTACGTCTACCAGGCCATGCGCGTGACGGGTGCGGGCGACATCTACCGTCCGGTGAGCGAGACGCTTCCGGGCAAGCTGCCCCAGAGCGTCATTTCGAAGAAGGCCGCGGCGGGCTATTCGAGCTACGGCAACCAGATCGGCCTGGCCACGACCCACGTGCGCGAGGTCTACCATGAAAACTACGTGGCCAAGCGGCTGGAGGTCGGGGCCGTCGTCGGGGCCGTCAGGGCCGAAAACGTGCGGCGCGAGCGGCCCGTTCCGGGCGATCGGATCATCATGCTGGGCGGCCGCACGGGGCGCGACGGCATCGGCGGCGCGACGGGTTCGTCGAAGGAGCACGACGCGCATTCGCTCGAGACGTGCGGCAGCGAGGTGCAGAAGGGCAACGCTCCCGAGGAGCGCAAGCTGGAGCGGCTGTTCCGCCGGCCGGAAGTGACGCGTCTCGTCAAGAAGTCGAACGACTTCGGAGCCGGAGGCGTGAGCGTGGCCATCGGCGAGCTGGCCGACGGGCTGGACATCTACCTCGACCGCGTGAAGACCAAATACAGCGGTCTGAACGCCACGGAGCTGGCCATCAGCGAGTCGCAGGAGCGCATGGCCGTGGTCGTCGAGCCGAAGGACGTCGCCGCATTCATGGACTATTGCCGCGAGGAGAACATCGAGGCGGTGGAGGTGGCCGATGTCACCGATTCGGGCCGCATGCGGATGTTTTATGGCGAGCGCAAGGTGGTCGACCTGAGCCGCGGGTTCATCGACTCGGCCGGAGCGCGCCACTTTGCCGAGGCACGCATCGGGGAGGTCGACGGGCGCGATCCGTTCGCCCGCGAAATCGCCGGCGACGATCTTGCCGGGCGCTTCGCGAACAACCTCGGGGACTGCAACGTGCTCTCGCAGCGCGGTCTTGTCGAGATGTTCGACTCGACGATCGGACGTTCGACCGTGCTGCTGCCTTTCGGCGGCCGCACGCAGCGCACCGAGACGCAGGTGTCGGTGCAGAAGCTCCCCGTCGACGGCTACACCGACACGGCCAGCGTCATGGCTTTCGGCTACAACCCCTCGATCGCGTCGTGGAGCCCCTATCACGGTGCGGCCTATGCCGTGGTCGAGGCGGCTGCCAAGGTGGTGGCCGCAGGCGGCCGCTACGAGCGGATGCGCTACTCCTATCAGGAGTATTTCGAACGCATGACGGGCGACGCCCGCACGTGGGGCAAGCCGCTGGCGGCCCTCCTGGGGGCGCTGCGCATGCAGGTCGAGCTGGGACTGCCGTCGATCGGCGGCAAGGACTCGATGTCGGGGACTTTTCAGGACATAAACGTCCCGCCGATGCTGATGGCTTTCGGCATCACGACGGTCGACGCCCGCCGGGTCATCTCGCCCGAGTTCAAGGCGCCGGGCCACAAGATTTATCTCGTCCGCCACACCCCCCGCGAAAACTTCATGCCCGACACGGAACAGCTCAAGCGCAACTTCGCGTTCGTCAGCGGGCAGATCGAAGCCGGGCGGATCGTTTCGGCCTGGTCGGCGGGCTTCGGCGGCGTGGGCGAGGCGCTGGCCAAGATGGCCTTCGGCAACGAGGTAGGCGCTGCGGTGACGATGGACGAGGCGAAGCTCTACGAATATGCCTACGGCTCGATCGTCGTGGAGGCGGCGGGCGAGCTGGACTTCGCGGCGGCGGAGCTCCTGGGCGAGACGGTGGAGGACAGTGCGCTGACCGTGAACGGCGTGCGTCTGCCGCTCGACGAGCTCTACCGCGCCAATACCGAAAAGTTCGCCACTGTCTACCCCGACAAGGGCGACAACCGGGCCGAGGTGATGACGGCCGAGCCCCGCACGGGCTTTGCTCCCTATCCGGGCGAGGCCGCGGAGCATCCGGTGGCCTACCTGCCCGTCTTCCCGGGCACGAACTGCGACTACGACACGGCCAAAGCGTTCCGCCGGGCGGGCGCCGAGGTGACCACGAGCGTGCTGTGCAACCTGGCGGGCGACGACATCCTGCGTTCGATCGACCGGATGAAAGAGCATATCGACCGCTGCCACATCCTGGTGCTGAGCGGCGGCTTCTCTGCCGGCGACGAACCCGACGGCAGCGCCAAACTGATCGTCAACGTGCTCAACAACGCCAAGATACGCGATGCGATCCATGCGCTGCTCGACCGTGGGGGCCTTATTCTGGGTATCTGCAACGGTTTTCAGGCGCTGGTCAAGTCGGGCCTGCTGCCCTACGGCCGTCTGGGCATGGTGACCGGGCAGTCGCCAACGCTCTTCCGCAACGACATCAACCGCCACATCTCGCAGGTGGTGACCACGCGTGTGGCCTCCGCGGCGTCGCCGTGGCTGGCGGGCTTCCGTCCGGGCGAGCTGCACAGCATCGCGGTGAGCCACGGCGAGGGCAAGTTCGTGGTCGGCGAGGAGCTGGCCCGCGAACTCTTCGCGGCCGGTCAGGTGGCCTTCCAGTATGCGGGGCCCGACGGCGAGCCTACCGCCGCGGCGCCGTGGAACCCCAACGGATCGTCCTACGCCATCGAGGGCATCCTCTCGCCCGACGGCCGCATTCTGGGCAAGATGGGCCACACGGAGCGCTGGGAGGAGAACCTCTACAAGAACATCGCGGGCAACAAGCTCCAGGACCTGTTCGCGAACGCAGTCGACTATTTCAGAAAAAAATAAATTCCAAACATACTCAAACCATGAAACAGCTCGAAATGCTCTACGAGGGCAAGGCAAAACAGGTCTTCCTGACCGACGATCCCGACAAGATCATCATCCACTACAAGGATGCCGCCACGGCGTTCAACAACGTGAAGAAGGCCACGATCGAAAACAAGGGCGTGCTGAATAACGCCATTTCGACCCTGATCTTCAAGGAGCTGCAAAAGGCCGGCGTGAAGACCCACTACGTCGAGACGCTCAACGACCGCGACCAGCTCTGCCGCAAGGTGTCGATCATTCCGCTGGAGGTCATCGTGCGCAACGTCATCGCCGGTTCGATGGCCCAGCGTCTGGGCATTGAGGAGGGCACCGAGCCTTCGAACGTGATCTTCGACATCTGCTACAAGAAGGACGAGCTGGGCGACCCGCTGATCAACGACCACCACGCCGTGGCGCTGGGTGCCGCGACCTATGGGGAGCTGGAGACCATCTACAAAATGACCGCCCGGATCAACGAGGTGCTCAAGGGGCTTTTCGCGAAGATGAACATCCGTCTCATCGACTTCAAGATCGAGTTCGGCAAGACGTCGGACGGCGAGATCGTGCTGGCCGACGAGGTGTCGCCCGACACGTGCCGGCTGTGGGATGCCTCGACCAACGAGAAACTCGACAAGGACCGTTTCCGCCGCGATCTGGGCAAGGTGCGCGAGGCTTACGAGGAGATTCTCGCCCGACTGCGCAAAATCACGGAGTAGAGATGGAGAATCCGATGCTCGACAGGGAGCTGCACGAGGAGTGCGGCGTGTTCGGGGTCTACGGGGTGCCCGATGCCTCGACGATCGCCTACTACGGGCTGCACGCCTTGCAGCACCGCGGTCAGGAGGGGTGCGGCATCGTCTGCGCCGACGCCGGCGGCCGTCTTCGCCGCATCAAGGGCGAGGGGCTGGTGACCGAGGTCTTCAAGGAACCCGGACTGGCGACGCTGACCGGCAGCATGGCCATCGGCCACGTGCGCTATTCGACGGCCGGCGGCAGCGGCATCGAGAACGTCCAGCCCTTCCTGTTCCGGCACAATACGGGCGACTTCGCTCTGGCGCATAACGGCAACATCGTCAACTCCCGGCAGCTGCGCGACTACCTCGAGAACAAGGGCAGCCTTTTCCAGTCGTCGTCCGACAGCGAGGTGTTCGCCCACCTCATCAAGAAGGAGACCAAATACCGCGACCGGCCGCGCATCCATGCCATCATCGATGCGCTGAACATGCTCGAAGGGGCCTTCGCATTCGTGGTGATGACGGCCAACCGCATCTACGCCTGCCGCGACAAGTACGGATTGCGGCCGCTCTCCATCGGACGGCTGGGCGACGGCTATGTCGTTTCGAGCGAGACCTGCGCGTTCGACGTGCTGGGGGCCGAGTTCGTCCGCGACGTCGAGCCGGGCGAGGTCGTGACCATCGACGACCACGGTTTGCGGTCGACCGATTATTCGCAGTACAAGCGGCGGCAGATGTGCTCCATGGAGTATATCTATTTCGCCCGTCCCGACAGCGACATCGAGGGCTGCAACGTCCATGCTTTCCGCAAGGAGTCGGGGCGGCTGCTCTGCGAGGAGGCTCCGGCCGAGGCCGACATCGTGGTGGGCGTTCCCGATTCGAGCCTGAGCGCCGCGATGGGTTATGCCGAGGCGAGCGGCCTGCCCTACGAAATGGGGCTCATCAAGAACAAGTACATCGCCCGGACGTTCATCCAGCCGTCGCAGGCGATGCGCGAAAAGGGCGTGAGGATGAAACTTTCGGCCGTGCGCTCGATCGTGCGGGGCAAACGGGTCGTGCTGATCGACGACTCGATCGTGCGGGGCACCACCTCGCGGCGCATCGTCGGCATGCTGCGCGATGCGGGAGCCACGGAGGTGCACATGCGCATCGCTTCGCCGCCGATGACCGACCCCTGCTTCTACGGGGTGGACACGTCGACCTACGACGAGCTGATCGCGGCCCGGCTGGATGTCGAGGGCGTGCGGCGCGAAATCGGATGCGACACGCTGGCGTTCCTCTCCGAACGGGCCCTCTTCCGGGCGGGCGGGCGCAGCGAACTCTGCACGGCCTGCTTCACGGGGCGCTACCCGACGACGCTCTACACCGCCCGCGAGGAGGCCAACAAGGACGGAAAGTTCTGAAATTAAAAATGAAAAATTAAGAATTAAAAATTATTCCTTTCCACGATGGCAGAAAGTTATGAAAAGGCCGGCGTGAACCTCGAAGCCGGATACGAAGTGGTGCGGCGCATCAAGAAACACGTGGCTTCGACGGCGCGTCCGGGCGTGATGGGCAACATCGGCGCTTTCGGCGGCATGTTCGACCTGGGGGCGCTGAAGGTCGAGGACCCCGTGCTGGTGAGCGGCACCGACGGCGTGGGCACCAAGCTCAAGCTGGCGTTCGAGATGGACAAGCACGACACGATCGGCATCGACGCCGTGGCCATGTGCGTGAACGACGTGCTGGCGCAGGGAGCCGAGCCGCTGCTGTTCCTCGATTACGTGGCCGTGGGCCGCAACGAACCCAAGAAGATCGAGGCCATCGTGGCGGGCGTCGCCGAGGGATGCCGCCGGGCCGGGTGCGCCCTGGTCGGCGGCGAGACGGCCGAGATGCCGGGCATGTACACCGAGGGCGAATACGACATCGCCGGTTTCACGGTGGGTGTGGTCGAGCGGAAACGCCTGATCGACGGTTCGAAAGTCGCGGCGGGCGACGTGCTGGTCGGCGTGGCGTCGAGCGGCGTGCACTCCAACGGCTTCAGCCTGGTGCGCAAGATCGTCTCCGACAACGGGCTGAACCTGCATGAGAGCTATGCCGAGCTGTCGGACAGCCTGCTGGGCGAGGTGCTCCTCACGCCGACGAAGATCTACGTGAAGCAGATGCTCGAAGTGATCCGCCGATGCGACGTCCACGGCATCAGCCACATCACGGGCGGCGGGTTCGACGAGAACATCCCGCGCATCCTGCGCGAAGGCCAGGGCATCGAAATCGAGGAGGGCTCGTGGGAGATTCTTCCCGTCTTCCGCTTCCTCGAAAAGTACGGCCGGGTGCCCCACCGCGAGATGTTCAACATCTTCAACATGGGCATCGGCATGGTCGTGGCCATGGACGCCGCCGAGGCGCCGCGGGCCATCGAAATTCTCGCGGCGGCAGGCGAACGGGCCTCGGTCATCGGACGCGTAACCGACACCCCGGGTGTCTCGATCCGGTAGGGCGATGCACCGGATCGCGGTATTCGCCAGCGGCGAGGGAACCAATTTCGAAGCCATCGTCCGGGCGTGCGAGCGGGGCGTGCTGGATGCGCGCGTGGCGCTCGCGGTCTGCGACCGGCCCGGAGCCCGGGCGGTCGGAAGGGCTGCGGCGCACGGGGTGGAGTGTTTCGCTTTTTCGCCCCGGGAGTACGCCTCGAAGGCCGACTACGAGCGCGAAATCGTCGCCCGGCTCGACGCTGCGGGCGTGGAGCTGGTCTGCCTGGCCGGTTACATGCGCATCGTGGGCGACACGCTGCTGGAGGCCTACGGCGGGCGGATCGTCAACGTGCATCCGTCGCTGCTGCCGGCCTTTCGCGGGGCCCATGCCATCGAACAGGCGCTGGACTACGGCGTGAAGGTCTTCGGTGTGACGATCCATCGGGTCGATGCCACGCTCGACGGCGGGCCGATCATCGCCCAGCGGGCATTCGAATACCACGGAAATGATCTGGCCGAGCTGGAGGCGCTGGTGCATGCCGTCGAGCATCCGTTGTATGTGGAAACAATCGATCAAATATTAAAAAAACAGTTATGCGAGCTTTAGTCAGTGTAAGCGACAAACGGGGCGTCGTGGAGTTCGCCCGGGGCCTGCGCGAGGCCGGCTGGGAGGTGATCGCCACGGGCGGCACGATGAAACTGCTGCGCGAGAGCGGCGTGGAGGTGATCAATATCAGCGATGTGACGGGATTCCCCGAAATCTGCGACGGCCGCGTCAAGACCCTGCATCCCAAGGTGCATGGCGGCCTGCTGGCCCGCCGCGACGATCCGGCGCACGTGGAGGCGCTGAAAGAGAACGGCATCGGCTTCATCGACCTGGTGTGCGTCAACCTCTACCCGTTCCGCGAGACGATCGCGCGGCCCGGCGTGAAGATGGAGGAGGCCATCGAGAACATCGACATCGGCGGCCCCTCGATGCTGCGCTCGGCGGCCAAGAACTGGGCCGACGTGACGGTGGTGTGCGACCCCGACGACTATGCGCAGATTCTGAACGAGATACGCACTGCGGGCAATACCGAAAAGACCACCCGGCTGCGTCTCTCGGCCAAGGCCTACACCCATACGGCGCAGTACGACGCCATGATCGCCGCCTACATGCGGGCGCAGGCGGGGCTCGGCGAGAAGCTGTTTCTGGAGTTCGACCTCGTGCAGCCGCTGCGCTACGGCGAGAACCCCCACCAGTCGGCCAAGTTCTACCGCGAGGGCGGCCCTGTGCCCTATTCGCTCGCTTTCGCCCGGCAGCTGGGTGGCAAGGAGTTGTCTTACAATAATATACAGGATGCCAATGCGGCGCTCTGCATCGTGCGCGAGTTCGACGCTCCGTTCTGCGTGGGTCTCAAGCACATGAATCCCTGCGGCGCGGCCGTGGGCGAAGACGGTCTCGATGCCTGGACGAAAGCCTACGAGGCCGACCGGGTGTCGATCTTCGGCGGCATCGTGGCCACCAACCGCACCGTCACGCGCCGGATGGCCGAGGCGATGAAACCCGTCTTTCTGGAGATCATTATGGCGCCGAAGTTCGACGAGGAGGCTCTGGAGGTGCTCTCCGCGAAGAAGAACCTGCGCCTCCTGGAGGTCGACATGTCGCGCAGCGAGGGGGCGCCGAAGCAATACGTCAGCGTCAACGGCGGTCTGCTGGTGCAGCAGCTCGACGTCGCTACGAAAGCCGTCGCGGCCGATATGTGCGTCACGGCGAAGAGACCCACGGAGGCGCAGCTGTCCGACCTCAATTTCGGCTGGCGGATCGTCAAGCACGTGAAGTCCAACGCAATAGTTGTCGTCAAGGATGGCCGCACCTTAGGCGTCGGCGCCGGGCAGATGAACCGCGTCGGCTCGGCCGAGATCGCCCTGAAGCAGGCGCGCGCCGCCGGGTTCGCCGAAGGGCTGGTGCTGGCTTCGGACGGGTTCTTCCCCTTCGACGACTGCGTGGCCCTTGCGGCCGAATACGGCGTCGGGGCCATCGTGCAGCCGGGCGGATCGGTGCGCGACGAGGATTCGATCCGCAAGGCCGACGAAAAGGGCATAGCCATGTGTTTCACGGGCGAACGCCATTTCAAACATTGATTCTATGAAGGTACTTGTCATCGGTTCGGGCGGCCGCGAGCACGCCATCGTCGACGCATTGACGCGTTCGCCGCAGGTCGATAAGATATTTTGCGCTCCCGGCAATGCGGGCATCGCGCGGCAGGCCGAATGCGTGGCCATCCGCGAGACCGAGATCGAACGGCTGCGCGACTTCGCCCTCGCCGAGGGGATCGGTCTCACGGTCGTGGGGCCCGAAGCGGCGCTGGCCGCGGGTGCGGTCGACGCGTTCAAGGCTGCGGGGCTGCGCATCTTCGGCCCGACGCGGGCGGCAGCCCGCATCGAGTCGTCGAAGGAGTTCGCCAAATGTCTGATGGCCCGATACGGCATCCCGACGGCCGGATTCCGCGCTTTCGACGACTATGACGCCGCGCGCGCCTACGTGGCCGGGCGCCCGTTCCCGGCGGTGCTGAAGTACGACGGCCTGGCCGCCGGCAAGGGGGTCGTCATCGCGCAGAACCTCGAAGAGGCCGATGCGGCGCTGCGCGACATGCTGCTCGACGACCGGTTCGGCCGGGGCAAGGTCGTGGTGGAGGATTATCTGGAGGGCCCCGAGTTTTCGCTGCTGTGCTTCGTCTCGGGCCGCAGGGTATGGCCCATGGTGCTGGCGCAGGACCACAAGCGCGCCTACGACGGCGACCGGGGTCCCAACACGGGCGGCATGGGGGCCTATTCGCCGCTGCCGTTCATCACGGCCGAGGACGAAAAATTCGCGCTGGAACGGATCATGCAGCCCGTGGCCGATGCGATGGCGGCCGAAGGGTGCCCGTTCGAAGGGGTTCTGTACGGCGGCCTGATGAAGACTGCGCAGGGGATCAAGGTGATCGAGTTCAACGCCCGTTTCGGCGATCCCGAGACCGAAGTGGTGCTGCCGCGTCTGAAGAGCGACATCGTGGACATCTTCTGCGCCGTGGCCGACGGGCGCGACGCGCAGCTGGAGTGGCACGACTTCGCGACGCTGGGCATCGTGCTGGCGTCGAAAGGCTACCCCGGGGAGTACGAAAAGGGCCATGAAATCAAGGGGCTGGATAGCGTCGAGGGGACTGTTTACCATATGGGCACCCGCTTCGACGGCGACCGTGTGGTGACGGCCGGCGGCCGGGTGCTCTTCGTCGTGGGGCGGGGGGCTACGCTGGCCGAGGCGCGCGAAAGGGCGCTCGCCGACGTGGAGCGCATCGACTGCGGCAACCTCTTCCACCGCAGCGACATCGGGCACTGGGCGCTGGAGGAGTGAAAAAATTATGTTAGTCCGCAAAACCGGCCCGCTCTGCCGGCAAGGTTTTCGGACGCAGCCTGCGGGGCACGCATGGCGGGCCTCCGCGGGGCAGAGGCTGCGGCCCGCGCGGCTCAAAGAGCCGCCGGAGGCGACAAAAGGATGTTTTTGCGGATATTTTTGGGATTATGATTATTTCAGGTAAAGAACTTTCGGCCCGGTTGAAGGCCGGCATGGCGGCGGAGGTGGCCGCTTTCCCTGCGAAATACGGGCGTGTGCCCCATCTGGCGGTGATTCTGGTGGGCGACGACCCCGGGAGCGTGAGCTATGTGACGGGCAAGGCCAAGGCTTCGGCCGAGGTGGGCATCCGCAACACGACGATCCGCAAGCCTGCGGAGACGACGGAGGAGGAGCTGCTCTCGATCATCGCCGGTCTGAATGCCGACGAGGAGGTCGACGGCATTCTGGTGCAGCTGCCGCTGCCCCGGCATATCGACGAGGATCGCGTGATCGCTGCCATCGACCGGGCGAAGGACGTCGACGGCTTCCATCCGCTCAACGTGGCGGCGCTGTGGCAGAAACAGCCTTGCACGCTGCCCTGCACGCCCAAGGGAATCATCAAGATGCTCAAGGCGGCGGGGGTCGACATTGCGGGGCGCGAGGCGGTCGTCGTCGGACGCAGCAACATCGTGGGGCTGCCGGTGGCGAAACTGCTGATGGATGAAAATGCCACCGTCACCGTGGCCCACAGCCGTACGCGCGACCTCGGGGCGGTGACGCGCCGGGCCGAAATCCTCGTCGTGGCGATCGGCCGGCCGAAGTTCGTCACGGCCGACATGGTGGCCGAGGGTGCCGTGGTCATCGACGTGGGGGTCAACCGCGATCCCGCGACGGGCAAGCTGTGCGGCGACGTCGATTTCGCCGCCATCGAACCGAAGGCGTCGGTCATCACGCCCGTGCCCGGCGGTGTGGGGCCCATGACCATTTGCTGTCTGATGGAGAACACGATCGAGTGTTTCCTGCGCAAAATGAAGTAGATACCCGGCCTCTGCAAAGAGCGGGCCCGGCCTTTCGGCCGGGCTTTTTTGTCGGAACCGTGCGGCGGTTGCGTCGGCGGGTCAGCGGTGCAGGTCGGCGGGTCAGCGGGTCAGCGGTGCAGGTCGGCGGCTTGCGGTGCAGGTCAGCCGTTCGGGCAGCGGTGCGTCGGGAGTGCGGCGGCGGATCATGGCCCGGTCGGCAGCCGGGTCGCCCGTGCCGAAGTCGAAGCCGTCGGGCGTGCGGAACTCCGTCGGCACGGAGCCCGAGAATCCGAAGCGGGCATAGAAGTCGCGCAGGCGTGCGTTGCCGGGCGCGGGAATCAGGATGACGGCATCGTCGCCGCGTCGGTCGCACAGCTCGACGGCCTGTGCGACAAGCTGCGAGGCAAGGCCCCGGCCGCGGAAATCGGGGTCGGTCGCCACGCCGTAGAGGTAGGTCGTGCGGCCCGCTTCGCTTTCGAACGGGATGAGATGGAGCATGGCCGCCAGACGGCCCTCCCGCTCGGCGGAGAGCATGCGCCGCGGGTCGTAGTGGCGGACGAGGAACGAGTCGATGAACGGCTCCTCGTCGTCGAATGCCCTTTGCCACAATCTCTTGCAGGCCGATTCGTCGGGCCGGAGCCGGATCGCCGTGTATTTGTGCAGGAGTTCGACCGGATGGTAGGAGAGTTTGGCGTGGCGCAGGCCCTCGATGCCCAGGTCCTCCTCGCGGTTGATGAGCGTGAACCGCTCGGGCAGATGCTCCGCAAAGAGCTTGTTGATGGCTGTGAAAGCCCCCTCGAACGTCGTGTCGGCCTTTTCGACGTGCGTCACGAACGTATGGTCGTTGACCGCCGAACCGTAGGTGAAGGCTGCCAGCCGCCCGTCCGCGTAGAGGCAGCCTCCGCGCAGCCCCAGTTCGTCGAAATGTTCGAACGCCCGCTGCATGGCGTGCTGTTCGGCGCAGAGCTCCGACGCGTGCCCCTCGTGCATGCGGCGCCACTGGCGTTCGAGGGTCATGCACTCGTCCAGACGGCCGGGGGTCAGCTCTTCGTAGCGGTAGTCGGGATACAGGGCCGCGAAACGGTTGAAGTGGTTGCGCTTGGGCTGGTAGCGGCGGCCCGGAAGCGTGCGCAGCGCTCCGGCGTCGTAGATGTAATCCTCCCGCGAACGCTCCGAGTCGAATGCGAAACGCTCGGGAAAGGCCCGGCGGAGCTCCTCGCGGCCTTCGTCCGTCACTCCGACGAGCCGCAGGCGCTGCCCGTGGCGCAGGGCATCCTCCTCCAGGGCCGGAACGATCCGCGAGAACTCTTCGGGCCCGACGGGCTGCATGTAGCCGAGCTGCGTCCCGCCGTCGATGTGGAAGCGGATCGACAGAAACCCCTCCGTTTCGGCCCAGGCGCTTTGATAGACCCCTTGCCAGCAGTACATGTTGGCGAATGCCAGGTCGCAGTTGCGGATCCGCGAGGGCAGTGTGTAGCGTTCGATCGTCGCCCGGTCTTGCAGACGCAAAGGTTTGAACTCAATCATCGATCGTGTAATTTTTGCGTTCGGTCCGGGTGTAGTATTGCTGCACGAGCGCCCGCAGACGCAGTTCGGCCGTGTCGGCGGCGGGCGGGGGCGGGGTGCTGTCGTCGAAAGAGAGGGCCCGGGTCTCTTCCAGAGCCCGGAAGCGTCCGTCGTAGCTTACCGACCACGCCGGGCGCCGGGGTTCGCCGAGCACGTCGCGGCCGAAGGCGAAATAAGGCTCGCGGTTGCCCAGAAGGCCCAGCAGCGTGGGCATGAGGTCGAGCTGCTGGGTCACCTCGCCGATCTCGCCCCGCAAGGCTCCGTCGGGCGTGTAGAGGAAGCCCATGATGTGCATGTTGCCGGGGTATTCGCGGGTCGCTGGGGCGAACTTTTCGGACGATACGTGGTCGGCGACGAAGACGAAGATCGTGCGCCGGAACCACTCCTCGCGGCCGAAGCGTTCGAAGAAGCGGCGGAACGCCATGTCGTCGTAGGCCACGCCCCGATGGATGCGCGTGTAGCCCTCGGGCAGGAGGGCGGCGTAACGCTCGGGCACCACGAACGGGTGGTGGGCCGAGAGGGTGAAGAGGGTGGCGAAGAAGGGTTCGGCGGCCTTGCCGAGCTCCTCGCCCGCGAATTGCAGAAACTCCTCGTCCCAGATGCCCCAGTAGCCGTCGAAGTCGCCGGTGCCGTGGGCCGCTTCGTAATCTTCGCGGCTCACCAGACGCTCGATGCCCGCCGAGCGGGCGTAGGCGCCGAAGCCCATCGAACCGCGCTCCGATCCGCAGAAAAAGAGCGTCGAATAGCCCCGGTCGGCCAGCATGGCCGGCAGCTGGCGGCTCGGCCCCAGCGACTGGGGCATCAGCACGAATGGGGTCCTGAACGAGGGAATGCTCCCCAGAATCGAGGGCATGGCCTGGATCGAGCGCGTGCCGTTGGCGTACATGCGGCGGAACGTGAGACCCTCGCGCATGAGCGAATCGAGAAAGGGCGTGAAGCCCTTTTCGAGGAGGTCGGCGTAGAGGTCGGGCCGCAGGTGGGCCGAGTGCTCGGCCGACATGCTCTCCATGATGAAGATCATCACGTTGCGGTCGGGCAGCACGAGGCGCGGCGTGCCGGCATCGGGACGGTGTTCGGGCGTGAAGAGGCGCGGCAGCTCCTCGTCGATGAAATCCTTGCGGAAGCGGGTCCGGCCTGCGTGGCCGACCGTTCGCAGCAGGCAGAACGGATTGCTCAGGATGAGGTTGGCCCGGGCCGGATCGGGGGTGTAGAGCGTGGCGTTGGAGAGGGTGACGGGGCGCGTGGCACGGGTGAATCCGCCCCGCATGCCGGCGACGCAGAGTCCCGCGGCCAGTGCGAACACAGCGGTGTTCGCCGCATAGAAGCTCCGGCCGTGCAGGATCGGCCGGGGGCGTATGCGCCGGCCGTAGCCCCATACGAGCAGGGCGGTCAGAGCCGCTGCGGCAAGGAGCAGCGGCCAGCTTTCGAGGGCGAATTTACCGGCGAGCAGCAGCGAGTTGTCGTTGTCGGCGAAAAAGATTTCGTCGGCCGTGAAGCGTTTCTGCGCATAGCGGAAATAGACCGCATCGGCGAGGTTCAGAGCGACGACGAGCACGAAGTTGACGACCGTGTAATAGCCGAAAAGCAGGCTGCCGTACCACCTCCGCTCGCGGAAGCGGAACGGGAGGAGCGACAGCAGGACGAACACCCCGTCGGCATAGACCGCCGAAGCCGTGTCGAAGAGCAGCGCGCCGCGCAGCAGCGCTCCGGCTTCGGACCAGCCGATCGGCCTCAGCTGCTCCCGGTTCCAGAGCCAGAAGAGCAGCTGGCCGATGAGCAGCACGGCATAGACCACGCCGATGCGGCGCACGACGAGCGCCAGCGGCGTATGGAGCAGCCGGCGCATGGATCATTCGCAGGCTTTGAGCGACATGTCGAGCGACTTGATGCGGTGGGTCAGCGCCCCGACCGAGATGAAGTCGACGCCGCTCGCGGCATAGTCGCGCAGGTTGTCGAGGGTGATGCCGCCGCTCGACTCGGTCTGGCAGCGCCCGGCGACCTTGCGCACGGCCTCGCGCGTGAGTTCGGGCGTGAAGTTGTCGAACATGATGCGGTCGACGCCGCCCGCGGCGAAGACTTCGTCGATGTCCTCCAGCGTGCGGACCTCGCATTCGATGGGGATCTGCTTGCCTTTGGCGGCGAGGTATTCGCGGGCGCCGAGGATGGCTTTTCGGATGCCGCCGGCGAAGTCGATGTGGTTGTCCTTCAAAAGGATCATGTCGAAAAGACCCATGCGGTGGTTCTCGCCGCCGCCGATCTTCACGGCCATCTTGTCCAGTACGCGCATGCCGGGCGTGGTCTTGCGGGTGTCGAGCACGCGGGTGTGCAGCCCTTCGAGACGCGCCACGTAGACGGCCGTCTGCGTCGCTACGCCGCTCATGCGCTGCATGATGTTCAGGAGGATGCGCTCGGCCTGGAGCAGCGAGCGCAGGCGCCCCGAGACGTAGAAAGCCACGTCGCCGGGCCGCACGCGGTCGCCGTCGCGCAGCAGCTGTTCGAATTTCACTTCGGGATCGAGGCGGCGGAGCACCAGTTCGGCGATTTCGATGCCGGCGATGGTTCCCTCCTCCTTGCACAGGAGGCGCATGCGGCCGTGTTCGCCGGCAGGGATGCAGCAAAGCGAGGTGTGGTCGCCGTCGCCGATGTCCTCCTTGATGCAGAGTTCGATGAGTTCGTCGACAAAGGGTTTGTATTCGGGTTTCATGGTTTTATGTTTTTTAGTGGTTGTTCTGGTTTTCGGGGCGGAGGCTGCGGAGTGGCCGCGGCTGAAAGTCGCGGGCCTCCGCGGGACGAAGGCTCCGGCCCGCCCGGCTTTGCCGGATTTTGTCGCAAAAATCGTCGTCAGACCGGCTTCGGTCCCTTACCTGCTTCCGCTGTAGGCGACGTGCATCGAGTGGCAGTCGAAAGAGGTCGCGAGGGTCGTGCCGTCGGCGCTCGATCCCTCCAGCGAGCGGATCGTGTAGGTGCCCGTGCCGTCGGGGTCGTAGGGCGCACCGTTGCGGTAGGGAACGGTCTCGTCGAGCGAGAAGCGGAAACCTCCTTGCCCGTCGAACGTGGGGTCGATGCCGCGCACTTCGAACGAGACGTAGACGGGCATCTGCGCCACGAACTTGATTTTGGGCATCCAAAGCAGGTAACGGCCCTCCTCGTCCTGTTTGAGTTCGAAGACGATCCCCTCCTCGGAGAAGGCCGTGAAGGGGCTTCCCTCCTGGGGCGTCACCTCCAGACGGCCCGAATACCGGAGCGGAGCGTTGTCGCCGGACGGGGCGGAGGAGGAGTTGTCGTCGTCGTTGCAGCCGGCGCCCAGCAGGAGGGCGGCGAAGACCGGGAGTGCGAATTTCTTGAGCATGTCAGTCGATGTTTAGGGATAGGGTGATGCCCATCGTGCGGGGACGTCCGCGCTGGACGAACTCGTTGCCGATGGATTTGAAATAGAATACGTCGTAGCGTGTGCCGCACGCATTGCGGCACCAGAGGTCGAGGGCGTAGTGCCGGTGTTCGAGCCTCAGGGAGGCGTCGAGAAGGGCGTAGAAAGGCTGCCGCAGCGTGTTGGCTTCGTTCCATTCGATGGGGCCTGCGCAGCGTGCGCCTCCGTGCAGCACCACGTCGCCCAGCCAGCCGACGCCCGTCGGAATCGTCCACGTGACGCCCGCCGAGAGCGTGTGGCGCGGTGCGAAGGGAATGCGCCGGCCCGCATGGTCCTCCTGCCCGTCGTCGAAGCGTACGAAGCGGGCGTCGGTGAATCCGTAGGCGGCGTCGATCGTGAGGTTGGCGGCGGGCAGCACCCGGAAGGCCGCTTCGGCTCCCTGCGAACGCGTGCGGCCCGCATTGGTCATCATCCGTCCGGTCGAAAGTCCCGGGGGAAAGACCGTGAGCTGCTGGTCGCGGCAGTCGATCCGGAAGAGGGCGAAATCGCCCCGCACCAGACCGTCGGCGCACGAGAAGTGGCCGCCCAGCTCCCAGTTCCAGCTCGTTTCGGGCCGGTAGCCCACCACGCGGTCGACGTCGTAGTTTTTCTGAAGATAGACGCCCATGCGTTCCATCAGGGCGTTTTGCAGCACGTCGGAAAACATCTGGGTGTTGAACCCTCCGGCCTTGTAGCCTTTCGACACCGAGAGGTAGAGGTTGCGGCCCTCGTCGAACGCGTAGAGCACCGAGGCGCGCGGCAGCGCTTCGAAAAAGGTTTTGCGCAGCGACCCTTCGGAGGCGAAGGGTGCGATGATGTTCTGGCTGATGCGGCAGGCATGGCGCGTGGCGCTGCGGTAGTGCAGGCGGGCCTGCTCGATGTCGAGTCGGATGCCTACGGCGAAGTGCCAGCGTCCTGCGACGAAGGTCGATTCGTGGTAGAGCGCACCGCCCGCCGAAGGCATGCGGAAACGGCTGTCGAACGGAAATTCCGCCTCGTCGATCACCACCTCCTCGTGGGCGTAGCGGTCGGCCATGTCGATGATCAGCTCCTGGATGCCCGTCTCCTTGAAGACGACGGGGGCTTCCATCGCGGAGCGGCGGTAGAATCCGAACGCTCCGGCGATCCAGCGGTAGCGGCCCTCGTCGCGCGAGCGGAAGACCAGCTCTTCGCTGAACGTATGCTCGCGCCGGGACTGGCGGAGCGTGAAGTAGGAGAGGGGCAGGAAGTCCTGGTCGAGGGTCATGCAGTCGTCGGAGAACGCGTAGGCTGTGATCGACGAGAACGAGAAGCGGTCGGCGTCGCAGCGCAGCGTGAGCCCGTCGGAGAGGGTCGTGCGCCGGTACGACGACGGGTCGTCGTAGCGGATTTCGCCCGGACGGATGACGCTCCCGCCGTCGCGGACGATCTCCTCGCCGGCATAGGCGTAGGGGTAGCCGCCCTGGTCGAGCACCGCCAGCGAAAGGGTGTTGTCAAGGCCCAGGCCCCGGTCGCTGCGCCATTGCGTTTTCCAGCGGCCGCCCGCCTGCCGCTCCCAGTCGCAGCTGCGGCCCGTCGAGAGGTTTTCGAAAAAGCCGTCCGAGCGGGTGTAGTAGCCCGTCACCGACATGCCCAGATCGTCGGCGAGCAGGTTGTACGACGAGGCCCGGGCGCGCAGCGTGCGGCCGCTGCCGTATTCGGCCAGAAGACGGATGCCCTGGTAGCGCAGCGGCGAAAGCGTGTAGACGTTGACCACGCCGCCCATCGTGTTGCGCCCGTAGAGGGTCGACTGGGGGCCGCGCAGCACCTCGATGCGTTCGATGTCGCCCAGCTCGGTGTCGTAGCAGTCCTTGTTCAGCACCGGAACGTTGTCGACGTTGAGCCCCACGACGGGCTGGTCGATGCGGGCGCCGAGGCCGCGCACGTAGATCGACGAGGTCATGCGCGAACCGTAGTCGGGCGCATGGAAGTTGGGCACCGACGACGAAAGCTCCTTCAGCGCGTCGACATGCCCGCGGGCGGCGTCGCGGCTGCCCACCACGCTGGCGGCCACGGGGCGCGACCGCAGGATGGGACCCTCCTTGATGGCGGTCACCTGCACGCGGTCCACCACGATCGTCGTGTCGGCCTCGGGGATGCCGTCGGGGCGGGCTCCGGCGAGCAGCGGCAGGAGGAGAGACGATATGATCCCGAGGCGGCGCATCCTATTCGTGGTGGTAGGGTTCGTGGTTGAGGATCGTGAAGGCCCGGTAGAGCTGCTCGGCGAAGATCGCCCGCACGATCTGGTGCGAGAAGGTCATGCGCGAGAGCGAAAGCCGCGCATCGGAGCGTGCGTACACTTCGTCGGAAAACCCGTAGGGGCCGCCGATGACCATCACCAGCCGTTTGACGCCGCTGTTCATGCGCCGCTGCATCCAGTCGGCCAGCTCCACCGACCGCAGCTCCTCGCCCCGCTCGTCCAGAAGGACGACGAAATCGCCGTCGCCGATCTGGCGGAGGAGGGCCGCCCCCTCGGCCGCGGCCTGCTGCCGGGGCGTGAGCTTGCGCGTGTCGCGCACGTCGGGCAGCGCGGTGATCGAGAACTTGCAGTAGCGGTTCACGCGCCGGGCGTACATTTCGACCAGCGCGGCGACCTCTTTCGAGTCGGTTTTGCCTATGACGAGCAGTTCCAGGGTCATCTTCTTCGGGGCGAAAGGTCAAAGGTCCTGCGATCCCTCTCCGTTCACCTTTATAACCTTTATAAGTCCGTGTCCCACTCTCCGTCGGCGTCGGCGCAGATCACCGGGCGCGACCGCTCGACCGACTTGAGCCACTCGTAGGCCTTGTACATGCAGTAGCCGTTGCCCGCTTCGCCGCCCAGCGCGTAGGCCACCACGCAGGTGTGGTTGCGCGAGCGGTAATACATCGCCTTGACGCGCTCCAGATATTCGCCGGCGAGGGCCGGATCGTTCGACGGCGTGCCTCCCACGCGGCGGTCGTCGCGGCGCTCGGGCGCATGGATGTCGGCCCGGTCGATGACGTAGAGCCCCAGTTCGTCGCACAGTCCGTAGAACCAGTCGGGCTGCGGATAGTCGGGCGTCACGGTGTTGTAGCCCTGCTGGCGCAGCGCGAGCAGCTGCGATCGGGTGGTTTTGAGGTCGGCGGCGGCGTTGCAGCGTTTGGTGCGCAACTGGAGCTCCCGGCCCAGGCGCATCGGACGCCCGTCGACGAGCTCGGTCCTGCCGAACCCGATGCGCAGGGGCATGTACTCCTTGTAGGCGCCCTGACGCCGCGTGAAGAGCATCACCTTGTAGAGCGGGGGATTCTTGCCCGTCGCCTCCCACTTGTTCTCGTAGGTGTGGTAGATCAGGGGGCTGAATCGCACCGTGTCCGTCGAGCGGCCCGGAATCGGGACCTCGCGGATGTTGAAGTCGAGCAGCTTGCCCTGCGGCGAATAGATGTCGTAACCCACTTCGACCGTTTCGTCGTAGTTGAAGGCGTTGCGGGCGATGATCTTCAGATCGAGCATGCCGAACTGGCGGCCCAGCGTGTCGGGCACCAGGGCGATTTCGAAGTCGGCGATCGAGCGTTTGTTCTGGTAGTGGAGGTAGCTGCCTTCGAAGGCTTCGCGCTGGGGAAGCGCTGCGGGGTCGATCTGCGGCGTGCGGCTCTCGCGCAGCAGCAGCTTGATGTCGTTCGCGCCCTGGCGGATGCAGCCGGTCAGCTCGAAGTCGGCGGGCGTCGCGGCATCTTCGACCTCGGCCACGAGACGGTCGTTGACCCACAGCGAGTAGGCCGCACCGGGATTTTCGAGGTGCAGGAAGACCACGCCGTCGGTCCATACGTAGGGTATTTCGACCTGCTGGGCGGCGACGGCGGCCGTGCCCGCGTCGACGATCCTGGCGGGCCGGAACGCGATCACGTGCCCCGAGGCCCCGCGGTTGCGCGCCTCGGCGTCGTGCCGCGTGTCGTAGGGTAGCGATTCGGTCCGGTATATGCGGCCCGACTGCTGTGCCGAAGCCGGGAAAAACGCTGCCAGAAAGGTTGCGAGCAAGATGATTCGTTTCATGACGGGCATGTGTGTAGGTCGGACAAAGGTACTTTTTTTTTTGCCAAATCGCAAATTAAAGCTATCTTTGTCAATTCGGAAAAACAGTTTATACCATCGGTAAAACAGATCGTATGAAAACGCAGAGAATCTCGGAAATTCTGAAGTCGGGCGTCGTGGACACCGACATCGTCGTCAAAGGCTGGGTCCGCACCAAGCGCGGCAACAAGAACGTGGCGTTCATCGCCCTGAACGACGGATCGTGCGTGGCGAACATCCAGGTGGTCGTCGACCTTTCGAAAATAGCCGAGGAGGAGCTGAAGCCCGTCACGACGGGAGCCTGTCTGCGCGTCGACGGACGGCTGGTCGCCTCGCCCGGGTCGGGGCAGGGCGTCGAGGTCCAGGCCGCGAAGATCGAGGTCTACGGCACGGCCGATCCCGAAACCTACCCCTTGCAGAAGAAGGGCCATTCGCTCGAATTCCTGCGCGACATCGCCTACCTGCGTCCGCGCACCAACACGTTCGGCGCCGTGCTGCGCATCCGCCACGCCATGGCCTACGCCATCCACGAATATTTCAACAAGAACGGTTTCTACTACTTCCACACCCCGATCATCACGGCTTCGGACTGCGAGGGCGCCGGCGCCATGTTCCAGGTGACGACGCTCGACATGGAGAACCCGCCCCGCACCGGGGAGGGCAAGGTCGACTTCGCGCAGGATTTCTTCGGCCGCGCCTGCAACCTGACCGTCTCGGGGCAGCTGGAGGGCGAGCTGGGCGCCCTGGCGCTGGGCCGCATCTACACCTTCGGCCCCACGTTCCGCGCCGAGAACTCCAACACCCAGCGCCACGCCGCTGAGTTCTGGATGATCGAGCCGGAGATGGCGTTTGCCGACCTAGACGACGATCTCGAGTGCATGGAGGCGATGGTGAAGTTCATCATCAACACCGTGCTCGAAAAGTGCCCGCAGGAGATGGAGTTCTTCAACTCCTTCGTGGACAAGGGCCTGCTCGAGCGCCTGCACAACGTGGTGGACAATGACTTCGGCCGCATCACGTATACCGACGCCGTGAAGCTGCTCAAAGAGTCCGGCCACAAGTTTGACTACCCCGTCGAGTGGGGCATCGACCTGCAGACGGAGCACGAGCGCTACCTGACCGAGCAGGTGTTCAAAAAGCCTGTGTTTGTTACCGATTACCCCAAAGAGATCAAGGCATTCTATATGCGCATGAACGAGGACGGCAAGACGGTTGCCGCCGCCGATATGCTGGTGCCCGGCATTGGCGAGCTGATCGGCGGTTCCCAGCGAGAGGAGCGCCTGGATGTGCTGCTGGCCCGCCTGGATGAACTGGGCCTGAAGCGCGAAGATTATGACTGGTACCTGGACCTGCGCCGTTTTGGCAGCGTAAAGCATGCCGGTTACGGCCTGGGCTTTGAGCGCCTGCTGATGTATGTCACCGGCATCCCCAACATCCGTGACGTCATTGCCTTCCCGCGCACCTGCGGCGGTTTTTAATGGGGGCGGTCAGCGAACCGCTGATCCAATGGTTTGAACTGAATCGAAGGCTCCTGCCTTTCCGGCAGGAGCCTTCGGCATATCATATCTGGGTCAGCGAGATCATGCTCCAGCAGACCCGCGTCTCGGCGGCGCTGCCCTATTACGAGCGTTTTGTGGCCGAACTGCCGGACCCCGCCGCCCTTGCCGCCTGCGACCCGGACAAGCTGCGCAAGCTGTGGCAGGGGCTGGGGTATTACAGCCGGGTGGCCAACATGCAAAAGGCGGCGCAGATCGTCTGCCGGCAGTACGGCGGCCAGCTTCCCGCAGATTATGCCGCCCTGCGCGCTCTGCCCGGCATTGGGGATTACACGGCTGGGGCCATTGCCTCCATTGCATTTGGAATCCCAGCCCCGGCGGTGGACGGCAACGTGCTGCGGGTATTTGCCCGGCTGGATAATAGCTCTGCCGATATTACCAAACCTGCCGCCAAGCGCGAGTTCACAGCCCGTGTGCTGGAAGAAATGCCCAAGGAATGCCCCGGCCCTTATAACGAGGCGTTGATGGAACTGGGGGCGCTGGTCTGCCTGCCCAACGGTGCGCCAAAGTGCGAGGTCTGCCCGCTGGCTGCTCAGTGCAAGGGCCGCGCTGCAGGCCGGGCCGAACAGCTGCCGGTCAAAACGGCTAAGCCGGAAAAAACGCTGGTGCCGGTCACGGCTGCGTTGATCACCGGGCCGCAGGGCGTGCTTTTGCAGCGCCGCCCGTCCAAAGGGCTGCTGGCCGGGCTGTGGCAGCCCCTTGCCTTTGAGGGTACCGCCATGACCCAACCGGAACTGGACGCCGCGTTGCGCGCCATTGGCCTTTGTGTGCAGTGGCAGGCCCCGCTGCAAAGCACCCGCCATGTGTTCACCCATCGCATCTGGCAGATCAGCGGGTTTTGCGGCACAGCCGCAGGCCCGGCGCCGGAGGGCTGCGTCTGGGCCAGCCGCGCGGAGCTGAACGGGGAATACGCGGTGCCAAGCGCATTTGCGGGCATTATGCGCCAGTGGCAGCCGGAATAAAAAGCAAGCAGAGTGGCATGGCTTTTGACAGGTGAAGAAATTTTCCGGAGACCATGCTGCGGAGAATGGTGCGGTATCACCTTGATACCTGAGGCAACACCGCACAATTCCCGCCTTGCGGCTTAAGCACCGCTCCGGCAGCTGCGGCACGGCATCTGCGTTGCCA